>NZ_CP037953.1:2742845-3047605 GCF_009756665.1 Permianibacter aggregans
GAACGAGGAGAACACCGCGAAGACAAACGTGCCGGCGACAAAACTCGCCAATAACCAGCGGTATGCGCGCTGGGAAGTCACCGGAACCGCGTTGGCTTTGACGACTGGCGATGAACTGACGGGTTCGCGTTTGGGCAGCAACAAGGCATGGATCGGCAGACCGACCAGCAGATGCAATCCGGCAAAAATCAGCGCCGTGCTGCGCCAGTCGCTTTGCTCGACCAGAAACAGTGTCAACGGCCAGAACAGCGTGCTGGCAAATCCGCCGATCAGCGTCAGCATCGTCACTGCACGCCGGTAATGCACCGGAAACAATTGATGCAGGGTGGCGAATGCTGCTTCATAAAGGCTGGCAGCCATGGCGATACCAGCGACCAGCCAGGCGAGCAAAAACGTTATCGGTCCACTGGCCAAGGCCAGCAACACAAACGACAGTGCGGCCAGCAGCGAGCCGAAAGCCATGATCAGCCGACCGCCTCGATGATCAATCCAGCGCCCAAACGTTGGCGCTACCAAGCCGGACAGCAACATGCCTAGCGTGAACGAGCCAAACGTGATCAGCGGGCCAAAACCCAGCGCCGTTTGAATCGGTGCGGCCAATACCGCCAAGCTGTAATACAGGGTGCCCCAGTTCAGCACCTGGCTGATGCCCAGCGCCGGGATCAGCAGCGCCAGTAAGGGAGCTGCCGGCGCTGGGGGCCGTGGCGCAATGGTTGATGACATGGCCGCGCAACCGTCCGCTACACGCCGCAACCGGTTTTGCAGCTGCTGGATCGCACCGGTGCTGCAGACACGGCGGCACTTCGAGCCTTGATGGCGAGCGCCGGATCCGGGCAACAAGATTGCCGGGCTTCTGAGCTGACGGTGCCGCAACAGGCGTTGTTGCCAACTTTTGCTGCGGTTTCACAGCAAGCTGTCGTTTCAGTCGGCTCGGCAAAGCTGACGCTACAGACCCCGGTTTCGGGCAGCTCCAATTGCACATCGTCGGCGTCGGCGATGTCACCGGCCAGCGCGGCGGCCACCGAGCGCACCTGTTCGTAGCCGGTGGCCAGCAGAAAATTCGGGGCACGGCCGTAGCTGCGTGCACCGACCGCGTAATAGCCGGCTTCCGGATGGGCAAGTTCGGCATGGCCATGCGGACGCACGGTGCCGCAGCTGTGTTCGTTCGGGTCGATCAGCGGCGCCAGTTGCTCGGAACTTTCCAGCCACGGGTCGAGGCGCAAACGCAGTTCGCGGGTGAGCGCCAGATTCGGCCGGCCACCGGTCGCAACGATGATCTGGTCGACCTTTTCAATGCGCCGTACGCCTTCTCCTTCACCCTCGAAATTGCCCAGTGCCAGCACCGTCATCTGCTCGCCATCGGCCTCGATGGCCTGCACCCGGAAATGCGTGTGCAAGGCCAGCTGACCATTTTCGCGTAGTGCCCGCAGCCGCAAGCCCAGCTGACCACGCGCCGGCAGGCCGTCACGCTCACCACCGCCAAAAACGCGGGTCAGGTTGTCGCCACGAATGGCCCAGCTGATTTTCACGCCGCTGCCTTGGGCGGCCAGCTCTGCCAGCGACAACAGACTGCCAGCGGCTGAGTGGCCGGAACCGACGACCAGCACATGGCGGTCCAGATAGCGCTCACGCTCAGCGCCGAGAATATCCGGCATGCCGTAGCGGATGCGGGCGGCAAATTGCTGCTCGCCGAGCGCCGGCAGGCCATTAGCGCCGAGCGGATTGGGTTGATTCCAGGTGCCGCTGGCATCGATGACGGCCTGTGCCAGCCACTCGGTTTCACCTTCAGCATTGCGGGTGCGCACGACAAAAGGCGCCAGCTGACGGTCACGGGTTTTTACCTTGTCGATGCCGTAGCGGGTGATGGCGGAAACTCGTTCACCAAAGTGGAGATGGGCGGCAATGGCCGGGTGTTCGGCCAACGGTTTCAGGTAGTGATCAACCATCTCGCCAGCGGTTGGCAGCGCCTCTAGATCCGGAGTCTGCCAATCGGTTTGGCCGAGCAGGCGCAAAGCCGCCCTGTCCATGTTGTAGCGCCACGGCGAGAACAGCCGCACATGGCGGTAGCTTTCCAGGTTGCTGGCCACGGCTTGGCCGGCCTCCAGAATCAACGGGGTGAAGCCACGCGCCAACAAGTGAGCCGCCGCTGCCAGACCAACAGGGCCGGCGCCAATGACCGCGACCGGCAAATCTTTGACTGAGTGGTTCATGTTCATCTCCTTAATCGATGTTCGACGAAAAGCGAATAAAGTGAGTTAAAAAGTGACGCCGCAGCGCCGGGTATTCAGGGTTTCAAAACTGGTCGATCAGATGCTTCAAGTAATTCAGGCGGTCGCGGTTGACGCAGTAGCAGATCCGCTGTTCATCCGAGGAGCCCTCAATCAGGCCGGCCTCTTTTAGGATGCTGACGTGATTGGAAATGGTCGATGGCGCCAGCGGCAGCACGTCAGTCAATTTGCCGAAATAGCAGGTGCCATAGTCCGCCAGGTATTTCAACAGGGTGACCCGGGCCGGATGCGCCAGCGCTTTGCAGATCGTCGCCAGTTCATCGGCATCAATGGCCGGGCCCGGCGCCGATTTGGCTGGGGCATCGCAACAAGAGCTGGCAGGTTTGTTCATGGCGTTGGTCTCTGTCATTAATTCGTTATTCGACGAATACAGAATAAAACAGGCGACGCCATTGTCAACAGGTCGCAGAAAAATTTTCTGCTCCTGAGCCGCTGTAACAACGGCAGTACCAGGCCGTCTGAAGAGCGTCATTGATCAAGGAGTCGGAAATGCAGAAATTCATTGGAGCGCTGATGGCGCTATTCACCAGCGTCGTCATTCAAGCAGCGGATATCGCGGAAAATGCTGAATCGGTGCGCCCGATTCTGGTCGGGCAGACCATTCCGGATGTGGTGTTCTGGCAGGCCGACGGCAAGCCGGTGAAAGCGCGGGCGCTGGCAGCAACAAAGCCGAGCATCGTCGTGTTTTATCGGGGGGGCTGGTGCCCGTACTGCAACACCCAGTTGCAGCAATTGAAAGACATTGAGCCACAACTGCAGGCACTCGGTTATCAACTGATTGCGGTCAGCCCGGAATTGCCGGACACGCTGCGCACCATGGAGCAGGAACGAAAACTCGGTTATCAACTGATCAGTGATTACCGTCTGGAAGCTGCAAAAGCATTTGGTATTGCCTTCCGAGTGGACCCGGCCTACGCGAAAATGGCCGAGGAAAAAGTGAATGCCAAGCTGCAGAAGTATGCCGGTGAAACACTTTACACCTTGCCGGTGCCGGCGGTGTTTGTGCTCGATACCGATGGCGTCGTCCAGTTCCAGTATGTGAATCCGAATTACCGGGTGCGCTTGCATTCGGAGTTGTTGTTGACGGCCGCACGGCTGGCGCGCCAAGCCTCGAAATAATTCCCGAAAAAAGAAAGGGCGTTCCGAAGAACGCCCTTTCCCCTCCGTAACTTGTTATCCCCGTCGTGACGTCGGCAGCGACAGCTCATGCAGCGCATCGAGCGCGAAATCGAGCAGTGCCAGCGCATCAAACGCGGTGGTCGGCGGTTCGCCAACCAGTACCGTCCAAACCAGAGCATCTGGTGAAGCGGATAGTGTGCCAGTCATCGTGATTACCCCAATGCAGTGAATGAGTGGCATCCATGCGTGTCCGCCATCGGTATTTTCTGGTGGGCTCGGGTGGCCGACCGATGGCGTCGGAGATGACTCTAACAGCCTCAGATTACCGGCATAAGCAATAACTGGTAAGACCTGTTAAATCTGTGAAACAGGGCACCCTTGCACGGTTAACCAGAGCAGATGGTGTGTTACTGATGTCGAAATTTTGTTCAATTCTGCTGGCGGTCGGTTTGCTGTTTGGGCAGTCGGCGGCCGCCAATAGCGCCGAGGCGCAGTTCAAGGCGCTGTACAAGGAAGAATGGCAAAAGCGCATGGAGTTCTACCCGTCGTTTGCGGCCAGTCTTGGCGATAAAGAGGCGGCCGGGCAGTGGACCGACTGGAGCCAGGACGCCATCGACAAACGCCTCAGCTACTGGCAATCGGTGCAGCAGCGCTTGCAGAAAATCCCGGTCGAGAAATTGAGTGGCGCGCAGCGCATCAACTACCGGATTTTTGCCGACCAGATCGACAACGCCATCAGCGAAATCGAACGTGGCGGCTATCTGATGCCGTTCAACAGCGACACCCAGTTCTGGGCCGACATTATCCGCGATGCCGCCGATACCGAATGCAAAACGGTGCAGCAATGTCAGCGCTATCTGCGTTGGCTGCAGGGCATGCCGAAACATCTGGAGCAGATGACGGTGTTGATGCGCACCGGCCTGCACACCGGCTACAGCGTGCCGCAAGTCGTATTGCCGGGTCGTGATGCCAGTATTGTCGCCGTGCTCGAAACCGATTTGCAGAAAAGCCCGTTCCTGCCGGATTTGAGCGCGCTGCCGATAGCGCAACAACAAGCGATGCTCGACCAATTGCTGCCGGTGATTGCCGAGCAGGTGATGCCGGCGTTTCGGCAATTTCTGAACTTCTATCGCGATGAGTATGTGCCGAATGCGCGCGCCGATATTGCCGCTACTGCGATGCCCAATGGCGAAGCGTTTTACCAGGCCGAGATTTACCGTTACACGACGCTCGATTGGAGCGCCGAGAAAATTCACCAGATTGGTTTGGCCGAAGTAAAGCGGATACGCGATGACATGGAGCAGATCCGCCAACAGGTCAATTTTCTCGGTGATCTACCGGCGTTTCTGAATCACCTGCGTACCGATGCGCAGTTCTTCGCCAAAACCGAGCGTGAACTACTGTCGGCGGCAACGTACTGGGCCAAGAAAATCGACGGAAAACTGCCGCAGTACTTCGGCAAATTACCGCGTCAACCTTATGGTGTGGTGCCGGTTCCAGCCGAGATTGCACCGACCTACACGACCGGTCGTTACGCCGGCAGCAACGATCCGAAGAAAGCCGGGTTCTACTGGGTCAACACCAGTAAACTCGACCAGCGCCCGCTTTGGGCCCTGCCGGCATTGACGCTGCATGAAGCGGTGCCGGGTCATCATTTGCAAAACGCGTTGGCAGCCGAACAAGGCGAGCAACCGCCATTCCGCCGTTACTCATACATCTCTGCCTACGGTGAAGGCTGGGCGTTGTACGCCGAGCATCTTGGCGTCGAAATGGGCATCTATGAAACGCCTTACGATCACTTCGGTCGCTTGGTTTATGAGATGTGGCGCGCCGCGCGTCTGGTCGTCGATACCGGCATGCACGCCAAAGGCTGGAGCCGCGATCAGGCGCTGCAATTCATGCGCGACAACACGGCGCTGTCCGAGCATGAAATCACCACCGAAATCGATCGCTATATATCCTGGCCGGCGCAGGCGCTTTCCTACAAACTGGGTGAAATCAAGATCCGCGAAATTCGCGCCGATGCCGAAAAAGCATTGGGCAGCAAATTCGATTTGCGTGCCTTCCATGACAAGTTGCTGTCGCTTGGCTCGGTGCCATTAACGGTGCTGGAAGACGAAATGCGACGCTGGCAACAGCAACAAGTAAAGAAAGCGGATGCGTGAAGCATTGAGCATGTGAACTCATGAAGAGTCGCGGACAGCTTTGGCGACAGATCTGGCGTGATCAGTGGCGATTGCTGAGCTTTCGCCGCATGGAGTTTTCGCCGGAGGACTTTCGCTCGTACTTGCTCTATGGCTTGACCGTAACCTGGTTATGCGGCATTGGCAGATACTGGGATAATCCGCGTGCTGAGCTGTGGCAACACTTGGGATTGGGCTCGCTGGAATACGTGGTGATCCTGGCCGCCTTGCTTTGGCTGATTGCTGCACCACTAAACCCTCGCCACTGGCAGTACAAAAACGTCCTGCTATTTGTAACGCTTACTTCTTTGCCAGCATTGCTGTACGCCATTCCGGTAGAACGATTTATGCCGCTTGCGCTGGCACAAACCGTGAATGTCTGGTTTCTGGCGGTTGTCGCGAGCTGGCGAGTGGCAATGCTGGCCTATTTTCTCAATCGGGTTGCGCAGCTCAGCGGATTGAAAATTATCGTGGCAAGCTTGCTGCCGCTTACCCTGATTGTCACCGCGTTGAGCATGCTGAATCTCGAACATGTCGTGTTCAATATCATGGCTGGCATTTCGGAGTCGGATAAAACGGGTAACGATGCCGCCTATTCAATTCTGCTGATCATCACTACGCTGTCCGTGCTGTTATCGCCGATATTGATCCTGATTTATGTTGGTTTGCTTCTACAGGCCAGACAGGAACGCGCCGAATAGCGATTGACGCGTCACTGCACCATCAATGGCAAACCGGTTCTGATGATTTCAGTAAGTGTCGCGATCTGTTCGTCGCTGACCACATAAGGCGGCATCAAATAAACGACGGAGCCGATCGGGCGAATCAATGCGCCGTGTTGCTGAGCGTGTTGATACATCCGCAATCCGCGCCGCTCTCGCCAATCGAACGGGGTTTTACTGGCCTTATCCTTGACCACTTCCAGCGCGATGATCATGCCGGTTTGTCGCAATTCCGCAACATTCGGATGATCCTGCAAATCTTCCAGAGCATGCCGGAGCAATTGCTGTGTGCGCTGATTCTTTTCCAGCCAATTATCACGCAACAGCAAATCTATCGTCGCGCAAGCCGAACGGCAGGCCAATGGGTTGCCGGTGTAGCTATGTGAATGCAAGAAGCCGCGCATCGATTCGTAGCTGTCGTAGAACGCGTTGAATACCGCATCGGAGGTCATGACGGCCGATAGCGGCAGAAAGCCGGACGTCAGTGCTTTGGAAAGGCAAAGAAAATCCGGGGTGATATCGGCCTGATTGCAAGCGAACATCGTGCCGGTACGACCGAAGCCGACGGCAATCTCATCGGCGATCAAATGCACGCCATAACGATCGCAGGCTTCACGTAATAACTTCAAATAAACGGGGTGATACATGCGCATGCCGGTCGCGCATTGCACCAGCGGCTCGAGAATGACGGCGGCGATTTCTCCGTGGCGTTCAGCCAGCATTTTTTCCATCGCGACAAATTGACGCTCAGTGTATTGCTGCCAACTCTCACCGGCTTCACGGAAATAGCAATCCGGCGAATCGACCAGCATTGCTTCCATCAATAGCGGTGCGTAGGTTTCCTTGAACAACGCGACATCGCCAACGGCCAGCGCTCCCAAGGTTTCGCCGTGGTAGCCATTTTTCAGCGCGACGAACTTGGTCTTGTCGGTTTTACCGGCGTTGCGCCAGTAGTGGAAGGACATTTTCAGCGCGATTTCGATGGCACTGGAACCGTTCTCACCGAAGAAACATTTATTCAGATTGCCGGGTGTCAGTGCCGCCAGCTTCTCGCCGAGCTCGACGGCTGGCTGATGGGAAAAACCGGCGAAGATCACGTGCTCAATCTGATCGAGCTGATCTTTGATGGCATCGCGGATTTCCGGATTACCGTGACCAAGAATATTGGTCCACCAGGAACTGATCGCGTCGATATAGCGTTTGCCGTCGAAATCTTCCAGGTAAACGCCATCGCCACGCTTGATCGGAATTAGCGGGTAGCGCTCGTGGTCGCTCATCTGTGTGCAGGGATGCCACAAGTGCGCCAGATCGCGTTGCATCATTTGTTGATTGTTCATGACTACGCCGGTTCGTCTTGGAGTTTGCCGATGGGCTATTGTATCGTTAATTGCGAGGCGGGTAGACAGGAGCAGATGAATGGACGGGCGTTTGCAACAGGTGCTGAACTTTTGGTTTGGCGACAATTGGCATGATGCTGCCGTCACGGCCAAAACCCAAGGCAAGATCTGGTGGCAAAAATCGACGCAGACCGACAGTGAAATTCGTCATCGTTTTGCTGAACTGCTGGACGAGGAAATGCAGGACAGACTGCAGGACCAGCGTGCGCCAGAAGCGCTGCTGGCACGCATCATTCTGACCGATCAAATGACCCGCAATATGTTTCGCGGTCAACCCCAGTCATTCGCCTGCGATGAGCGCGCACGCTGGTTGTCCGGTCAATTGCTTGAGCGTGATGACTATGTGCAATTGCCGTTGATTGCCCAGGTGTTCGTATTCATGCCATTGGAGCACAGCGAACGACTGGCTGATCAGCAGATGTGCCTGCAGTATTTTCAGGCGCTGGTCGAGCGCGCCGATCCGGCCCAGAAAGGATTGTTTCGTGATTACCTGAATTATGCCCAGAAGCATCTGGAGATTATCGAGCGCTTTGGCCGTTTTCCGCATCGCAATGCGATTGTAGGGCGTGATTCGACGCGGGAAGAGCAAGATTTTCTGCGTCAACCCGGTTCAAGTTTCTGATCCGGATCGAGCTTCTGATTGGGAAATGACGGCTTCGTCGGCGATATTGCAGGACTAAAGCCCGGTTACAAGTTGGACAGATCGGATCTCTTGCAACACGGGCTTTAGACCAACAATTCAGAAAACTGATTATGAACTTTTGGGCTTGTTCGACCGGCGCCGTGGTGACGGTCCGGGTTTGCCGATAGGTGTTATCGTGCCATGTTTTACGCCGTCGCGATAGCGTTGCAAAAGCCGGCGAAAAGATGCTAGCAAATCATCGCTGACTTGTTGCGGCTCACCGAAAATTTCCAGTGTGTAAGCGATCGATTCGATCGTTGACAGGCATTCACTGCGTGGCTCCTTGCGCAGCTTGCCGTACAGCGAATGCTGACGTGGACGAATGACAATGCGCCAGCATTTCAACAGCCAGGGATTGCGCCACCACAAGGTTTTTGCCTGCGCCCAGGTGCCATCAAGCACGACGATGCCTTTTATTTGCTCAAGCGGAACCTGCGCTTCTTCATCTTTGTTGTTGAAGAAATAAATTTCCGACTCGTCCTGACGCTGCTGGATTTCGCGGAATTTGTATTGACTGCCAAGAAACAACACGGCCCATTCTTTCGGATTGATGTCAAAGCCGGTAACGGATTTCAGATTGGCGACACTCAAGCCGACTTTCAACGAAGAGTTACTGAGCTGCAAATGCGCCAGCATCGCCGAGCCCAGATGCTTATCCGGCTCCTGCGGGTGCTGCAAAATCGCAACATGCAAACGGGTATCGTGTGGTGTGATTTGATCACATAAGCAGAGTTCAGGGACTTTCTGGCATTGCGGACAAGTAAGACTCATGGTTGTCGTCATGAACTCTGAAATGGTTGCGTGAAAAGAAAATGGAAAAGGGGAAAACAAAAAAGCGCGAGCGGGTTGCCGGTCGCGCTTTTTCTTGTTGCTTAGTAGCGGTAATGTTCCGGCTTGTACGGACCTTCGACTGGCACGCTGATGTAATCGGCTTGGGCCTGGCTCAGCTTGGTCAGGTTGGCGCCGATTTTCTGCAGATGCAGGCGGGCCACTTTTTCGTCGAGGTGTTTCGGCAGTACGTACACTTTGTTTTCGTACTCGTTGCCACGGGTGAACAACTCGATTTGCGCCAGCGTCTGGTTGGTGAAGCTGTTCGACATGACGAACGACGGGTGGCCGGTGGCGCAGCCCAGATTCACCAGGCGGCCTTCAGCCAACAGGATGATGCGATTGCCGCTAGGCAGAATGATGTGATCGACTTGCGGCTTGATGTTTTCCCACGGGTATTGACGCATTTTCGCGACCTGGATTTCCGAATCGAAATGGCCGATGTTGCAGACGATGGTGTTGTGTTTCATCTTGACCATATGGTCGTGGGTGATGACATCGAAGTTGCCAGTGGCGGTAACGAAAATATCGGCCTTGTCGCAGACCTCGTCCATCGTTACGACACGGTAACCTTCCATCGCCGCTTGCAAGGCGCAAATCGGGTCGATTTCAGTAATCCAGACGGTAGCGCCCAAGCCGCGCAAGCTTTGCGCGCAGCCTTTGCCGACATCGCCATAACCGCAGACGACGGCAATTTTGCCAGCGATCATCACGTCGGTGGCGCGCTTGATGCCGTCGACCAGCGATTCACGGCAGCCATAGAGGTTGTCGAACTTGGCTTTGGTGACCGAGTCATTGACGTTGATCGCCGGGAACGGCAGTTGGCCTTTTTTCGCCATTTCGTACAGGCGATGCACGCCCGTTGTGGTTTCTTCGGTGACGCCTTTGATTTCTTTTAGGCGCTTGGAATACCAGTTCGGATCTTGTTTCAGGTAACGGGCAATCGACGCGTACAAGGCTTTTTCTTCGTCGTTGTTCGGTTTGCTGATTACCGCCGCATCTTTTTCGGCTTTGGCGCCGAGCATCAACAGCAGTGTGGCGTCGCCGCCATCATCGAGAATCATGTTGGCATGATTGTCGTTAGGCCAGGTGAAAATCTTGTGGGTGAATTCCCAGTATTCGTCCAGCGATTCACCTTTGTGCGCGAACACCGGAATGCCGGCGGCGGCAATCGCGGCGGCAGCGTGATCCTGGGTCGAGAACACGTTGCAGGAGGCCCAGCGCACTTCAGCGCCAAGCGCCGTCAGCGTTTCAATCAGTACCGCAGTCTGAATGGTCATATGCAGCGAACCGGCAATGCGGGCGCCTTTCAACGGCTTCTTGGCACCGTATTCCTCACGCGTGGCCATCAGGCCTGGCATTTCGGTTTCGGCAATGAACAGCTCTTTGCGGCCCCAATCGGCCAGCGACATGTCTTTGACAGCAAAATCGGTAAAACCGGATGTCTTGGCGACAGCAGTCATCGTTTATCTCCATTGATTTACCGGGCGCCGTTGACGTTGATGACCCATCCAAGCCTGGCTTCACGTAGGAAGTCGCAGCGCCCCTTGGTTGGGGTGAAAGGTATTGCTACAGGGTACTGATACGCGCTTACCCGCTGCTCCGATGGCTCGGGCCGGCAAGTCGGGCGATATTTTACCTGCAGCGTCGTCGATCAGGAAACCGTTGATTCTGGTCTTACCTGTCAGTGCTTGGCAGCATCCTTCAGATTTGGGGTTGACGGACGGGGGCGTGCTCATGAAAATGACGAACCGTCAATGACGGGTCGTCACTTATCTGTCCGAAGTGATGAAGTCCGTCCGTTGTATTTGGCAAAGGTGTCTATGAGCCCACGTGTGTTGTCCGAACAGTCGCAAGCCGATCGCGAGCTGGAATTGATTCAGCAGGCCCGGCTATTGATCGAGCGTGATGGCATCCATGCCCTGACCATCGACAAGCTGGTCACGATGGTGCCTTATTCGAAAGGTACGATTTATAACCACTTTGGCAGCAAGGAAGATTTGCTGATTGCCGTCGCCAATCTTTGCATCACCGAAGTCACTGAGCTGTTCCGGCGGGCAATGTCGTACATGGGCAAAAGTCGCGAACGCGGGCTGGTGATCATGTTGTCGTACCTGATTTGGGCTCGCCTGCATCCGATGCAGTTGTTCATTGTGCTGACCGCGCATTCGCCTTCCGTTGTGGAGCGGGCAGACGACAAGCGCACCGAGCGCCATCTGCAACTGGAAGGGCAGTTGATGCAGTTGGTGCTGAAGGTATTTACCGATGCCGTGGAAGACGGTGACTTGATTCTGCCACCGGGTATGGATGTGCAACGCATGGTATTCGCCATGTGGTCAGCCGGTTTTGGTGCCATTGCCTTGGTGACCAGCAAATGCGATTGCGCTGGCGCCATCGGATTTGAAATTGAGCGCGAATTTTTTACCAATGTGCAGATGATGGCGGACGGCATGCAGTGGCAGCCAATGTCCAACCAGTTTGATTACAAAGCGGTATTGCGCAAAGCCTCAGCGGAGTTATTCGCGGAGGAAATGCGGCAACTGGAAGTGCTAGGCAGACCGCTGCAGTTTTAAGTTTTTGGGTGCCGGTTTTGCGTTCGCTGAACCGGCATTTATGCATGAGTTTACAGGTAAGCAGTCTTGAACACGGAGTCGCGCATTAAGGCGATTTTTTTCGCTGCAATGGTGACGAATCGTCAACAATGAATAAGGGGCCTCGTCATGAGGGACGCGTTTTTCCAAAGGATTCTGAATCATCCCTGGTGGGTCATTCTCAGCACGTTAATTCTGGCCGCCGCCGCCACGATGGGCGCACAGCACCTGGTGTTCAAAAGCGATTACCGGGTGTTTTTTGGCCCGGATAATCCACAACGCATCGCGTTCGAGTCGATGCAGGCAATCTATGCCAAAAGCGACAACGTCGCGTTTATCATTGCGCCGAAAAATGGTGAGGTATTTACCGAAGAAACGCTGACTGTTGTGCGAAAGCTGACGCACGATGCCTGGCAGATTCCGTATACGTCGCGCGTGGATTCGATCACCAATTTCCAGCACACCGTTGGCGAAGAAGACGATTTGATCGTCGCCGATTTGGTGCCGGAAGACATTGAGTACAGCACTGAAAATCTGCAACGCATTCGTGACATCGCGATCAACGAACCATTGATGCGCAAGCGCCTGATTTCTGAACAAGGTCATGTCACGGTCGTCAATGCCACCGTGCAATTGCCGGGTGTCGATCAAATCAAGGAAGTGCCAGAAGTGGTTGCTTATGCGCGGCAACTGCGCGATGAGCTGCGCGCCAGTCACCCGGATATCGAGGTGTATCTGTCCGGCATGGTGATGATGAACACCAGCTTTGCCGAATCTTCGCAGGAAGACGCCGCGACTTTGGTGCCATTGATGTTCCTGGTCGTCATCGTCACCATAGGACTCCTGCAGCGCACGATCAGCGGCACCTTTGCCAGCGTCGTCATCATTATTCTGTCGATAGCGGTGACGATGGGTATGGCCGGTTGGACAGGGTTTTACCTGACTGGCCCATCCGCCTCGACACCAACGATGGTGTTGACGTTGGCCGTTGCCGATTGCGTGCACATTCTGACGACCTTCTTCTACGAGATGCGTCATGGTGCCGATAAAAAGTCGGCGATGATGGCCAGCTTGAAACTGAACCTTAAGCCGGTATTCCTGACCTCGATCACGACGGCCATTGGTTTCCTGTCGATGAATTTCTCCGATTCGCCACCGTTCGCCGATCTGGGCAACATGGTCGCGTTTGGCGTGATGATCGCGTTCGTGATGTCGGTAACCACCTTCCCGGCGCTGATGATGGTATTGCCAGTACGGGTGAAACAGATTAGCGAAGAAAAAAGTACGCGTACCGAACAGCTCGGCAACTGGATTATTGCTAAACGCCGCTGGTTGCTGCCGATCGGTTTGGTGACCGTGTTCGCGCTCTCTGCCGGTCTGCCGCAAAATATCCTGAACGATGATTTTGTCGAGTACTTCGATCAACGTGTGCCATTCCGCCAGGCTACCGACTTCATGGAAGCAAACTTGAGCGGCATGACCACGATGGAGTTCTCCATTGATAGCGGTGAAAGTTCAGGCATCAATGAGCCGGCCTATCTGCATGCTGTTGAGGATTTTTCCAACTGGTTACGCGCGCAACCGGAAACCGACCACGTCAACTCGATCACCGATATCATCAAGCGTCTGAACAAAAACATGCATGCTGATGATCCGAGCTACTACCGCTTGCCGGATCAGCGTGATTTGTCAGCGCAGTACTTGTTGTTATATGAAATGTCGCTGCCGTACGGATTGGATTTGAACAACCAGTTGAATGTTGACAAGTCATCGACGCGAGTGATCGGTACGTTCAAGAATATAACCAGCGAGCAAATTCTCGCGCTGGAACAACGTATCAATCAATGGTTTCAACAGAATGCGCCGGCCTACAAAGTCGATATCGCCAGCACATCGCTGATGTTCGCGCACATCGGCCAGCGCAATATCGAATCAATGCTGCTCGGTACGTTTATCGCACTGGTGCTGATTTCGGTGTTGCTCGGCATCGCACTGCGCAGTGTCAAATTCGGTTTTATCAGCCTGTTCCCGAACCTGATGCCGGCCGGTATCTCGTTTGGTATCTGGGGCATGACCGTTGGTGAAGTAGGTCTTGGTTTATCGGTCGTGACCGGCATGACGCTTGGCATTGTTGTCGATGACACCGTGCACTTCATGAGCAAATACCTGCATGCCCGTCGTGAAAAAAACGCCAGCCCGGAAGCGGCCGTGCGTTACGCTTTCGCCAGTGTCGGTCGGGCGTTGTGGATCACCACGTTTGTGCTGGTTGCCGGCTTCATGGTGTTGGCCCAGTCATCATTCCGGGTCAACTCTGATATGGGCTTACTGACTGCCGTGACAATTTTGATCGCGCTGATTGTCGATTTCTTTTTACTTCCACCAATGCTGATGAAGCTGGACAAGGCGCCGTCAATGTCCAGCGCCACCAACAAGGAGACATCTAATGAAAAAGTTGCTGCCGAACTGGGTTAATGTTGCGCTGACCAGCGCCTTGCTGGCGCTGGCAATACCCGCGCACGCCTCGGCGGAAAAGGGCCTGGAAATCGCCAAGGAAATGAAAGCCCGCGATATCGGCTGGGGCGATAGTCAAGCCGAAATGAAAATGATCCTGACCAATAAGCAAGGCGAGAGCAGCGAGCGGGAAATCCGTATTCAATCGCTGGAAGTGCAACAGGATGGCGACAAATCCTTGAGCATTTTCGATTCCCCGCAGGATGTCAAAGGCACGGCGTTTTTGAGTTTTTCACATGCCGTCGGTGATGACGAACAATGGTTATTTCTGCCGGCTCTGAGCCGGGTCAAGCGCATTTCTTCAAGCAATAAATCTGGACCATTTATGGGCAGTGAGTTTGCCTATGAAGACTTAACGTCGTTTGAAGTGCCGAAGTACACCTATAACTATCTGCGCGACGAAAACATCAATGGTCTGGATGCCTACGTCATCGAAACCATTCCGGTTGATAAAAACTCCGGCTATACCCGCCGGGTGGTGTGGGTTGATAAAGCCCATTACCGGGTGCAGAAAATCGAGTTCTACGATCGTCGCAATGCGTTGCTGAAAACACTGACAATGACGGATTACCAGCAGTATCTGGACAAGTACTGGCGGCCACTGAACATGTTGATGGTCAACCATCAGACCGGAAAAAAGACCGAGCTGAACTGGAGCAACTTCCGCTTTAACACCGGCTTGAAAGATGAGGATTTCAATCAAAATACCTTGAAGCGGGCACGTTGAGCATGAATAAAACCATGATGGGTTTGGCATTGGCACTGAGCAGTTTCAGTGCCAATGCCCAAGCCGAAACGGAAACCGATTTTCGGGGCAATGTGTCGTTGCAAGGCCGTGCTTTTTTGTCTGAACCGTTATTCCCGAATCAGGAGGATTACAACCTGTCGGTTGCCGCGCAACCGGAGTGGAACTGGCAATGGAACGATCGCCGCGACAGCTTCACGCTGGAGCTGTTCGGTCGCTGGGATCAGAACGATGGTGAGCGCACTCATGCTGATATTCGCCAGGCCGCCTGGATTCATGTCGGCGAGGAGATAGAAACGCGTGTTGGTTTGCGGCGTGTGTTCTGGGGCGTCACCGAGTTCCAGCATCTGGTCGATATCATCAATCAATCGGATCTGGTTGAGGACTTGGATGCCGAGGACAAACTTGGTCAGCCGATGATCAATTTCTCGACGGTGCAGGATTGGGGCATTGTCGATTTATACATTCTGCCGTATTTCCGTGAGCGTACTTTCGCTGGGGCGGATGGCCGGCCGCGCTTGCCGCTTCCTGTGTTTGTCGATGACCCGTTGTACGAATCGGATGACGAAGAAAAGCATATTGATTACGCGCTGCGCTGGTCGAATACCATTGATGTATTTGATGTCGGCGTTGCGTACTTCGATGGCACGGCACGTGACCCTTTGTTGTTGCCGGCTTTTATCAACGGTGAATTGGGTTTGCGGCCTTACTATCCGCAGATTGAGCGTTTCAGCGTTGATGCGCAGGCGACCATTGAGTCCTGGCTGTGGAAGCTGGAGGCGATTCATCAGCACCGTGATGGCGAAAGCTTTGTCGCAATGCACGGAGGTTTCGAGTACACGATCGTTGGCTTTATGGAGTCGGCCGCTGATTTGGGGTTGCTGATCGAATACGGTTGGGATGAGCGTGACGAACAGTCGACCAGCCTGTTCCAAAACGATCTACTGTTCGGTGCTCGTCTGGCGATGAACGATATGGCGTCCAGCGAGTTGCTGATGGGCATTTCCCGCGACCTCGATTACGACAGCCATTCATTACTGGTTGAAGGCAGCAGGCGGTTTGGACAGAACCTGGTGGTATCGATTGATCTGCGCTTGTTTGATAGTGATGAGCCAGAAGATGTGCTGTACGGACTGCGTCGTGATGATTATCTGCAGGTGGATCTGGAATATTATTTCTGAAACCCTGATAGCCCGCACCGTGTAGTGCGGGTTTCTCTTTATTGGGCGACAAATTCCGACGCCAACGCCATGCGCGCATCAAGTTTAAAGCGTGCGCCTTTAACTCCCGTAATTGCCGGATCATTGTGTTGCACGATGCGCACCGACATCCTCTCGCCTTGCATCGGCAGGCACTGACCATCGGCATTCAGCGTGGAATAGGCTTGTACAGCCTGACGCTCGGCACCAATCGGCGCGTACCACAATTGTTCGCCAGCCGCGGTGACCAAGGTGCCTTCGTGCACGGGTGCATAAGCATCGCCAAAACAGGCCGGCGACAAGAAATACAAAGCCGGTAATCGCGTCGCAATCAGACCTTCATTATCGAGTGCAAACCGGTAGCCAGTGCGACTGACCACCATCAGTTCGGCGCCGTGTGGGCTAATGCCCGCCCAAGCGCCAATGACATTGCCATCGGTTTCGCGCAACCAACGGGTTTGGCCGCTGACCGTCGTTGGTGCGTTGGCGCTTACCGAGCTTTCCAGACCATTGATTTGCGCTTGCAGACCATCCAGCGCATTACTGAGCTGCTGTGATTGCTGGTGCAAGTTATCGGCAATCAGCGTGTTTTGCGTCGCAAACGCTGACCATAGCGTGGCGGCAAAAGCGCCGGTAAGTAACAGCATCGCCGCTGCGGTCGCGAGCGTCCGGTTTTTTGCGCTGCGGGCTTGGCGCTGTTGTTCAGCGCGTTGCCAATCGAGTTCCGCCAATACCGGTTTCATGGCCTCAGAGACGGTGTTGCCGATACGCTGCGCAACCAGATCCGCCAACCGACGATTGGCCTGTGTCGCTTCGTGTCGCCACTCATCGAGTGCATCATGAATCTGGTGTGACATCGCCGGGCGCAATTCGCTGCGAAACACCCGCTCGATTTCCCGGCGCATATCCGTGCTGTCGATAGCGCTGTGTTGGGCGGCCACTGGCGGTGTGGCGACGGCGACGGTGGTGGGCGTTTCGGCTTCGCTGCTATGTGGCAATAAACGCAGGCGTTGCAGTGCTTCTTCCAGCACCGTTTGCTCAACACCTTTCGGTAAGACATCGATGGCACCAAACGCACGCGCCTGACTCAAATACACTTCGCCGGTGCGGGCGGTGTACATCATGACCGGAATGGTCGCGTATTCCGGGTGCGCTTTCAGCACTTTCAGGGTATCGAGGCCGTTCATGCCGGGCATCGCGTGATCCATGAAGATCACATCCGGTTTTTCCAGCTTCAGATAATCGAGTGCGGCTTCTGCACTTTGTACCGAGTCGGCATTGATCTGGTAATTGCGCAGCATGCGCTTTAGCACCGCACAGGCGGTCGGTGAATCGTCAACGATCAGCGCGCGTTTGTTGTGGCTGGATGCGACTGACGGCGCGACATCCTGTGTCATGATTTCCCTCCTGGCCGAAGGCCACCTGAGTGGGGCTCTGATTGGCTGAGGGGCAATGCTAGCGGCGAGCGCCCAGCAATAATGCGAAACCTTGCCCAAACTGCGGCAGTGCTTGCGGTTCAGGCAAGGCGCGCACCGTTTGGCACATCACGTTCAACGCTCGCCAGTACGACAGCACCATCTTCGCGATGAAAGCCGGTGACCAGACATTCCGACAGGAATGGCCCGATTTGTTTCGGCGGGAAATTGGTCACGGCGATGATCTGCCGACCGACTAATTCCTCGCAGGAATAAAGATCGGTGATCTGCGCGCTGGAGCGTTTGATGCCGATTTCAGCGCCGAAGTCGATGGTCAGTTTGTAGGCGGGTTTGCGTGCTTCGGGAAAGGGTTCGGCTTTTACAATGGTGCCGACGCGTAGTTCGATTTTTTGGAAGTCGTTCCAGGTGATTTCGGACATTGTGCGGTTCCAGTTTTTGTAGATCTTAGTGAATTGTTGCACATGATGTTTCTGAACTATTAGCTTCTGTGTTCGAAATACTGACGTATTTGATTTTCTGTGCAATGAGCTTGAATGCAAGCTTTTGCTTTTCTGGTTTGTCGGTTCCCGGACCGACAGCCGGGTTACTTTCTCTTGTTCGCGCAAGAGAAAGTAACCAAAGAGAAGCGCGCCCCGATGCGCCAGGTTAGTTGTGTTGCTTCGATTAAGCCGCTCCGGCATCGACATGATTCCTGCTCGGGCCGTGCTGACTCGGCATCCCTGCCTCGACAGCACTACAACCGCTATCCTTGCGGTTGTACCCGGCCTACATCATGTCGCTGCCGGCTGGCGCAGACGGGGACCCCGATTTTTCTTTTCGATGGGATTGGCTTCGAAACTAAAAACGAAGTGCTAATTTGAGGTGGTTGTGTCGTGAATTGGAAATTGGGTTGGTTTAGTTCAATGAAGCGCCGTCGCTTACTCCAAAAAGAAAAACGCCCGATGATTTGCATCATCAGGCGTTAATCGAATTAGTGGTGGCCCGGGGCAGACCAAATCGCCGGGAGCGATTTGGCGAAGCGAAGCTTCCCGTAGGGCGCATCACAGGGATGTGGTGCGCAATTGAACGGAGTTCAATGCTGCCCAACCTCAGAAAGAAAAAAGCCCGCAGAGTTTGCACGCTGCAGGCTTTCGAAATTAGTGGTGGCCCGGGGCAGAATTGAACTGCCGACACAAGGATTTTCAGTCCTCTGCTCTACCAACTGAGCTACCAGGCCACGCGAAGGCGCGTATTAAACCGATCGGCCGGCGATAAGTCAAGAAACAGTTGCCACTCGGGCGATCTTGGTTATTTATTGCCCAGACGGCGGTGGCACATAGCCTTCAACTTTGTCGTAGTCACCACCGAACAGGAATTTTTCCATTTCACCGGCCAGGTACTTGCGTGCCTCCGGATCGAGCATGGTCAGCCGTTTTTCGTTGATCAGCATGGTCTGGTGGGCTTTCCACTGCTCCCAGGCTTCGGCGGAAATGGTCTCGTAGATGCGCTTGCCGAGTTCGCCAGGGTAGGGCGGGAACGGCAGGCCCTCGGCTTCTTTCTTCAGTTTCACGCATTGAACGGTACGGGCCATCAGGATTTCTCCGGGAATTGTTGCTGTATCAGTTTCAGGATCGGCGCCGGCAGCCCGGTTTCGTGCAGCGCATTGAGCGGCTGCCAGCGGTAAGGGGCGTCCATGATACGGGATGCGCGAGCGGCTATCACCCCGTAGAACGCGTGGATATCGAGCTGGAAATGGCTGAAGGTGTGGCGCAGCGGCGGAATCGCCTCATGCAGTTGCACTGATAATCCGAGTTCGGCAGCTTGCTCAATCGGCGACAGCGCCGGGTCGATTTCCGGTAGTGTCCACAGCCCGCCCCAGATGCCGGTTGGCGGCCGTTGTTTTAGCAACAGGCGCTTGCCATCGACCAGCATCAGCACCCGGCTCTGTTTCAGCGGCACGGCTTTTTTCGGCTTTTTGCCGGGGTAGCGCTCGAATGCCTGCGTACGTTCGGCAACGCAATGGCCGCTGAATGGGCATTGCTTGCAGACAGGCGTGCCGCGCCGGCAGACCGTAGCGCCGATATCCATCATCGCCTGATTCCAGTCGGCGTGACGCTTGGCCGGCGTCAGTTGTTCGGACAGCGCCCACAGCCGTTTTTCCGCTTCGCGCGGCTGTTTGAACAGTTCGATGCCAGCAACCCGGCACAGCACCCGTTTGACGTTGCCATCGAGTATCGGCGCCCAGTAGCCGGCGCCAAGGCTCAAAATCGCGCCGGCGGTCGAACGGCCAATGCCAGGCAGCTCGGCGATGGCTTCGACAGATAGCGGAAATTCACCGCCGTTTTCGGCTTGCAATAGCTTCGCGCAGGCGTGCAGGTTACGAGCTCGACTGTAATAGCCGAGGCCGGCCCAATGCGCCAGCACGTCATCGAGGGGCGCCTCGGCCAGCGCATCCAGCGTCGGAAAGCGCTGCATAAAGCGCTGGTAATAGTCGATGACCGTCGTGACTTGCGTTTGCTGCAGCATGATTTCCGAAATCCAGACCCGGTATGCGGTCTTGTGCTGCTGCCAAGGCAGGTGCTTGCGGCCGGCCCGGTCAAACCAGGCCAGCACGGCGCGTTGAATGGCTTGGGTGTTTTGCGAAGGCATGGCGTCTATTATTGAGGCGAGTGCTACTGGCGACAAACGGCGCACAGCATAAGCGCAGTGCACAGCAAACGCGAACAATCGATAAAAGGATGAACGAGATGGCAAACCCCGATGACGCCCTGAAAACGATGATCAGCAATCTGGAAAAGAACACCGGCAAGTCACTGGCCACATGGACCATGTTGTGCACGATGGCCGGCATCGACAAGCACGGCGCGCTGGTCAAATGGCTGAAAACCGAGCATGGCATGACTCACGGTTACGCCAATTTGGTCGCGGCCGAAGCGCTGCGCCAGACGGTATCGGCGCCATCGGAAGGCGGTGAGTTGCTCGAAGCGCAATACGCCGGCGATAAAGCCGTGTTGAAGCCCATTTACGATGCCATCGTCGATTACGTGCTAAGCCTGGGTAAGGATGTCGAACTCGCGCCGAAGAAAAGCTACACGGCGCTACGGCGCAGCAAACAGTTCGCACTGATTCAACCATCAACCAAAACCCGCGTTGACCTCGGCTTGAACTTGAAAGGTGTACCGGCCGCTGGGCGCTTGGAGGCCTCGGGTTCGTTTTCCGCGATGTGCAGCCATCGCATTCGGCTGGAAAGCGTCAAGGATGTTGATGCCGAAGTGCGTGCCTGGCTGAAGCAGGCGTATCAAGCGGCTTGAGCTCAGTCGCTTGCGTCGCCGCAGTGCAGTACGCATACTGACCCGACGGCGAAAAAGCCGCATAACAACGATAAACATGAGCTGGGGAAGCAAAGCGCCACGATGTTGATTCCGGGATACCGCATAGTCAGGCTGCTCGGCGAGGGCGGCATGGCCAAAGTCTATCTGGCCATTCAGGAAAGCTTCGAGCGCGAGGTGGCGCTGAAAATCATGGCGCCGCATTTGCTCAATGCCGACAGCCAATACGGCGAACGCTTTCTGCGCGAAGCGCGCATCGTCGCCAAGCTGACCCACCCGCATATCGTCAGCGTTTACGATGTCGGCGTGCACGATGGTCTGCACTATCTGTCGATGGAATATGTGCCGGGGCAAGATCTGAAACATAAACGGCAAGCGCTGACGCTGGTGCAGAATCTGCGAGCCGTCAAACAAGTGGCGCTGGCACTCGATTACGCGCACAAGAAAGGTTACGTCCATCGCGACATCAAACCCGAAAATATTCTGATCCACGAAGAGGATGGTCGTGCGGTGTTGACCGATTTCGGCATTGCCCGCATGACCGGCTTGGAAGAAAACCTGACCCAGACCGGTGTTGCCATTGGTACGCCGAGTTACATGAGCCCGGAACACGCGCTTGGCAAGCCGGTGGACCATCGAGCCGATTTGTACAGCCTTGGCATCGTCATGTTTTATCTGTTGAAAGGCCATGTGCCCTTCACTGGTGACTCGGCCGTCGCTGTCGGCTTGAAGCACGCCGTTGAACCGGTGCCTCGGCTCGAAGGTGCGCTGATTATCTTCCAGCCGGTGCTGGAAAAAATTCTCGCCAAACAACCGGATAAACGTTTTCAGAGCGGCCTCGAATTTGCCGAGGTATTGGAAGAACTGACGGCGAAAGTCACACCGGAACTGGAACAGCTCTGGCGCGAATCAATCAGCAATCCGCTGGCCGCGAAAGAAGATAAAACCGTGGCGACGCCGACTGCCGTCAAAGCGCCACAGGCTGCTCCAGCACCAACACCTGTGCCCACGCCGGCCGCCAAACGTGAGCGCAGCGAAGAAACGAAAATCACGCAGTTGCCGCCAGTCAAAGCCGAGCAACCACGTGCGGCGATTGGCGATCAGGAGTTTGTCGTTCATGCCGATGAACGGCCAGGCGCCACCAGCGCACAGAAAGCGCAAACCGGCACACCGATTTGGGCCATTGTGCTGGTATTGGTTATTGCTGTTGCTGGCGTTGTGTTGTGGCGCAGCGGTTTATTGCAACAGTCAACTGATGCCGCAAGTGAAACCAGCGCCACCCCATCGCAGACGACAGCGCCGGCTGAAACGGTACCGGTGCCGGTTCCGGCGACAGAAGCGCTAACCGAAACGGAAAATCGCCAGCCTGAACCACAGGCCAGCGCGCCGACCGAGCAAGAAAAAGTGCCGGCTGAGATGCCGTCAACGACAGGCAACGCAACGACTCCATCGACGGAAACCGCGGCAACGACTACCGCAACGGAAACGGTCACCGAGGCGCCGCCACAAACCGCGCCAGTGACAGAAAAAGCACCCGAACTCAGCGAAGCCGAGCGTACTCAGCAACGCGTGCAACAACTACTACAACAAGCCGAGCAGCAGCTAAAGGCCGGAAAGTTGATTGAGCCGGAAAACGATAATGCCGAAACCAGCTATCGTGAAGTATTGAGCTTGCAACCGGACTCGGCCAGTGCCAAAGACGGTTTGTCTGCCGTTGGCATTGCGCTGGCCGCACGTGGTCTGGAACAGGTCAAACAAAAAGATCTGATTGCTGCCCGCAAGGACTACGAGCGCGCTTTGGCACTGGCGCCGCGCGACCGCGACGTGCAGGTATTGAAGCAACGCATTGAGGCGGCACAACGCGAACAGGATGCACAAGTGCATGTCGATAAAGCGGTCGCTGCGCTGAAAAAAAACCAGTTGTTATCGCCGCCGAAAAACAACGCGTATGAGCATTATCAAAAAGCGTTGTCGATTCATCCCAGCAATAAAGCGGCGCTGAAAGGCCGTGATGAATTGGCGCAGCGTGTCGCCAAGCGCATCGACGAGTTATGGCAACAGCAACAGGTCACCGAAGCCAGTGCCCTGTACGCGCTGGCGGAAGAAAAATACCCGGATAGTGCCGAGATAAAAAGCGTCGCGCAAAAAACCATACTGGCGCCGAAAAAGCCGACGGTCACCGCGGAAGACGAGGCGGAACTGCTGCGTCAGATGGAAACCGAAATCGCCGAGAAAGCTCCTGAGCCGCCAAAACCTGCGGTACCGGTCGTGCAGGTCGCGGCTGAACCGATTGCCACCCTTGATGGTGTGCAGTCGGCAAATATCAATCTGAACCGGACGCTGCATGTGCGATTTCGTTTCCAACATTTCACCACCAGCAGCACGGTGCTGATGGCGCGGCTTTACGATGGTTCGCGCGCCGTGCGCATCAGCGAAGTGCCGGTCATCGTTCGCGGCAGCGAAGGCGAAGTCAGCTTTGTCATCAACCGGATGGTCGAAGGCTTTCCGGAAGGCGGCTATATTCTTGATATCATGATGGCCGACCAGCGTTTGGCCAGTACCAGTTTTGTTGTTGCACGCTGAAATGAGCATTGTGTCGCGTTGTTGACTTGACGAATCAAGACCTGCTGACAACGCTTGAATGACAACCACAATACGGGAGAAATGACATGCACTCGTTTCGTTTGCTGTTGGCGGCTGCGGTCGTCGCGTCGTTGCTGGGTTGCCAGACCACTGGCGACATGAAAAAACTGAAAGACACCAATCAAACATTGGAAAATCAGTTGCGTCAGGCCAACGCTGAAATCGCCAGTCTGAAACAGCAACAACAAGCGCTGAACCAGGAATTGCAAACAACCAAGCAGGTACTTGGCGTCATGGGCACTGAAAAACAATCACGTGTCGCAGAAAGCACGGCGTTGCGTCAGCAGGCGCGCAGCTTCTTGCTGGATAATGTTGATCGCATGCGCCAGTTTTTACTGGATGCCAATTTGAATGATTATGTTGGCGGCGAGCAAGTGGCACGCAAGTTGGTCGATAAAGGGCCGGTGCTGATCGCTGATTTCTCGCATCCGATGCCACGTGGTGGGCAATTGCTCGGCGTTACCGCGCAACTCAATGCTGCCTGTCCATTTGCTGTGCGGGTGCTGCGCAAAGTCGAAAATGAGTATGTCGTCATTTGGCAGGGACCGATGCTTGAAGCCAAACAAGCCGGCGTCAATCGCATCATGTTCCCGGTGGCGGTGGGCGTCGAAGCCGGTGATGTCGCGGCGTATTACTTTCCCGACGGTCAGTGTGTCGCGTACGATAAAGGCACCGGCAACTTCCGTTACCTGAGCAATGATCTGCCGCTCGGCGGCAGTGTTTACGCCACCCGCTTCGACGGCGAAAAAGACCGGCGGATGTACAGCCTGGGTGTATTTGGTTTACTGAAGTAAGCGTATTTTGTTAGCCAAAGAAAAGGCCAGCATTGCTGGCCTTTCTTATTTTAATTGGTTCGATTGCCCGGATTCCCTTTCGATTTGTAGCGCTTGATTTCTTCGCGGTAACCATCGCGGAAGGCATCCCACACCGGACTCGATTTGCCGCGCAATACGCCTTCGCGTAATTCTTTGTGTTTTTGCTTGTAGGCATCCATGGCACCACCGCCAAACATGCCGAGCAAGCCGCTTTTCTGTTCACCGATCGTCGCTGGGTCGAGTTGTTGCAAAACAAAATTGAGCGCGGCGCGCATGCCGGCTTGCATGGCACCATCGTGTACCCGCAAATCCTCCATGACTTCACGCACGGCGTCGACTGGATCGATCAAGCCGGTGGTGTCCTGCTCCGGGAACATCAGCTTGAATAAGTCCTGGCGCGTTGACGCGTGCTTGATTGGATTGGTATCGACTTTAGAGACCATCGTTCGATCAGTTGGCACGTATTCGCTTTTGCTTTCGGCGCGTTGAATGGTCAGTTTGCGTGTGCCTTCGAGTAATTCCGCCATCGTTTCGCCATAGCGTTTCAAAAACGCTTCCGGTTTTACTTCGCTGCCCAGGCGGACTGGATGCTTCATCCCCTGCCCGAGCAATTGCACGGCTTGATGCAAATCGACCGAAGCCGTACCGGTATCGGGGGTGTCGGCAACAGCTGGCTTGACGACCGGTGTCGGCACCGTGACATGAGCGCGCATGACAAACGGCCCTATGGTCACTTCATCGCCATCCAGCAGGGTTTCCCGGTCACCAAATCCGAGTTTTTTTTCGTTGATAAATACCGGATTGATTTCCGACAGCACCTCCAGCGCATAATCCTGGCCGTTGAATGTCAGCTTGATGTGTTGACGGGATACATGCCGCTCACCATCGTCCAGAATCAACGTACATTCCTGGCCACGACCAATCAACCCGCCGTCCCGACCGAAGTGGATATTGTTCAGCATGACGTCCTGCGGAAACGGTCCACGCAGCGCGGAAAAGTAAAGCAACATATCAAGTCCCCCATTTTTGTCTCGGCCGCTATAGATGTGCGCTAGCCGTTGCCTGAGTGTAGGGGCAATCCTCGCTTTCGCCAATCGGAGCTGCGGTTGCGTTGGCTGCAAGCCTCGTGTAAACCTATGTGACAGGTTAATTGCCGGTACAGCCGGCTATGCAGGAGCATCGGTTGCCGCCACTCGTTGTGCAAGGCCATGCCATGACCGATACCGGTCGCGTGCGTCCCCATAATGAAGACTGTGTCTATCTGGACGAGCGCCTGCGCTATGCGGTGCTCGCCGACGGCATGGGCGGCGCCAACGCCGGTGAAGTGGCCAGCGCGCTGGCGGTGGATTGTTTTCGCGCTGCGCTCGAAGAATTGTCCGATGCCGATTTCGCCAGCCGCAAAACCGTGCTCGACACTTTGCATCACGCCATCGAAGATGCCCACGCACAAATTCTCGACCAGGCTCGGGAAAACCCGGCTTGCGCCGGTATGGGCGCAACCGTGGTTGCCGCAGCCATCGTCAACCAGCATTTACTGTTTGTTCATGCCGGTGACTCACGACTCTATCGTTTCCGTAACGGCAAACTGGAACAGCTGACACGGGATCATTCACTTGTCCAACAACAGTTCGAGCTCGGCTTGATCCGCAGCGAAGAACGCCGCACCTCTCCGCAGAAACACATCATCACCCATGCACTTGGCGTTGACCTCGGCAGCGATATCGCCTGGGACGAAACCGAGCTGCAAGCCGGTGATCAAATACTGCTGTGTTCGGATGGCTTGACCGATATGCTTGATGATGATGGCATCGCCACCCTGTTAGCTACGGGAGAGACATCGCTATCGGAAAAGACGGAAACGCTTGTCGCACAAGCCAATGCCAATGGTGGGCGCGATAATATTTCTGTCGTGTTGCTGCGTATCAGTCACGATACCGGTACTGATGAGTTAAGTTTTTTTCAGCGGCAGTGGCAAAAACTCATTCAAAAAAGTAAGCGATAAGCATGAACGACAAAGATTCAAACGATGGTTGATGCGCTCGGAAATATGGAAAGGTAATGTCAGAAACACAGAGAAGCACGATAGGACGTGCGGCAATGTATTTCGCGGTTTGGCTAAGCTTAGTGTCCATTTCGGCGAATGCTGACTTTCAGTCAGCAATGAGTGCTTACGAGCAGCAAGATTACGCGACTGCGTTCCAGGAGTTCAAACGCCTATCTGAGTTAGGTGACGCGCCATCGCAACGCAACCTGGCGGTCATGTATTTCAAGGGTCAACATGTTGCGCCTAGCGCCGTTGAGGCTTATGCATGGGCATCACTTTCTAATCAAGCGGGAGGTGAGGAAAACGCCAGAATATTTCATGCGATTGCGAAAAATCTTTCCGATGCAGTAAAGCCGCAGGCGGAACAACGTTTCCAAGCATTACAAGCTCAATTTGGCACAGCCGCATTGCAACAACGGCTTATGCCAATTGTGGAACAACGCCAGGCAGATTGCAGCGTGGAAGCATCGGGCGATGCGGTGCCACGAGAAATATCACCACCCAGATATCCGATCGGCGCCGCAATGGATAATGTTGAGGGGTTTGCTTGTGTCAGCTTCTACCTTTCTAAAAGCGGTTTTCCGAAGAACTTGAAGGTTATTGAGTCAGATGCATTTCTTGCCGGCAATCGAGAAAGTAAGCAGCAAAAATCTACGTTTGAGAAAGTCACACTTGAGGCGATCAGGAAATGGACGTTTTTGCCTGCAGCGGATGAGACTCTTCGAGAAAACAAGCGCTCTTACTGTCTCGATTATAAACTTGAGAAGTTTTCCAGAAAGGAAGTAGCGCAAATTCAGAAAGATGTGAAACTTGCTGCCGAAGAAGACCAGAATGCCAAAGTGCTTTTTAGGCTTTCTAATCACTATAAGGAAATCGCTTCGCACCTGAAGGATAATGGGAAGGAAGAGTACGTTGATTATGAAAAAGACGCTAATACGCTAAAACTGCGTAGCGCCGTGTACGGTAACGCCGATGCGCAATACAGTGTGGCTTCTGACTTGTTGACAGGCAATCAATGCACTAAGGACGAACAGAAGGGCATTATTTGGTTAACATTTGCTGCGCAACAGGGGCATGCTCAGTCGCAATACTTATTGGCCAATCACCTAATGAGTGGTGAGTCGGTGAAGCCGCAACCAGAAAAAGCGATGCAGTGGTATAAGTTGGCCGCGGAAAATGGTCACAATGCAGCTCGAATGATGTATTTGACGTATGCGCTGGAGCAAGAGTCTGTTGACGTTTCGACCCTGGAAACCTTATTGCCGAAAGACTTTGACCCGACGGATATGCAGCAACTGGAAGTCGCTGCGCTACTGGCCGCTCGTAAAGACGATTACGCTGAGGCGCTTAGACGACAGACACAAGTACTGGAAATCGCTGAGGAATTGGAGTTCGAGACCGAGCAGCGAAAGCTCCGTCTACAGCGCTATCAGCAAATGCAGCAACGGACATCACTGTTGCAGCAGTGAACGGTAGCGAACCGTCTCAGCATTCCGTCGCCGAGAAGCGGTTCAACCCTCACATTTCTTTTTCGGCAAATCCGGGCGCACGCTGCGTTCCAGAAACTCAATCATCTTGGTCGCGACATCAACGCCGGAAGCGTATTCGATGCCTTCCAATCCGGGCGAGGCATTGACTTCCAAGACCAGCGGGCCGCGTTTCGAACGCAGCATGTCGACACCAGCGACATTGAGTCCCAATACTTTGGTCGCGGCAATGGCGGCGTCGCGTTCCTCGGCAGTGATATCGATGGCCATGGCCATGCCGCCGCGGTGCAGGTTGGCGCGGAATTCGCCTTCTTTGGCTTGCCGTTTCATTGACGCGACGACTTCGCCGTCGATGACAAAGCAGCGTATGTCGGCGCCACCGGCTTCGCGAACAAATTCCTGGACCATGATGTTTTGATCGAGACTCAGGAACGCCTCCAATACTGATTCTGCTGCGCTTTGCGTTTCAGCAAGCACAACGCCGACGCCCTGCGTGCCTTCCAATAGCTTGACGACCAGTGGCGGACCGCCAACGTGACGAATGACATCTTGAATGTCATCCGGCGCGTGGGCAAAGCCGGTTTTTGGTAGATCAATACGTTCACGCGACAATACTTGTAAGCAGCGCAGTTTATCGCGGGCACGTCCAATGGCGGCGCTCTCATTAATTGGTGTCACGCCCATCATTTCGAACTGACGCAATACGGCTAGGCCATAAAACGTGATGGAAGCGCCGATGCGGGGAATGACCGCGTCGTATCCTGTGAGTTCTTCGCCACCATAGCGCAACATCGGTCTTGTCGGGTCGACGTTTATCGTGCAACGTAGGGTGTCAAGCACTTCGATTTCATGGCCACGCGCATCGGCGGCTTCGACCAAACGAAAGGTCGAGTACAAACGTGGGTTACGGCTCAGTACGCAAATCTTCATCGTTCAATTCAGCTATTACGGTTCAACAAATTCGTGAATGGAGGGTTTGCCGAGATCCGGGTCGCCTTGCAGCCAGGATACATGCGGCACCACCACAGCATCGGATGGCAGGCCGGTTCGGCCCAATAACATTCGGTATTTCATTTTCGAGCGGTTGGTCAGCGTGACCGCAATCGGCCAGCAGAATTTTCCGATGCAGAGTGTGGTGGCAACGACATAGCGTTCTTCACTGACACCACTGGAATTTTTGATCACACGCCGATCAAGTACCGGCGCTTCACACCAATGGGTTTTTTCCGGGTCTTTGCGTGACAGGTGCAAACCGAAACGTACCCAGGGCAGGCCGTTGCGCTCGATTGCTTCGATGGGATAAGCATGCAAAGTCGAGGTGCGGGCGCCGGTATCCACCTTGACGCGCAAGCGACGCACCCGCAGTTGCGGCAATGCCGCCCATTCGCGCCAACCAAAACGCAGGTGACTCAGTGCCATTGGCCCGCTCCACAGGGAAATTCTGCGCATTGTACCTATTTGTTGGCGTCGCGGCGTTCGTCCTCATCGCGCCGGAAGGCTTTACGCGCCAGATGTGGCAGCAGCAGCGGCAGCGGCATCCGCAGGTAATGGCCACGGATGAACAGCGCCCGACGGGCCCACGCATCGCGCGGGTGGCGACAACTGGCGTGGTTTGGCTTGGCGGCGGCAATAAACATGGCCTGCATGCGTTCACCGCTTTCACGCTGACATTGGCGAATAATATGTGCCGGAATTGGCGTCTGAAAAAAATGCTCGACGACAGGCAAGGCATGCTGCACTGGTGTCAGCAAGTCCAACGCTTCAGCTCGGTTCAGCAGTAACGGCCAGAAACTGTCATCATCGGCGTACTGGCGCAGCAAGCGATCGATATCGAACAGATCGCGCAGCGCATGGTCCCATTCGCCATCGAAAAACAAATGGGTGATGCTGTGAATGATCATGTCGACCGGATTCAGTGTTTGCCAGCCGTCACCGGCCTGCACCAGATCTTTCAGCAGCAAATCGATGGATGGATTGGCTCGCGCCGTTAGCGGCAGAATATGGTGATGGACATCGAGCGAGGTGCCGCGTTGCATGTGCTGCATTGGCGGCAACTCGTGCATCCAGCGCCGATAATAGCGCTGGTCATAAGCGTTGTGCTGACTGCTGATGTAGCCGGCAAATTTCAGTTTGTCTTCCACTTTTGCCAGTTGCGCACGCGGCACCAGAATATCGATATCGGTGACAAAACGTCCGCGGGCCGCGGTGGCGTTGTGCAACACATACGCGGCGCCTTTTAGCGCAATCAGCGGCACGCCGAGTGGCTTCAACACTTTTTTGAGTTCCTGCAACTCCCAGCGCACCGCGCGTTGATTGGCTGCGGCGACCACACGCGCTGAGCGCAGCGCGCGATCGATAACCGGTGAAAGCGATAACGAGTCAGGCGCCAAACACGCCAGGCTGCCGTGCAAGCGCGTTGCCTGGGCTTGGCGCAGCAGAATATCCCAGGCTTGATCATCAAGCTCGGCAAGTCTTGACGGTGTGCGCAAATAGTCGTTCAACTGCATGCGTCAATCTCGCGCTGCAACTGGTTTTTCAGAAACGGAATGATGTCATTGAGCGACGAGTAACGTAGCGAGTAAACCGGCGTCTGTCGCAACACGGTGAGCATGGTGTCGAATGCTGCTTCGCCAAGCACGCTGTAGTTGAAACTCTGGCTGATGCAGAACGTCAGCGCGTCTTCTGGCTTGACTCGCTGCCAGATAATTTCACTGTCGGCCTGGTAGCGTGGCAGCACGATCAATCGTGCGGTCGCTGCCTGATGCGCGGCTTCGATACTGGCGCCATCCGGGCGCATGTGAGCGACGGTGCCTTTGCGCGTATCCAGCGCGGTGCGACTGAATACCGCATCGGGATAGCGCTGCTGCATCAGTGTAATCGATTGATTTTTCAAACTGATCGGGCGCGGCACCGGTGTTACGGTGCGCGTGCCGAGTTGCCATAAACACAATTCATCGGATAGCAAGCGAAAGCCTTCGCGGCTCAGCGCCGCACTCAAGGTGCTTTTGCCGGAACCGGATTCGGCCGGCATGACCAACGCGTGATTGCCGAGCGCAACTACTCCCGCGTGCATAATCAAATGAGTTTGATCGCGATTGCCAATACACCAGTTCAATCCCCATTCCAGCATCGCGTGGGCTTGATCGAATGGCAGCGGCTTGAACGGCAGAAATTCATCGAGGGCGAATTGCACCTGGCGTTTGAATAGCCGACGCAACAGACTGGGATCGAACAGGCGAATATGAAAGTCGCGAGCGCCGGGTTCGTTCAACAGGGAAAAATCGGCATAAAGTCGATGCAACTCTTCGGCGACCGAACGCAAGTGGCTGCGCAGCCGCACTTTATACGGCGGCATAAACAGATCAACGCCTTCGTGACGAAGGCGTTGTTGCAATTCAGGGAAGGGGAGTGAGGCAAGCTTCATGAAGCGGAACGATACACCATCTCGTGTCGTTCCAGTTCAGTCAGGCATTGATCGAGCATCGGTTGTTGTAATTCGGTCAGCGCCAGGCGTTCGGTCAGTTGCTCGGTCGTGCCCGGCACGTCCAGTTCTTCGAGCACCGCCGCCGCCAACGGCAACAGTACTCGGGTGTGGCCACGCAAGGTATCGTAGGCGATCAAGGCATCACCCAACGGCTCCAATCTCAACGGACTGGAGCGGTGCCATTGCAAGCCTACCGTGGCCATTGCACAACTCCGTGACGGTTAAACGAGGACTCCGTCGTGATAGGTGGCGTTCAGGAATTCTTCCAGGCCTTGGCTACCGCCCCAAGCGATGACCATGCCCGATGGGCTGGTGTAGCTCATTGAGCCGTTGCCAACCAACTGTTTCCACATGTCCTTGATTTCGGCTGGGGTCAGCACATAACCGGAGATGCCAGCCGACGCATTCAAATAAGCGGCCGTCAGATGCCATACCATCGGTTTCGTGTAGCGTGGATCCGTGGGATGAAATTCGCGCATGTACTGCATGATGTACATGTTGTCATAAGGCGTGTTCCACACTCCAAACACATCTTTGTATTTGCTGGCCTGGGTGCCACCCTTGGTGTAAGTCAGTTCGGAATCATTTTTGCAGTGGCCATTGGCCTTGAGCTTGCAAAAACCAGGAATCACGCCGGTTGGAGCCCAAGCGCCGGGATTGTTTTTCCAGTAGCCGGGCGACTTACCATTACAGGCCTGCGGTTCAACACCAGAGAGGTTGCCGGACTGGAAGCCGGAAGGAGAGCACAGAGTTTGTGCGCCGAATACCGGTTTGCCGGCTGCCAGGGCGGCGAAAGCGCCGGTATAGGCAGCACCGAAAAGCACTTTGCGGCGGGAAAGCTGAGCCTGCTGGGGCTGTTCGTTGCGAGGAGATGTATCGTTCATGAGACGCCTATGTGTCCATACATATTACGGCCGGCACGACCTGTGACCGTTTTGCTATTGAAGTAGCAGATCCTGTGCCAAGCGCTAAAACTGACCAGAGATCAATAGATTAGCAAAAACCGCCGTGCAAGTCCCGAAACGCTCTGTAAAGTATTTTGACAGCTTCATGTGCTCGCGGCTTTTCCCTGCCAGGGCTTCGCTTGCTATCATGCACATCCTTCAAAGCTAACGACATTGTTCCGCCGATGCGAGTGCTGATCAACGGCCAGACTACCGAGATTCCTGAGCACAGTTCCGTGCTGACCATGCTTGAGCAGGCGCAACTGAACGACAAGCGGGTTGCGGTAGAGTTGAACGGCGAAATCGTCGCCAAATCCCGCCATGCCGATACCCGGCTGAACCCTGACGACCGCATCGAAATTGTCCATGCCATCGGCGGTGGCTGAGTGCTATTCCAAGGTGAACCATGAATCAAGATTTGTTCCATATTGCCGGTAAGGCTTATCACTCGCGCTTGTTGGTCGGCACCGGCAAGTACAAGGATTTGGAAGAAACCCGGCAGGCGATCGAGGCCAGTGGAGCCGAAATCGTCACGGTGGCGATTCGCCGCACCAACATTGGTCAGAACAAGAACGAACCGAATTTGCTGGAAGTGATTTCCCCGGAAAAATACACGATTCTGCCGAACACGGCCGGTTGCTACACGGCCGAAGACGCCGTCCGCACCTGTCGGCTGGCGCGCGAGCTGCTCGACGGCCATGATCTGGTCAAATTGGAAGTGCTCGGCGACCAGAAAACGCTGTACCCGGATGTGCCGGAAACACTGAAAGCCTGTGCCGAGTTGATTAAAGATGGTTTCAAGGTCATGGCTTACACCAGCGATGATCCGATCACCGCGAAAAAACTTGAAGACATGGGCTGTGTCGCGGTCATGCCGCTGGCGGCGCCGATCGGTTCTGGCCTTGGCGTCTGCAATCCTTACAACATCAAATTGATTCTGGAAAACGCATCGGTGCCGATTCTGGTCGACGCCGGGGTCGGCACGGCCAGCGATGCCGCCATTGCGATGGAGCTCGGATGCGATGGCGTGTTGATGAACACCGCCATTGCCGCTGCCAAACATCCGGTATTGATGGCCTCGGCGATGAAAAAAGCCATCGAAGCCGGGCGCGAAGCGTTTCTCGCTGGCCGCATGCCGCGCAAGCTCTATGCGAGTGCGTCATCGCCACTCGATGGAACCTTCTTCTAAGATTTATTTTTCTTTTCACGTCACTCCCGCGCAGGCGGGAGTCCAGAGTTTTGATGATGACCGACAATACCTCCGACGCCGATATCCCACGCTTGCCCGATGGTCGGCCGATGCGCCAAATCCGCAGCTTTGTTCGCCGCGAAGGACGGATGACGGAACGCCAGAAAGCCGCTGTCGAAATGTTGCTGCCGCAGTGGGGGCGCCATATCAGTGGTGGCCCTGTCGATTTATCACAATGGTTTGGCAACGATAATCCGGTCTGGCTGGAAATTGGTTTTGGCATGGGCATGTCGCTGGTTGAACAGGCCAGCGCCCACCCGGAACTGAATTTCCTCGGCATTGAAGTGCACCGGCCCGGCGTCGGTTCCTGCCTTGCCCACGCGCAAGGCGCTGGGGTTAGCAATATCCGCGTGTTCGAAGAAGACGCGATCGAAGTGCTCGACAAATGCCTGCCGAATCAATGTTTCGAACGTGTGCAGTTATTCTTTCCCGACCCGTGGCCAAAAGCCCGCCATCACAAACGCCGCATTGTGCAGCCGTTGTTCGCTGAGCAAATCCGCAAGAAACTGCGCCTTGGCGGTGTTTTTCATATGGCGACCGACTGGGAAAATTATGCCGAGCATATGCGTGATGTCATGAACGCTGCGCCCGGCTACCAAAATCTTTCGCCAACCAATGATTTTGTACCGCGCCCTACCTCGCGACCGCTGACCAAATTTGAAGTACGCGGACACAGGCTTGGTCACGGCGTTTGGGACTTGATGTATCAACGCACAGAATAAGTCGCTTTTTGAGCGGCCCGGCAAACTGCATTACACTTGCCTATCAAATCCAGCAACACCAACGGGGATGCCAGATGGATGGGGTATTTGAAGTGATCTTTGATGGCCGCATTATGCCCGGCAGAGATCCGCATGAGGTCAAAGCCCAAGTAGGTCGGCTGTTCAAAGCCTCGCCGGAAGTCATCGAGCGACTGTTCTCCGGCAACGCCATCAGCATCAAAAAAGATCTCGATTACGCCGCCGCGCTGCGCTATGTCTCGGTGATGAAAGAGGCCGGCGCTTTGGCCCGTTTGAAACAACAGGAAGGCGCCGTCGCGCCGGTGAAAAAAGGTTCAGAAACCTGGACCTTGGCACCGGCCGGAGAAACACTCGGCGGCTTGAAATCGGCACCACCGATTCCGCGACAAGTGGACCTGAGCCAATACACGCTGGCACCGGTTGGTGCCGATGTTGGAGAAAAGCGCGAACTGACAGCGGTGGACGTCGGTGATTTGTCTGAGTTCAGTATTGCCGAGGTCGGCGCCACACTCGGCACGCCGCGCGAATACATTCCGTTGCCGGAACCGGATATCAGCGATCTGAGCATCGCCGAAGTGGGCGCAACGCTGGTGGAACCGAGTGACAAACCGGCAGCGAACGTCGAGGTGCCGGATTTTGGCTTGGCGGAAGTTGGCGCCACGCTCGATACCGAAAAAAAAGCGCCACCGCCACCGCCACCGAATACGGATCATCTGAAACTTGGCTGAAGCATTTTCAGCGCACCAGCTCAGCGCGTTGACAGGGAGGATTGTTGATGACGGAATTGCTTTCTTCGTTCGATACCCTGATTGGTGTGTTGATCGGCGGTCTGATTTCCTGGTGGTTGCAGCGCGACCGCGCTTCGACCGATTTACGTATTGCGTTGGAAGCGATCAAAACCGAGCATCAGGCAGAGAAAACCGCGTATTACTTTCTGACCCACAAAGGCTACACCGATCGTTCATTCGAACTGTTGCAAAAGCGCCTGGGCGGATTCGAGGAAAACGAATTGCGCCGCATTCTGGTGCGTGCCGGCGCTGTGCGTTATATCCGCGAAGATGGCAGCGAATGGTGGCGTTTGCTGTCACGCCATGACGAGGCCATTGCCAAGGCGAAAGCGAAAGAAGCGGCGCTAGGCCCAGGTAACGAAGATCTCTGAGCGTCTTTAGGATTTAAACGGCATGTGGCTTTGCAACTCTGCAAAGTAGTGATCAATAGCCTTACATTCCCGCTGTAGAAAATCATCGATGGCGGCCGCAAATCGTGGGTCGGCTATCCAATGCGCCGATTGCAGTCGCTCCGGCTCAAGACCACGAGCGAGCTTGTGTTCACCTTGCGCTCCGCCTTCAAAAAATTCAATGCCATGCTCAATACAAAATCGAATCGCCTGTGAATAGCAGGTTTCGAAATGCAGCTCCGGCACAAACTCCAACGCGCCCCAGTAGCGGCCATAAAGCCGGTTTCGATCGCGAATGTTCAAGGCGCAGGCGATATCTTTGCCAGCTTGACTGGCAACCAACAGCAACAGCTTGTTCCCTAGCGTCCGCTGCCAGCGCTGAAAGCATTCAAACGTCAGATATGGCGTCGAGAAGTGTTCGCGGTAAGTTTGTTGATAACAGCGGTAGAAAAATTCCAGCGCGGAGGTATCAATGTCGTCGCCAACCAGCCAACGAAACTCAATACCTGACCGTTGCAGTCGGCGTGAGGCTTGGTTCAGCTTCTTGCGCTTGTCGCGTTGCAGCGCGGCCAGAAATTCATCGTAATGGGCGTAACTACGGTTGCGCCAATGAAACTGCACTTGATTGCGCAGCAGAAAGCCTTCAGCCTGCAAGGCATCCAGTTCGTTTTGCTCCGGAAACAACACATGTACCGATGACAATTGCCACTGTTGCGCCAGCGCGATCAACGCTTTCGCGAGCAACCGGCGATCGCTGTCATGCTCCGCCAACAAACGTGGCCCGCGCACCGGGGTAAACGGTATCGCCACCAATAACTTCGGGTAATAGTGCAAGCCGTGCTGGTAATACGCTTCGGCCCAAGTCTGGTCGAACACATATTCGCCACGCGAATGGCTCTTCAAATACACTAATGTGCCGGTCTGCAGGATATGATCTTTGCGGACCAGCAGATAATGTGGCGTCCAACCGGTTTCCTTGCTGGCGCAGCCGGTGTCATGCACGGCATCCAGCATCGCAGGATTCAGAAACGGATAATCACCTGCAAGCGCCAGCCAACGTTGCCGATCCGATGCCGGCAAGTGCGCGACGCATTCGATGTGAAGCTCGGGTTCTGAAATCACGTGACGGCCTGTTTAGTGCGTTTAGTTGCCGGGAAACTGACGGATTGTCAGCCGACTACGTACCGCTCGCACTAAAAGCCGGTAGGTATCCAACTCGAACTGGCGAGGATTTTCCAGGCAATCCGCTATGTCGCTTTCATCACGGACGGTACCAAGATAGCACCAGTGATCGATCAGATGCAGTTCTTCGCGTTCTTCGTCACGCTCGACAATGCCAATGGGGCCAGGGTACGGCCAACTGCGAATCTGCGCCGGCTTCAGCGCGGTTTGCAAACGCAGATTATAGATCGCCGGCGGTTCGCTACCGTTACAGGCACCTTTGCAGCGCTTCAGTTGCAGATCAAAACAGGCGCCTTTACCGGTTTCCAATCCCAGCAACTTTTTGCAGAGCTGATGCTCCTTGGCCAGTTCCAACAGTTTCGCTTTCGCCTGACTACGATTGCGAAACAGTGCCAGAGGTTTGTTGCCAGCCTTTTCAAAGGCACTGAACTGACAACGCAGATACCCTTGCGCATCTTCCTTGGTGGTGACCGCCACCAGTTCGCGCACCCGACGCAAACGGCGATTGAACAGCGGTTGCTCTTTCTTTATCGCCTGATTTTCTTTCAGCAAAGCGCCGAGTTCGCCGGCCGTGCATTGCCAATCCAAATCACGAATCTGACTATGCAGACGCTGATTGCGCGCCGATACCGGTGAGGCATTGAAATGGCTCATGATCCGTTCGCGCAGCTGCTTGCTCTTGCCGATATAAAGCAGCTTGCCCTCATCGCCATAGAAGCGATAGATACCGGGGCAATTCGGCACGCTGTTGATACGCTCCGGCGTAATGGCGGGCGGCAGCGAGGGCCTTTGCATTTGTTTGACAAACGCCGCATGCAACGTGTCCGGATGATGTTCGCGACAACTCTGTCGCAAAAATTGCCAAGTCGCTTCCGCATCGCCCAGCGCCCGATGGCGCGCCTCATTGGCAATGCCAAGGCGCTGACAAATCGCATCAAGACCATGACCACGCAGAAGCGGATAAAGCTGCCGTGACCAGCGCACCGTACACAATCGCTCCGGCGCAAACTGAACACCGAGGCGTTCGTACTCGCTTTTCAAAAAGCCATAGTCGAAGCGGGCGTTGTGTGCGACGAAAATTCGGCCTTGCAGTAGCGTCTGTAGTTCATCGGCGATCTCGGCAAAACGCGGCGCATCGGCAACCATGGCCGGTGTGATACCGGTCAGCTGTTCGATGAATGGCGAGAGGCGTTGTTCCGGATTGATCAGGCGCTGCCAGCGCAAACTGACTTCGCCGTCATCAATCAAGATCACGCCCACTTCGATCACCCGATCGACTCCAGGGTGGGCGCCGGTGGTTTCCAAATCGACGATGGCCAGTGGGTGATTCAGTGGCGCTGGTAACGATATCGACATCGTCTTCATCGATTCACTTGCCAGCGTTCCGGCGTCTGGCCCGGTCGCCACGCATAGCAACGCTGTTGCAAAGGAAAATACAGAGCCAGCCGCAACGGTAAGGTTTCATGACGCCGTAATACGCTGGCGTAACGTTCCAACTGCAACTGATATTCACGTACGCGCTTGTTCAGCATGGCTTCCAGATCTTCATCACTGTGCAGCGTTTTATAATCGACAATCCAGCGCTCACCATCGGCAACAAAACTACGGTCGATAACATGCCGGCTCAGGAGCTCGCCTTCTTCACTGGTCAACGCCCATTCCTGACGACCTTGTTGCCGCAGCAACCACCGACCGGTTTCATCCTGTAGCGCATGGTGGAGCGCCGTTTGCACCCGTTCGACAGCCATCGCTAAATCCGTTTCGCTGATCTGCTGCCAGCGCAATTGTTTACGTAGCAACGCCGGTTCCGGTTTGTTATCGGTGCTGCCGACGCGTGACCATTGTTCCAGCCAACCGTGGGTGACGATACCGATGGCGCGGCTGAGCTCTGAGCCCAGCGTTTCGTCTTCCTGCTGTAACTGCAGCGCTTCACTGTCAATGGCGCTGATTGCCACGCTGCGCTGCTCGATGCGCGCCAGTCGCTGCATAGGTCTGTCGCTGATCACCGTGATCGCTTCCGGCTGCTCTTCGGGTATCTGCAATGCACCGGTAAATTCTTGGAAGCAATGCGGCATCAATGCTTGCAATAGGCTGCCACTGGCCGCTGTAAAACCGTTCTTGCTGTGCGAGAACGCACCTAACAAATGCACGCGTTTTTTCGCCCGTGTCAACGCGACATAGAGCAAGCGTCGGCTTTCATGAAGTGCTCGCTGTTGCTCCAGCTTTTTCAGCCAATCGGTGGCACCGGCATGTTCGTCGCGTGCGCCTTGAATGGCGCCAACCAGCAGGCAATGGCCCTGCGCAATCGGCACCATTTCCCAGCGCAGCAGCGGCGTGTCATCGGCTCGGGTTTTGGCGCCCAGCCGTGGCAGAATCACGCAATCAAATTCCAGCCCCTTGGATTTGTGCATGGTCATCAGTTTGATCGCGGCGCCACCAACCGGTTGCGCGTAGAGTTTGTCGAGCTGGCGATCGATTTCTGCCAAGACATCATCGTGTTGTTCGTCGATCTGATCGAGCATCGCGAAAAACTGTTCGGCGACGATCAAGGATTCGGCATCCGCCGCTAATTCCGGCCCCTGCCATTGCATCCAGCAATGTTGTACTCGGGCGCGCAGGCGCAAACGGCCGCGAAATGTTTCTGCTTGTTGCAGTACAGCGCGCAGCCGTAACAAGCGCTGCTGTCCATCCTGACTCAAAGTGTGCAGTCGTACGTCATCGTTGATCAGCGAGCGCAGGGTGCGTTGTGGCACATCGGCGCATAGCGCATGCAAGTCGGTTAATGTCAGGCCACACCATGGTGCGCGCAGTACGCACAACCATGCCAATCGATCGGATGGATGTATCAAGGCCCGACTCAGCTGACGCAAATCTTCAATCAATGGATGCTCGCGCAAGGCCTCCATTTCCACCGCTTCGAACGGTAAACCATGGCTACGCAGAGCACTGGCGATGGCGAACAGATGCTGACGGCTTCGACCGAGTACCGCGATCGATTGATCGCCATCGGTTAGCGCCTGCTGAATCAAACGAACGACGGTTTGCGCTTCGTGTTTCGGGTATTCCTTTGAATTGACGAAACCATGGCATTGCACGGCGGCGTCAGCCAATGCCGGTTTGATCGCTTCAGCGCTGGCAAAGCGCACCGCGCCACGCAAACCATCGTCGCGATTGGCCAGCAAATCCGGGCCGAGCGCATTGACCCATTGCACCAGAGCGGCCTGACTGCGGAAATTGCTTTGCAGCGTCAAGGTATCGAGCGCTACTTCACCTAGCCCATCGCTTTGCAGCCGCAGAAACTCACCGACTTCGGCTTTGCGAAAGCGATAAATCGATTGCATGGGATCGCCAACCAGAAACGCCGTGCGGCCATCATCGTGTTGCCAACCGGCAGTCAATTTTTCCAATAGTTGGATCTGCTGACGGCTGGTGTCCTGACATTCATCAACGAGCAAATGCTGCACACGATAATCGAGTGCCAAAGCCAGATCGGTTGGAGCTTCCGGTTCGCCCAAGGCCTGTGAAGCGGCGGCGGCCATTTCGATAAAATCGACCTGGGCCTTTTCCCGGAACAATAGCTGCAGTTGGGCGTAAGCCAGTTGCAACACATCGATCAGATGAAAAACAAATTCGCGCTGCGACTCCAGTTGCGTCAGTGACGGTAACAGCAGGCAATCGGCTAGTATCGAAGCATCGTATTCGGCCAGTTGTTCGAGCAATTCGCTCATTTGTTGCTTTTGCCGTTTGGCTTCGCCATCACCGGTCGGAAAGCCACAATTCTTATCCAGGCGTTTGCGCCAGCTGCCAGCTGTGGTCAGTAGCCAATTCGCCAAGGTTTGCCATAGTGCCAAATCGCGGGCATCGGCTCTGAGTGGTTGTTGCCAGTGTTGCAGTGGTACCAACAGCTCGGCTTTATCCATCTTGCCGAGCTCCTGTAACGCGTATTCCGCGAGCGGCATCAATTGCTGCTGCAAATCGCGGTCGAACAATTTCGCGACCGGTCGTAATTGCTCCGACAAGAATTGCTGCCAGCGCGAATGCCATTCCGCATCGGCATCCGCCTGATGCAACAGGCCTATCATTGGCAGCCACTGATCGCGTCTGGCCAGCATTTCGCTGAGCAGCTTGTGCGCCTTGTAGCCATCGTTATCCAGGTGCAACAGAAACGCCGCCAGACGCTCAGCAAAATGCTCTTCTTCAAGCGAGGCAAGCGTGCGTTGCGCGGCTTCGCGATACAGCGCGCTGGCGTCTTCCTGAATCGCTAGTGCGCCACCCATGCCGGACAGATAAGGGATTTGTCGAACCAGATAGCTGCACAGCGAATCGAAGGTTTGAATGCGCAAGCGGCCCGGCTGGGCCAGCAACTGCCATTGCTGAACCTTGTCACGCTGCAATACCTTCAAAGCCCGTTCCATGCTGTCGCGTTGATGCGGGTCTTCCGGCATCGCCATGTCGCCGCGCGCAATTGCATCAGCTTGAGTCAAACGTTGCAATACCCGCAGTCGCATTTCGGCAGCCGCTTTGCGGGTGAAGGTAATCGCCAGCACTTCTTCCGGTGACTCAACGACACTGAGCAGACTCAGTAAACGGTTGCTGAGCAATTCGGTTTTGCCGCTGCCCGCCGGTGCTTGCACGATAAAGCTCTGGCGAATATCAAGTGCTTGTTCGCGGGCTTTCTGATCGATCAGTTTCATTCGTCTTCGCCCTCATCATCCACTGTGGCGTGCAGACGCAGAAATGGCGCTAGTGGATGCGCAGCGCTGGCTTTTTCGTCATAAGCGATATTACGCGCTTCGCCTTGCAGAAATTCTTCGGCCAACGCACTCAGGGTTTGCTGCCAGTGCGTGCGCAAATCCGCGAAATCATACTCATCAAGCAGCGGGTCGCGACGAATCGCCGGCAAACCGCTGTCATCCTGCAAACCGATAAAACGGCATTCCTTCGCTCTTACCCGGGCCGCAACCAACGCGGCAATCGGCTCTTCGCGGGCCAATGCATACAGCATCAATTGCACATCGGTCGGGCGCTCGTCGAGCCAGTCCGGTGGCCGCCAACTGCGGCCGGTTTTGTAATCGATAATGCAGAGCCGGCCATCATCAAGTTGATCGATACGATCGACGCGCAGCTGCAATTCCAGCTCCGATAGTTTGACGCTGACGGGCGTTTCGTTGGCGACCAGACGAAAACCATTGTTGCGCTGCTTTTCCAGCGCGATCCATTCCTGCACCAGCGCGCATAGCGCTTGATGTTCAAGCCGCTGCCAATGTGATGGCCAATCCTGCTGGCGAAAGCGCGCGCGCTGCTCCAGCGCCTGATGACAAACGGCAGCGATGCGGCGTTGCCATTCGGCATCAGCAAGTGTGTGCAATTCGCTACTGGATTGCAGACTTTGCCAGAGCAGACTCAGGGCGATATGCACCAACTGGCCGCGTTCATTCGGCAGCAATTGTTCAGCCAGATTTTCGACGCGGCGGCCATGCAAACGAAACTGCACAAACGCCAGCTGCGGGTTCAGTGCTTGCGCGGACAACAGCGAGCTGTCCTTGCGCGGCAATAATTGCAAATCAACCGCCGGCACCGGCTCGTCACTGAGTGTTTCCAATGCCGCCGCTTCGATGGCTTTGGTTACCACTAAAAAAAGATTTTCCGCTGGTTGCTCCGGCCAGTGCTGTAAATACGGCGACATCCGCAATTCGGCATCACCTTCGTGTTGCGGACAACTGGCGATCACTGCGCGCGCGGCATGGCTGAGCCGTTGCAAGGTTTGCTCAACAAAAAACTGTTCGCGCTGATGACTGGCACGCGGCGCCTGCACGCGTTGTTGCCAGGCAAATGGCAGTAATGGATTCGGCCGCAGCGGTGCCGGCAATCGATCATCGCGGGCATCGAGCAACCAAATGGCATCGGCTTCGACACCAGCGGCTTCGAGCAAACCCATGACATGAATTTTCGCCGTGCCCGGTTGCTGGGCCTGGAACACCTGCGTCTGCACGCGCTTACGCAATTCTTGCACGGCCGTCGAAAAGCCAACCGGGTGCTCCGGCCAGCGCGCCAGCTGCAAATTTTGCAGCGCTTTAAAAAATGCTTCCCGGCATTGGTATTCGACACTGGCGAGAGGCCGGCTGCCGGGCCACAGAAATAATTGCAAAAGCTGCTTTAACGGTTCGGCCCAGTCGCGCATGGGCAGGCGTTTATGACGCAGCGACTGGCATTGCTCGAAGGCCTGCTGCCAGTGTTCAGCGGTTTGTGGGCAGCGACAAGGTGTTGGCGCATCACTCGCCAGCAGGCGCAAAAAACTGGCGCGGCGCAATTCACTCAAGCCCTGTTCGCGCCACCAAGCGTCGAACGCGGCGCGCTGATCGGCTTCGCTGGCAAAACCGATATACGGACTCAGCATCAACGCGCTCCATTGACGCGTGATAATCGTTTCCTGACTTAGCGCGCTCAGCAAGCGCAGCGCATCGGCGACGATGGGGTAATCAGCAAGTGCCGCACCAAGTGAGATATTGATCAGCGATGAAGGTCGATCATCGAACTGCAATAGATGTTCAGGCTCCAATGCTTCACGCAAGGCCCGGATCAACGCCGTTTTGCGCGCGGCCAAATCGGTCGCGACAATCGCCAGTTTGGCGCTCGGTTGTTGCTGCAAGGTGGACTTTGCCCACGCGGCAATCACGCGATGTTCGTCAGCGGCATCGGTTGCTGACACGCGCGCCAGTGTCGCGGTTGCCGTGTTTTCCTGCAGCGTGTCGACGCGGCCGCCCTGCTGTTCGATTTGTTCCAAAACCTGGCGCAGCCACGGTCGCAACTGATCAAAACCGGCCAGCACCAGATGCGTCGGTAAACGTTGTTGCCGTAATGCTTGCAACAGCATGGTTTGCCATTGCGCCGAGGTGCACCACTGGCGCTGTTTCAGCGCATCGAGCATGGCGCTTTGCCAGCGCAGAAAATGCTGAAATTCTTCGCTGACTGGCGCCACCGCTTGCTGATCCTGATATTCCAGCAACAGGCCATGTGCTTCGTGGGCCTGCTTGGCCAAATCGGCCGTCGACAGCAAGGGTTGATCGCGCTCGGCCTGATCGATGATGTCTTGCCAGAGGCGCACTGCTTCATCGTCATCGAGCACAATATCAGGCAGTGCTGCCACGTCGAACACGCCGCGATAAACCATTTGCCGGCCCTGTTCCGCCAGCCAGTGTTCGAACGTGGTCAGCGCAGGTGTATCCCAGACGCTGTCACCCTGCGCTCGGCGAAAACGGGCGTAGCGTTCTGACAAGGTTTTGACCAGTCGTTGATTGGCGACCAACACCAGCGGCGGTGAGTCGCTTTGCAGCGCTGAAAATAATTGTTCCGGCGTCATGAGGAATTCAATCGGGATGGATGCCGCCATGCTAACGAATTGTTGGGGGCATGGTCAGCCCTCGATTTCCGCTCGTTCACTTGCGGTACATCAAACTGGTCATCAAGGACGCTCTGTACGATGGCGCCAGTCAATCAAGTGGTCTTGTCAATCAGGTAGTAGGGGGTAACGAAGATGAAATGCCCGAAATGTCATGCGCCGATGGAGTCGGTGTTGCACCACGGTCAAACCGTGCATCGCTGCGGTGGTTGCCGTGGTCTGTGGTTTGGCGAAAACCAGCTGACGTTGCTGGCCAGCAAAAAGCACCGCCATATGCTCGATATCGGTGATGAAACCCTGGGCCAGGCATTCAATGATTGCCACGATTCTACTTGCCCAAGCTGCCAAACCACGCGTTTGCAGCGCCGCCCGGTCAGTGGTCAGGAATACCTAATGGTTGACGAGTGCCCGCAATGTCAGGGGCATTTTCTCGACGCCGGCGAATTCTTGCAGTATCAGCGTCCGGGCGTTTTCGGGCAACTGAAGGCAGCCTACGCTCGATTGGTGGCCTGATAGTCAGCGCAACAACTTATTTCATCTCTCCGGTTTGCCGGGCAAGTCCGTAGCGCACTTGTCCGGCTTCTTTTTGTCGGTGCCATTCCAGGCTTGCTGGCAGTAGTGGCCAATCGGTTTCGCGTTCCAGCTCCAGATAGATCAAGCCGTTTGGCTTCAGCAATTGCCGCTCGGCAATGATTGGCAGCGCTTTTTCCAGCCAGCGCTGATGAAACGGCGGGTCGAGAAATATGACATCGAATGCTGGTGTGACGGTGTTCAGCACTCGCAGCCCATCTTCCTGCAACAAGCGCACTTCGCTGGCATGCAAATGCTGTTGCTGGCTTTGCAATTGGCGAAAGGTCGGCGCATGGTTTTCGACCATGACGACCTCGATGGCACCGCGCGATGCGGCCTCGAAGCCAAGCGCGCCAGAGCCGGCAAACAAATCCAGGCAGCGGGCGCCAGGCAATTCCGTTTGCAACCAACTGAACAAAGTTTCGCGGATGCGATCACCTGTCGGCCGAAGGCCCGGTGCGTCATGAAAAGCGATTTTCCGGCCGCGGTATTTGCCGGCAATGATGCGCAATTCACTGAGCGAGCTGGAACGGGAGGCTTTGGCCATGAGCGGTGCAATCGGCGGTGGGGTGACAAGGCGCAAAATGGTAGCATAGCGCCCCTTGCACCGATGCCTTGACGTCCCCATTCAGGGGCCTGACCACGAACTGTATCCATCACGATGACTGAACCGAAAAAAGGCCTGTTTGGCTGGCTGCGCCGCGCCCCGGAAACTGAGCAGAACACCACTGAAACACCGGCGGAAAACGGCGGTTTCTTTGCCCGGCTGAAATCCGGCCTGAAACGCACCCGCTCCGGTCTTGGCGAAGGTTTGGCGACGCTTTTTCTCGGCAAGAAAAAAATCGATGAGGATTTGCTCGACGAACTGGAAACGCAGCTATTGATGGCGGATGTCGGTGTCGACACCACGCAAATGCTGCTGAAAGAAGTCACCGGTAAAGCTGAACGCAAAGAATTGGCCGATAGCGAAGCGCTTTATGATCATCTTGCCAAGCGTCTCGCCGAGATTCTGGAAAACGTCGAAAAACCGCTGCCAATCGAGCGCGAGAAAAAGCCATTTGTGTTGTTGGTGGTTGGCGTTAACGGCGTCGGCAAAACCACAACAATTGGCAAGCTCGCCCATTACTGGCAGCTGCAGGGCAAGAAAGTCATGCTGGCCGCTGGTGATACCTTCCGCGCCGCCGCCGTTGAACAATTACAGGTCTGGGGTGAGCGCAATAACGTCCCGGTCGTCGCACAAGGGCCGAACGCCGATTCGGCCGCCGTGCTTTACGACGCCTTGCAATCGGCGCAGGCCCGCAACATCGATATTCTGATCTGCGACACTGCTGGTCGCTTGCATACCAAACACAACCTGATGGATGAGCTGTCAAAAGTGGTGCGCGTGTTGAAACGCTTAGATCCAGATGCGCCACACGAGGTGCTATTGGTGCTAGACGCCGCCACCGGCCAGAACGCCCTGAACCAAGCCGAGCAATTCCATAAAGCCGTCAACTTAAGCGGTATCGCCCTGACCAAACTCGACGGCACTGCCAAAGGCGGCATCATCTTCGCACTGGCGCAGAAAATGAAACTGCCGATTCGCTTTATCGGTGTTGGCGAAGGCATTGATGACTTACGGCCGTTTCATGCCCATGATTTTATTCGGGCGCTGTTTGCTCGCGATGAGTCAGAAAAAAGCTGAGGCCCGTGTTTAGCCGCAACGCTGAAAATTAAGCGCAATAAAAAAAGCCCGCAATCCGCGGGCTTTTTTGGAGGCGTTGGCAAAAGCACAATTACTTGATTTTGGCTTCTTTGAACGTCACGTGCTTACGAACAACCGGATCGTACTTTTTCAGTTCGAGCTTTTCCGGCATCGTGCGCTTGTTTTTGTCGGTGGTGTAGTAGTAACCAGTACCAGCCGTCGAAACGAGTTTGATCTTGTCACGCATGGGACTCTACTCCTTTCCTTACACTTTCAAGCCGCGGGCGCGGAGATCGGCAAGCACGGCGTCGATGCCGTTCTTGTCAATGATGCGCATGCCTTTCGAGGACAGACGCAGGCGGACGAATTTGTTTTCGCTTTCTACCCAGAAGCGGTGCCAATGCAGGTTTGGCAGGAAACGGCGACGGGTATGAATATTCGAGTGCGATACTTTGTTACCGGTGATCGTAGCTTTACCAGTAACCATGCAAACGCGGGACATTGCTTTAGCCTCCACTACAAAAAAGATACCTAAGCGCCATCCAAGGGCAGCTCAAGGGCGCGGGATCATACTCGACCCATCCCGGCCACGCAAGCAAAGGATCGGTCGAATTCTGATCAATATCGGTTAAATCGACGCTATCTGTCGCTCTTTTGGCGCCATTGCCAATGGCCTTCATTGCTTGCGTCGAGGCCAATAAACAGTAGCCAAGGCATTGATTTACAAAGGTTACCCTTGCTCATCTTTGCGGTGATTAGCTTGAATGGGCGCTCGCTAGTGCCCTAAAGTAGGCCGCGCTCGGCCAGAGAAACTGCCTGTTGGCGGGTAACAATAATATGGTCCAGCAGCCGGACATCGACTAGCGCCAGTGCTTCTTTCAAGGTCCGGGTCAGCAGTTCATCGGAGCTGGATGGTTCGGCCACGCCAGAAGGGTGGTTATGGCTACAGATAATCGCTGCCGCGTTCAGTGCCATCGCCCGTTGTACGATGACCCTTGGATGGACGCTGGCGCCATCGATCGTGCCCTGGAACAGCTTCTCCAACGCGATGACACGGTGTCGGGTATCGAGAAACAGCACCGCGAACACTTCATTCGGTTCACTGGCGAGCTCGGCCTGCAGATAACGCCGGGTTTGCTGTGGCGAAGTTAGCGCATCGCCTTTTTTCAGCTCGGCCATCAGACAGCGGCGGGAAAGCTCCAGTGCGGCGCTGAGCTGCGCTGATTTCGCCGGCCCCAAGCCCTTGATTTGTTGGATATCGCGCTGCTCACGTTTGAGCAGACCCGCCAAGCCGCCGGTATGGGCCAGCAATTCATGGCCAAGTTGAATCGCGCTCTGGCCTTTGCGGCCGGTGCGCAGCAGGATGGCCAGTAACTCGGCATCGGACAGGCTCTGGGGGCCGTACTGAAGTAAGCGCTCACGTGGGCGCTCAGGCAACGGCAGATCAGCAACACGCATACAGAATCCTCCATGATTTCTTCGTTGAAACGGCCCACTCCCGGGCCGCTTGGGCTATGATGCGCGCTCGTCCTTGTTCTGATCAAGCCTGTCTTCACTGTGACTGCATTAACGGGAAAGCACATTTTGCTCGGCGTCAGTGGCGGTATCGCTGCTTATAAAAGTGCCGATCTGGTCCGCCGTCTGAAAGATCAGGGGGCGCAGGTGAAAGTGGTGATGACGGGCGGTGCGCAAACCTTTGTTACGCCGCTGACCTTTCAGGCGCTATCCGGCGAGCCAGTGCATACCGATCTACTCGATGCCGACGCCGAAGCGGCCATGGGCCATATCGAACTGGCGCGCTGGGCCGATTTATTGTTGATTGCGCCGGCCAGTGCCGATTTGCTGGCCCGGATGGCAACAGGCATGGCCAATGATTTATTGAGCACGGTGGTGCTGGCGACCAGTGCCCCGGTGGCGGTCGCCCCGGCAATGAACCAGCAAATGTGGGCGCATGCGGCAACTCAGGACAATATCGCCCAGCTGGCTGGACGTGGTGTGCAGGTATGGGGGCCGGCAGCCGGTAGTCAGGCCTGTGGTGAGGTTGGCCTCGGCCGGATGCTGGAGCCGATGGAGCTGGTCGAGCGGGTCATGGCCCAATTCGCCGAGAAGATTCTGGCCGGCAAGCGTGTTGTGATCACGGCCGGCCCGACCCGGGAAGCCATTGACCCGGTGCGTTATTTGAGCAATCACAGTTCCGGCAAGATGGGGTTTGCGCTGGCCGAAGCGGCCGCCCAGGCCGGTGCCGATGTGGTGCTGGTTTCCGGGCCGGTGTCATTGCCTACGCCGGTCGGCTGTTTGCGGGTCGATGTTGATTCCGCCGAAGAAATGAAAGCCGCCGTGATGTCAGCGGTGGCCGATAGCGATGTTTTTATTGCCTGTGCGGCCGTGGCCGATTACCGGGCCGAGAAAATCGCCGATCAGAAAATCAAGAAAAAGACCGATACGCTGACGCTGAACCTGATCAAGAACCCGGACATCCTGGCCGAAGTATCCGCCTTGTCCAAGCGACCGTACTGTGTTGGCTTCGCAGCGGAAACAGAGCAAGTGCTCACTCATGCTGAAGATAAACTAACTCGGAAAAAGCTCGACATGATTTTCGCCAACGATGTCAGCCGCAGCGATATCGGCTTTGGCTGCGAAAACAATGCCATCACGGCGTTGATCCGGCGCGGCAACGGCGTTGAACAGCAGGATTTGCCAGCCCAGCCCAAGCGCACACTGGCCCGGGCCTTGATTCAATTGATTGCCAAGGAGTACACCCCGCATCATGGCTGAGATTCAGCTCAAGATCCTGACCCCCCTTGTCGGTAAAGCGATTCCGCTGCCGCAGTACGCCACCAGCGGTTCGGCCGGCTTGGATTTGCGCGCCTGCCTCAATGAGCCGCTTATCATTGAGCCGGGAACGACCCATTTGATTCCGACCGGGCTGGCGATTCATATCGGCGACCCGGGTTTGGCGGCGACCATTCTGCCGCGCTCAGGCTTGGGTCATAAGCACGGCATCGTGCTCGGTAACCTGGTCGGGCTCATCGATTCCGACTACCAGGGTGAGCTGATGGTCTCATGTTGGAACCGCGGCCAGACAACGTATACTGTCCAGCCCGGCGAGCGCATTGCCCAGCTGGTGATCCTGCCGGTGGTGCAGGCTAAGTTTGCGCTGGTGGAGGATTTTGACCAATCGGCCCGGGGTGCCGGCGGATTTGGTCATTCTGGTCGCCATTGATCGACCAAGCGATTGAATAGAATACGAACGACAACGACGAACAAGGAAACGTCCTAAGTGAAAAAACGCGAAATTCCCGGCGTTGCCCGCCCGCAGACTGAAGCCAAGGCCGCCAAGCCGAAACCGGTGGCCAAAATCGTCGCCCGCTCAACGCTGGCTCTGTCCGCGCAATGGCTGGCGCTATCGGTGTTGACGGCGATTTTTGTCGTCGTGTTGTTGTACCTGTTGACCGTCATGGGCCCGGCCCAAAGTCGCACCGAACAATACACCCAGACGCTGCTCGGTAATGTAGCGGATCGACTGGCTTTGCAGGTGTCGTTCATTCGCGGCCGGGTGCAGCAACTGGCTCAGCATCCGGATATTCCGGCGGCGCTGGAAGCCGAAGATCCGACGGTGCTGCCGAGCCTTGAGCGCCAGCTTTCGGCCCAGTTGCCAGAGTCGATTGGCGTGCGCATTCTGCCGCAAGCCTGGCACCAGATGGACATGGCCGGCGCACTGCCGGTCAGTAATGTCACGCTTGATCTGCTGCGTCAGACCCGCGAAGGCAAAACGGTTCCGCCGGAAGTGATCATGGCCGGCAATGCCCGCGAACACATTCTGCTGATCGAGCCGGTCAAGCAGGGCGGCAAAGACATTGGATATGTGCTGGCCGGCATGAAGCCGGAATTGATGCGCTCGGCGCTGCAAGGCACCGCTGGTTCGCCAGGTTATCTTGAACTCAATCAGGTGTTTGGCGAGGCCGCGCAAGTGGTCGCCAAACGCGGCGATGAAAGCCTGAAATTCGGTGAGGCTCCTTACCAAGTCAAAGTCGGTGAATCGGCCTGGACCTTGTTTTACTGGCCAACCGCCGAGGAAGCGGCCAGCAATGGCACCATTATGGCGACATTCTGGGGGCTTTCAGCCTTGCTGATCGTTGGTGTCGGTCTATTGGCCTTTCTGATTATTCGCAGCATCGACAGAGCGGCCCATCAGGATGCGTCGGTTTTGCTGCGTCAGTTGCTGGCCAGCGCTGAGGGCAAGAATAATTTCGACGCCGCACAATATGGCCTGACCGTATTCAAGGACATTGCCTTGACGCTGGCCCGTCAGGAATGGTCGGTGCGTCGGGCGCCGGCCGCACCAGAGCCGACAGAAACTGCTGCTGCCCCGGAGCGTAAAAACCTGCCGGCTAAAGAAGCACCAGCGGCGCGTTTGGCGGCACCAGAAGCCGGGCGTGTGCGCTTGTCGCCTGAGATGTTCCGGGCCTATGACATCCGTGGTGTTGTCGGTGAGCAGCTGAATGAAGAAGTGGTGCGTCAGATTGGCCGTGCCATCGGCTCGGAAGCGTTCGAACGCGGCGAGCAGAAAGTCATTGTCGCCCGTGATGGCCGCCTGTCCGGACCGGATTTATTGGAGGCGCTGAAACGAGGTTTGCTGGAAAGCGGTCGTGATGTCATCGACTTGGGCGCGGTGCCGACACCGCTGCTGTATTTCGCAACTCATTACCTGTCGTCGCGCTCCGGCGTCATGCTGACCGGCAGCCATAACCCGTCCAATTACAACGGTCTGAAAATTGTGCTGGCCGGCGATACGCTGTCCGGCGACGACATCCAGCGTCTGCGCGAACGCATCGAAACCGGCAATTTGTTATCCGGTCGCGGCAGTCTGGAGCGGATGAGCATCGCCGAAGACTATATGGCGCAAATCACCTCTGATGTAGCTTTAGCGCAGCCGCTGAAGATTGTTATCGATTGCGGCAACGGTATTGCCGGTGCCGTGGCGCCGGATTTGTATCGGGCTCTCGGTTGCGAAGTCATTGAGTTGTACTGTGATGTCGACGGCAATTTCCCGAACCATCATCCGGACCCGTCGAAACCGAAGAATCTGGAAAAACTGATCGAAACGGTTAAAGCCGAACAGGCAGATGTTGGTTTGGCGTTCGATGGCGATGGTGATCGTTTGGGTGTCGTCGATTCCAACGGCAAGATCATTTGGCCGGATCGGCAATTGATGCTGTACGCGATGGATGTGTTGTCACGTCATCCGGGCACCGACATCATTTACGACGTCAAGTGCTCGCGCCATCTGGCTCGAGTCATTTCCGGTCATGGTGGTCGGCCATTGATGTGGCGTACCGGTCACTCACTGATCAAAGGCAAAATGCGTGAGACCGGCGCGTTGCTCGCCGGTGAACAAAGCGGCCATATTTTCTTTAAAGAGCGCTGGTACGGTTTTGATGACGCCATTTATACCGGTTGCCGACTGTTGGAAATTTTGGCAGCCGACTTCCGTAAATCGGCGGATATTTTCAAGAGTTTGCCGGAGGGCGTAACGACACCGGAACTCAATATGGCGATCAGCGATCAGCGCAAATTTGCCTTCGTTGACAAGCTGGCTCAAGAAGGTGATTTCGCCGGTGGTCAGGTCAATACCATTGATGGCGTACGGGTCGATTTCGCTGATGGTTGGGGCTTGGTGCGGGCATCGAACACGACGCCGGCATTGGTATTGCGATTCGAAGCCGATAACGAGACGGCACTGAAGCGCATTCAGGAACTATTCCGTGGCCAGTTGTTGATGGTCGATCCGCAGGCGCAATTGCCGTTTTAAATGCGACCGAAAAACGTAGTGGGGGATTAACTGATGGCGAACCGGGGACAAAGCTCGCGCAAGCAACAAATCCTGGAAACGCTGGCGCAGATGCTGGAACAAAGTCCGGGTGCCCGGATTACCACCGCGCAGCTGGCTGCCGCGCTGGAGGTATCGGAGGCCGCGCTGTATCGGCAGTTTCCCAGCAAGGCTCGGATGTTCGAAGGCTTGCTCGATTTTATCGAGGAAGTGATATTCAGTCGGGTCCGCGTCATTCTTGATGAAGAAACTGACGCGGTCGTTCGCTGCGGAAAAATCACCCATTTATTGCTGACCTTTGCCGCGCGCAATCCAGGGATGTCGCGCTTGTTGCTAGGTGATGCGCTGATTGGTGAAGACGAACGCCTTGGGGCGCGCGTCAATCAGATTTTCGAGCGGCTCGACATGCAGTTGCGGCAAGTGTTGCGCGAAGGCGTGCTGAATGCCCAAAAACCATTGAGTGTCGATGTCAACGGTACTGCGGGTTTACTGCTGGCCGTCGTCGAGGGCCGTTTGCGCCAGTTTGTCCGCAGCAACTTCAAGCAGTCGCCGACCGCGCAGTGGGACGGCCAATGGAATCTGTTGGCACAGGGCATCAGCAGTAATGTCAGCGCCCGACAAAGTGCTTTGGCCTGAGATTCATCAGCAATAAAAAACGCGCCCGACAGGCGCGTTTTTTATTGCTGCAGAATTACTGTAATCGAGAGGCCAGATACTGACCGAAGCCATCGACAATATTGCGCACCCGCTCGGTCTGACACAGTTGATTGCCAGCATCAGATGCATTGCAACTGACTTCCAATACGATCTGGGCGGTGTTATCGCGTTCCGGCACCATCGAGAAAGATAATGAGATATCGCGATCGCCTAGCGCTTTGCCGGTCAGAATCAGCGAATCGGTAACGATCTCCAGCGAACGGGTGGCGTTGTCGCGCGCATAAATCTGCGCCAGCTGCCAAGCTTTACGGCACATCTCTGCGGTACCACAGTTATGCACGGCGGTCGTTTCAGCCAGACCTTCGCCATCGCTTTGATCTCGTTGACGAATGACGCGGGCTGCCTGCAGTTCCTTGAAGCGTATGATGTCCTGGCGGAAGCGCTCGGCAATGCGGGCTTTCTCCTGTTCCTGGATATCAACGAACTTTTTGTTCTCTTCCATCTGTCGCTGTGATTCGCGAATATCTTTTTGCAATTGCGCCGGCACTGGCTGGCCGCGCCGTTCGTAATCGGCGGCGTGACGCTGCATGTCTTCAAGCTGGGTGGTCAGCAGATTGGTTTGGCCGTTACGAATCGAGATTTGCACATCAATCGCCGACAACTGGGTATCGCGGGCGCGCATGATGTCCTCAACGCGGGTGAATTGGCGAATCAAATCGGCATCGCGGCGGGCCGCTTCGCGCCGGGCCCGTTCCTCGGCCTCACGTTGTTTTTTTAACTTCTTTTCTTCAGCCAGTTCTTCCTTGGTTTTGACGGGCGGTACGACTTCCAGCGTTTGGCCATAGGCATTGACGATGCTATAGCCTTTGGGCACCACCTCTGGCGGCAGGTAATCCTTGATCACCAGCGCGCCGCTTTCATCAACGTATTTGTAAAGTACGCGGCCGCCGCCACTCTGTTGCTGTTTCGCCGCGATTGAAGCAGTAGGTAGCAGCAGCAGTGCGGTCAATAACCATGCAGAAGTGTTAAACGCCATAACGTGCTCTGTATTCCTCGATTCGGCTCGCGTGTTCGCGAAATTCGGGACGATGCTGCAAAAAGCTTATCAGATCCTGGAGACGGATAATCGGGATCACCGGAATACCGTACTGCTTTTCGATTTCCTGGATAGCCGACAGTTCCCCGCTGCCACGCTCGGCCCTATCCAGCGCTACCACAACACCGGCCGGCGTCGCGCCCTGGGCTTGAAGCAGCGCCATCGTTTCCCGAATGGCAGTACCGGCGGTGATGACGTCATCGACAATCAACACCCGGCCGGCCAACGCGGCGCCAACGATATTGCCGCCTTCGCCATGGGCTTTGGCTTCCTTGCGATTGAATGCCCAGGCGTAGTCGCGCTGATGTTGGTCGGCCAGGGCAATGGCGGTCGCTGAGACCAGCGGAATACCCTTGTAGGCCGGGCCAAACAGCATATCGAACGGCAGTCCAGACTCCACCGTCGCCTCGGCGTAGAAACGACCGAGCTTGGCGAGGTCTGCGCCGGTACGGAACAAACCGGCGTTGAAGAAATACGGACTGATACGGCCGGATTTCAATTCAAACTCGCCAAATTTAAGCACTTGGCGGGACAGGGCAAACTCGATGAATTGGCGTTGAAAATCGTGCATTGCAATGGATTCGGGGTCGAACGGGGAAGTGGGGCTATGATAGCCTGCTGAGCTGATTTTACCTATGTAAGGATTGACCTAACCGTGCTGACCGTCACTTCCCTGAACGTCAATGGCCTGCGCTCAGCGGCGCGCAAAGGCATGTTCGACTGGCTGGCCAAGTCCGATATTGATGTGCTCTGCGTCCAGGAGCTGAAAGCCAAGGAAGATCAACTGGAAGACATGGTGTTTGCGCCCGAAGGCTGGCATCGTTTCCTGTTTCCGGCCGAGCGACCCGGTTATGCCGGGGTGGGGCTATATTCCAGGGTCAAACCGAAAGCGGTCAGTCGAGGTCTGGGCTTTGATCAGGCTGATAATGAAGGGCGTTATATCGTTGCCGATTTCGGCAAGCTGCAAATCGCCAGTTTGTACCTGCCGTCCGGTTCGGCTGGACCGGCCCGTCAGGAAGCCAAGGATGAATTTCTTCAGAAATACCTGCCAATCCTGAAAAAACAGGTCAAGGCTGACAAGCCGCTGATCATCTGTGGCGATTACAACATCGCGCACAAGGAAATTGATTTAAAGAACTGGAAATCGAATCAGAAGAATTCCGGTTTTCTGCCGCATGAGCGGGCCTGGATGGACAAAGTGCAGGATGAGCTTGGCTGGGTCGATGCCTTTCGTGTTGTCGACGACCGGCCCGAGCAGTACACCTGGTGGAGTAACCGCGGTCAGGCCTGGGCCAAGAATGTCGGGTGGCGTATTGATTACCATTTGGTGTCGCCGTCACTGAAATCAAAAGTTAAATCAGCGAGCATCTACAAGGACGAGCGCTATTCCGATCATGCGCCACTGACATTGAAATACGATTTGTCACTCTGAATGAGGAGCACAACGATGAATGTACTGAAACTGCTGGTGACCACGGCACTACTCATCATGCTGGTCGCCTGTGGCAGCGACAAAAAAGAGCCGGAGCCCAGCGCCATTGAGCAGGCTGGTCGAGAAGCAGGTCAAGCTGCCGCCAAGGAATTGCATGAGCCAATCGACAAGGCCAAGCAAGTGCAGGAGCAAATGAATCAACAGGCGAAAAAACTCGACGAGCAAGTTGACGAACAAACCGGCGATGATCAGCCTTGAGCGGATACTGAAAAGCCCGGCTTTGCCGGGCTTTTCATTTATCTACGTTATGCTTATAGCTTGGCCAGTATCGCTTCGGCCGAGCTGACCTGAAATTCGCGCGGTTGCTCAACGGCCAGATGTTTGACGACGCCATCTTCAATAATCATCGCAAAGCGACGGCTGCGTGTACCCATACCAAAAGCGGCCGCATCGCTATCTAGCCCCAATGCCTTGGTGAATTCGGCATTGCCATCGGCCAGCATGATCAAGTGCTCAGCATTATTGGCTTTGCCCCAGGCGTTCATGACAAACGCGTCATTGACGGCCATGCAGACGATGCGATCGACGCCTTTGGCCTTGATCTCATCGGCTTTGACGACAAAGCCTGGCAGATGCGCTTTCGAGCAGGTAGGGGTGTAAGCGCCGGGTACGGCGAACAACACGGTTTTGCCTTGGCCAAACAGCTCGTCGGTGTTGTGCACGACCGGGCCGTTTTCCGACATGGTCTGGACGCTGGCACGAGGAATTTTGTCGCCGATTTTGATCATGGTATTCACCTTCAGGGGCAGCAGGTGGCGTTACGGCTGTAACACCCGGGTCAAAGCAATATAGTCCGAAAGCGGCAGATTTTCAGGGCGCAAATTACCATTGATTTTCGCCGCTTCCATTTGTTCCGTGGTTACAACGCCTTTCCAGACATTGCGCAAGGTTTTGCGTCGGGCGTTGAAGGCCAGTTGCACCAACTGGGCAAATAACGGCTCCTGATCGGCGCGTAGCGCACGGTTGGCATGGGGTACCAGCCGGACAATCGCTGAATGCACTTTCGGCGCCGGATCAAAGGCTTCCGGCGGAACGATAAACAGCAAATCGGGTTGGCCGTAATACTGCACCATGATCGACAGCCGGCCATAGGCTTCATCATCGGCGACCGCGACCATGCGTTCGACCACTTCCTTTTGCAACATGAACACCATGTCCTCGATCTTGTTGCTGAAGCTGAACAAATGAAACAGCAGTGGCGTCGAGATATTGTAAGGCAGATTACCGTAAACGCGGATCGTTTCGCCGGGAAACAATGCGGCGAAGTCCACCGTCAACACATCCTGGCTGACGATATTTAGTTCACCCACATTGGCGCAGTTTTTTTTCAGAATCGGAATGACATCGCGGTCCAATTCTATAGCAGTTAACTTGCCGGCTTTTTGCAATACCGGTTTGGTCAAGGCGCCAAGACCAGGACCAATTTCAATCAAGCGATCAGAATGCTTTGGTGCAATCGCCTGCACAATATTTTCAATAACCTGATGGTCCTGCAAAAAGTTCTGGCCGAATCGTTTGCGCGCGATATGTTCTTTCACTGTGCACCAGTCAGCATAAAAATTTCAGCGGGAGGCGTTGGCCAGCAGCACGGCCTGTTCGCAGGCGTATTGCAGGCTGCCGGTATCAGCAATGCCGCGGGCGGCGATATCAAGCGCGGTACCGTGGTCGACCGACGTGCGGATAAACGGCAGACCGAGCGTGATATTGACGCTGCGATGAAAGCCGAGCGTTTTCAACACCGGCAAGCCCTGATCATGGTACATCGCCAACACCGCATCGTAACGTCGGCGGTGATCGTCGGTGAAAGCGGTATCAGCGGATAGCGGGCCGAGTAGTGTCATACCTTCGGCTTGCAAGCGCGCCACCACGGGTTGTATTACGTCAATTTCCTCGCGGCCCATATGACCGCCTTCACCTGCATGCGGGTTCAGACCCAGAACAGCGATACGCGGCGAGGAGATCGCGAATTTCTGCTGCAACTCGCGGTGAAGTAAACGAAGCGTGTGTTCGAGTTTTTCCGGTGTAACCGCATCGGCGACCGCGCGCAGCGGCATATGCGTGGTCAGTAACGCGACGCGTAACCCCTCGCAAGCAAGCAGCATCAACACCGGCACATTGCCGGCCAACTCGGCAAAAAATTCGGTATGGCCTTGAAACGCGACACCGGCTTCATTGATCACGCCTTTATGTACCGGCGCCGTAACGATGGCATCGACGTTATGGTTCAGTGCAGCGTGACCGGCGATGGTTAGCATACGCAGCACATAGTCGGCGTTGGCGTTTTCCAACATTCCAGCAGCACTCGTTTTTGCTAACGGCACGGCGATGACGTTGAGCTGTCCCGGTGACGAAGTTGGCCATGGCTCATCGACAGCAACCAGATGCATCTGCAGCGGCAGATTCAGCATTGCGGCTCGCTGTTGTAACAAGACCGGATCGGCGATCACTGCAAATGAAAAAGGCTGACGCTGTTGCGCCAGCCTGATCGTCAATTCCGGACCGATGCCAGCCGGTTCCCCGGAACTGACCAGCAGTCGAACCGGAGTAGCCAAGACTCAGCCTTCGCTATCCAGAACTTTGACGTAAGCCTGATCGCGGATTTCGCGAATCCAGGTTTCCACTTCTTCTTCAAATTTGCGCTGATGCAACATGCGATAGGCGCGATCTTTGATCTTGTCGTCCGTTTGATCGTCAGCACGGCGACCGAGCACCTGAATGATGTGCCAGCCAAACTGGGTGCGTACTGGCTCGGAGATTTCGTTGACGGCCAGGGATTTCATCGTCCGTTCGAATTCCGGAACAAAAGTCCCCGGATTGGCCCAACCGAGATCGCCACCAAGGCTGCCTGAACCCGGATCGGCGGAATGCTCTTTGGCCAGTTCGGCAAAGTCGGCACCGCTGCGCAGTTTTTCGGCGAGCTCACGCGCTTTTTTCTCGGCATCGACTTCGGTCAGAATTTTGCTCGGTTGAATCAGGATATGGCGGGCATGTGTTTGCTCGACCATGACTTTCTGAATGCCTTTGATATCGAACACTTTCAGAATATGCAAACCGGTGGCGCTACGCAGCGGATCCGATACTTCCGCAATTTGCATATTGCGCACGGCGGTAGCAAACAGAGTCGGCATTTGATTCAGGGTTTTCCAGCCGAAATCGCCACCTTGCAGTGCTTCCTGGCCGGAAGAGTTGGCAATGGCCATGCCGGCAAAGTCGGCACCTTCGCGAATTTTTTCGACAATCAGACGGGCCCGCTCGCTGGCGTTCGCGACTTCATCGCTGCTGGCCGATTCGGAAATCGGGATCAGGATATGACCCAAGTGGTATTCGGTATTCGCCTCGCCTTGTTCGGTGATTTGATCGGCCAGCGAATTGACTTCCTGCTCACTGATGAACACCCGGCGATTGACGTGACCCTGACGGGCGCGGGCAATCATTACTTCATTGCGGATGTCTTCGCGGAACAATTCGTAGTTGATGCCATCAGCGGCCAGTTTCATCCGGAATTGCTCCGGGGATAGCTGATTTTCCTTGGCGATGTTTTCGATGATCGATGCCAGTTCCTGATCGCTGATGCGCACACCGGCGCGGCGCGCCAATTGCAATTGCAGGTTATCAACAATCAAACGCTCGAGCACTTGCTGGCGCAGAATATCGTCGGCCGGCGCCCGGACATTGCGCGCAGCCAAATCGCCTTTGATCGTTTCCAGCCGGCGCTCCAACTCGCTTGCCAGCACGACATCATCATCAACAATCGCGACCGCGCGATCCAGCGTTTGCGCAGCCATGGCTGCCTGCGTCAGTGCCGAGAAACTCAAGGCCAATAAAAACTTCTTCATCGTGGAGTCAACCTGTCTTCGTAACCTTCAATACTTTCTTTCAGCAGCGTCCGCAGGCCACTGCCGCCGGCGCCACCCAATCCTTTAAAGACAAACTGGAAGTAAATTTTGTCTTTGTAATCATCACCACCTGGCAGTGGGAATCCATCCACATCCAGCTCGGTGTTCAGGTAACGCCGCGAAACTAAACGGATACCCCAACAGCAGGCCTCGTACTCGATACCGAACAAGGTATCAACGCCTTGATCGAGCTCCAGATCGTGCTGATAGCGGCCGATCAGATTCCAGCGGCCGGCAATTGGCCACGCGAAGGAGACGGCCGCCTGCTCAGCCCTGAAGTCGCGTTCATTACGCATCCGATGCTCGAGGTTGATGATATGTCGTTCATCCGGCTCGTAATGCACCGCGACGCTACTACGTACGGTCGTTTCCGTTTCGCCATCCCAGGCGGTCATGCCGCGTAACTGCCAGTTCTCGCTGAAACGCAAGGTCGATTCCAGGAAGTACGGCGATACTGAACGTGTATCGACCGGATCCGCGGCATTTAGTTGCACTTGCCGGTCAGCAAAATACTGAGCCTGGGCCACACTGACGCGGGCCCATTCGACGCCACCATCGGCCGACAGGAAGCGGGTGCTGATGCCAACACTGAGCTGATCGGCATCGCCCTGGCGGTCAGCACCGATAAAGCGGTTATCGCGAAACAGTTGAGAATAGCTCGCTGTTGGTTCGGTCGTATCAAATAGCGGAATATCGCTTTGGGCTCGAAACGGCACATTCAGGTAGTACAGACGCGGTTCCAGCGTCTGTACCATCGGGCGTCCGAATAACTTGGCATCGCGCTCAAAGAACATGCCGGTATCAAGCGAATAGATGGGGGTTTCGCGCGTCAACTGGTTTTCATCGAGCGCTTGGTTGGTTTGCTCCAACTCATATTCGGTGTAACGGTATTTGGCGCTGGGAATGATAAAGCCCCAAATCCATTCCAGCGGCAGACTCAATTGTGGCGCCATATCGACCCGGTCACCCTGTATTTTCAGGTCGTGGCTGAAACTGGTAACGCTACCGGCCAAGTTGAAACTGAGCGGTCCGAGAAACTTCGGGTAACGACTGGATAGGCGCACATCCGGTAACTTGCTGTAAGGCTGATTGATTTCAGTCGTTTGCAGCGCATCGGCTTCAAATGCTTCCAGACTGATGCGCCAATGGCGGTCCTGAAAACCGAGGATGCCTGAGCGGGTCACCGTGTTCTGGTTGGCGATATCGATATTGCGCCCCAGATCTTCAAAATACAGGTCATCGCTGACATCGGCGGCATTGATCAGGCCATACCAATGACGGTTGAACTGAGTGCGATGTTCGACCTGATAGGACCAGCGGTTCGGGTCGATGCTGTCGTCGGCGAGGTTATCGTCCGGCAGGTATTCGCCGAATAACACGCCATTATGGCTATCGGTCAAATAGCGAAATTCGCTGCCAAGCATGACACCGCGGCGCTGAATGATGCGTGGTGACAGCGTCGCATCGTAATGGGGGGCCAGGTTCAGGTAGTAGGGAGTCGTGATATCGACGCCGTTATCGGCGTCGTAACCAATACTCGGGAACAGGAAACCGGAACGACGTCGGTCATCGATCGGAAAGGTCATCCAGGGAACGTAAAACACCGGCAGATCAGCAACCTTGATCACGGTGTTCCAAGATTCGCCCCAACCTTCGGCTTGATCGAGCACCATCTGATCGGCGCTCAACTGCCAACCGGTGTCACCTTCAGGACAACTGGTAAACGTCGCGTCATCGAGGGTAATGGTCTGATCTTTGGCTTCGAAACGGCTGGCTTTACCGTGCACGCCCTGGTCGGTCAGTCGATACTGGGCATCCGTGAGCGTCGCGTCTTCGCCGGACAGGCTGGCATCGAGTTCGCTGCCTTTTAACTCAATACCGGGTTCGCTGAGTACCACATTACCTTCGGCTTTCAGCCGATTTTCTTCCTGATTGATGCGGGCGTAATCGGCGGACAATTCACGGCCATCCTGACGGACCCGAACTTTTTCCCGCAGCTCGATAATGTTCTCGCCCTGCATCTGGCTGTGATCGGCCTTGGCTTTGACCGGCGTTTGGCTTAAATCGATTGGTTCGCGAGTATTGGCGCGGCGCTCGACTACCGGGCATTGTTCGCCGACATCCGTGGCCGGTTCGGCCGCGAACGACACCGGCATCAAGGCCAGCGAAATCGCCGTGACAAGCAGGGAGCGGGAAAAGGCTGGAGGCACCGTAACTACGCGGGTTGGGCAGAAAGCCCGGTATGATAGCGCAAAACCTGCGATACGCCCTGAACAAAAATAACGCGCAACGAGAAACAACCACGCGATTCAAATGCGATAGGCAACAGTCGTCATCACCTTGGCACTGGCCTTCATCAACAGCTTGACGGGCAGCGGCAATTCGCGAGCGCCGCGCGCCTGTGCTGCTTCGGCATGGGCGACTTCATCGGCTTTCATTTGTTCGACAATGGCGCGGCTGCGCTGATCGGTGATCGGCAATTGCTGCAAATGGCCGTCAAGATGCGCTTCGACCTGGCGTTCCGTTTCGACCACAAAACCAAGATTCCAGCCATCGCCTGCGAGCCCGGCCGCGACACCAATGCCATAAGCCCCGGCAAACCATAGCGGGTTCAGCAGCGAAGGGCGGTCATGCAGTTCGCTGAGGCGCTCGGCACACCAGGCAAGATGATCGGTTTCTTCATTGGCCGCTTGTTGCAAATGCTGCTTCAAGCCGGGTTCACGGGCAACGGCCGCCTGGCCAAGGTAGAGCGCCTGGGCACAGACTTCACCGACGTGATTGACCCGCATCAGCCCGGCGGTGTGACGGCGCTCGTCATCGTTCAACTCCGCTTTTGGGAGTGATTTGCCAGGGTTGGGGCGGCAGGCTTTGGGTTCGGCAACCAGACGCCGCAATACACTGTCGAGCTGCATCAGTCCTTGATCAAACAGGCTGTAGTGGCGGTTGCTCATGAGTGGGGTCTCCGTGTTGGCGGTGGTATTGTACGGATTTCGTCTGATAAACGGCACTGACAGGTACAGGCTTAATCCATATCAAATTCTGGCAAAAAACCGCGTTATTGAGGCAGTGGTACTGATTGTCGCTGTCTTTGCCTACGTATAATAGGGGCATTCATTTCGCCGTCGCGGTGCAAAACCGCTGACCGCAACCAGCGAGGAAACCATGACTGTCAAAACGATTCTGACCGCTACCATCATCGCCATAAGCTTGAGCAGCGCACCTGCCGATGCCAGCAACGGTGAGGAATTGATCAAGAAACATGGCTGCGCCGCCTGCCATGCGGCCGATAAGCGATTGGTCGGTCCGTCCTACAAAGAAATGGCCGCGAAATACAAAGTGGACGATAAAACTGTCGAGATGTTGGCGGGCAAGGTATTGAGCGGCGGTGCCGGTGTCTGGGGGCAGATCCCGATGCCTCCACATAAGGGCCGGGTCACCGAGGCCGAGGCGAAAACCGCCGTCAAGCACATGCTGTCGGTGAAATAACGCTGGCAATGGAGCCGATCAGAAGATCGGCTCTTCCTGCTCTGCTGGCGCCGGCGCATACGGATCATCAAGGCGTTGATCCTGCGGTGCGGTTTCTGTTGGCGCAAACTCTTCCATAAACATTTCCATGACCGCGTCCGGGTCGCCGGGCGCGGCCAGCAGACCGGTTTCCGGGTCGATACGGGCGGTCACGATGCCCGGTGGCGGCAAGTCATTCATGATTGGTCGATCGCGCAGTGCATATTCCATCCATTCCTGCCAAATCGGCAATGCTGCCTTGCCACCGTATTCGATACGGCCCAGTGGTTTGCGGTGGTCATCGAAGCCGACCCAGACGGTGGCAACGTAATCCGGATTGAAGCCAGAAAACCAGGCTTCACGCGATTCGTTGGTGGTACCGGTTTTGCCGGCGATATCAGTGCGTTTCAGCAGCGGCGATTGGCTATTGGACAGTGTTGGCAGCGCCGTGCCGCGGTGGATCACGTCCTTCATCATGTCGGTGACCAGATAGGCGTTACGGCGGTCGAGCACTCGCGGCAATTCGCCCTCTGGTGGCGCTTGGTCAACAGCGCAGCTTTGGCACAACACCGGCGCCGGGAAGGCATCAATGATTTTGCCCTCCGAATCAGTAACGTGAGTCAGGAAGCGCGGGCTAACGAGAAAGCCGCCATTGGCCAATACGGCAAAACCGCGCGCCACTTCCAACGGCGTCAGGTTTGAAGCCCCGCCCAGCGCCAGCGATGGGTACGGAGGAGACTGTTCCGGCGGAATGCCAAAGCGACGGACGTGCTCGACCATTTTGTCGGCGCCCACAGCCTGGAACAGCCGAATCGACACCGAGTTGGTTGATTTGGTCAGCGCGGTGCGTAGCGGGATGGGGCCGTTATAGCGTCCGGAGTCATTGTCCGGACGCCAGATTTCTTCACCGCCGTCGTCATCGCCAATAATCGGCGCGTCATTGACAATCGTTGATGGCGAATAACCTTGCTGCACGGCGGCGCTGTAGATAAACGGTTTGAAGTTAGAGCCGGGTTGGCGGCGGGCCTGGGTGGCGCGGTTGAACTGGCTGATGGCGAAATCGAGGCCGCCGGACATGGCCAGAATGTCGCCATTGCGTGGATCGAGTACGACCACCGCCGCAGCAGCATCCGGTACCTGATCGAGCGCCCACAGGTTGTTTTCCAGGTAGCGGACGCGAATCAGATCGCCCGCTTTCAGCACTTCCTTGGCGTGCTCCGGCGTGCGCTCCATCCGGTTTTCATTAACGTAGCGACGCGCCCACTTCATCTGATCGAATGGGATAAACCCTTCGCTGCCATCGGCCAGCCGGATTTTGGCTTGCTCGTTGTCGACTTCGGTAACGAGCGCTGGCAGCAGGCCGGCAATTTCCGGCACTTCCGTCAGCTTTTGGGTGATTTGCTCCGCGCTTAAGTCGGCCAAATCCCAGTGCTGCTCGGCTCCGCGATAACCGTGTCGACGGTCATAGGCGAATAAACCATTGCGCAGCGCTTGCTGCGCTTTCATCTGCAAATCCGATTGCGCGGTCAGATAGACCTTCAGGCCCTCGTTATAGGCCTTGGCCTCACCATAACGATTGATCATCTCGACCCGGGCCATTTCCGCCAGATATGGCGCTTCGAATTCGACTCTAGGGCCGTGGAACTGACTGGTGATCGATTTTGCCAGCGCCTCGTCATACTGCGCCTGGTCAATCATTCGCTCTTCGAGCATGCGGCGCAGCACGTGATTACGGCGGCTTTGCGCGTTCTTCGGTGAGCTGATCGGGTTGTAAATCGATTCGCCTTTCGGGATGCCGACCAGCACGGCGATTTCGTCCAATGTCAGTTGTTCCAGCGTTTTGCCGTAATACACCTGCGCTGCGGCGGCGATGCCGTAGGCCCGATGACTGAAATGCACCTTGTTCAGGTACATCTCGAGGATTTCTTTTTTCGAGAATTCGGTCTCAATTTTTAACGCTAGTGCAATTTCTGTGAACTTGCGCGTCAACGTCCTATCCCGAGTTAGGAAATAATTGCGGGCTACCTGCATGGTCAGGGTGGAGGCCCCTTCGGCACGATCTTTTGTCAGGTTGTAGATCGCAATCCGCAACAGTCCTATCACGTCGACACCGCCGTGCTGGAAAAATCGCTGATCTTCGACTGCAATTAGAGCCTGAACGAGCAACGGGGGAATCTGGTCGTATTCGACCGGAATCCGGCGCTGCTCTCCGAATACCGCCATCAACCGACCATCGCGACTGTAGACCTGCATCGGGGTGATCAGGCGCATGTCACGCAGCTCGGTGACATCGGGCAGGTTGGGGGCGACATACAGGTAAATGGCTAGCGCACCCATGACCGGCAACAGCAGGATCAGGGCGGCGAAACAGAGCAGATGACGGGTCCAGCGAGGTAGAGACATGCAATATACCGGCTATTTAGTGCCTGAACTTTCAGAGCTCCACAGTATATCGGTTTCCCTTTTTAAACCCCTCAAGAAAAGTAAAAAAAGGTGAAATAATCCATAGTTATGACTATTATCTCATGTTAAAAAGCATGTATGCTTCGTAACCGCGCACCCTGAAAAGGAAAAACTATGCTGGCGCAACTCTTCGGTAAGAAGAAAATCCCTTTGATCGGTTTGGACATCTCGTCCACGTCGTGCAAGTTGCTTGAACTGGGGAAGGTCGGGTCGCGTTACCGGGTCGAAGCCTATGCTGTCGAGCCGTTGCCGCCGGATGCCGTCGTCGAGCGGGATATCAAAGATACGGCGGCGGTTGGCGAAGCCATTCGCCGGGTGTTGGCCCGTGCTGGCACCAGCTGCAAACATGCGGCCGTCGCGGTCGCCGGTTCGGCAGTCATTACCCGCAATATCCAGGTTGATAAAGACCTGTCCGAAGACGAAATCGAAAGCCAGATTCAAATCGAAGCCGACCAATATATTCCTTATCCATTGGAAGAAGTCGCGCTGGACTTCAGCGTGCTCGGCGAATCGGAAAAAGCGCCGGACAAACTGGAAGTGCTGGTTGCCGCTTCCCGTTCCGAAAACGTTGATACCCGTGTCGAGGCGCTGGAAATCGCTGGTCTGAAAGCGCGTGTTGTGGACGTCGAATCGTTCGCGATGGAGCGAGCCTTTCAGCTGATTTCAGGGCAGATGCCCAATCGGGGCGAGGATCGTGTGATCGCCGTCGTCGACATGGGCGCCTCGATGACATCGCTGTCCGTCATGCGCAATTTCAAAACCATCTACACTCGTGAACAGGTGTTCGGTGGTACTCAATTAACCGAAGAGATTCAGCGTCGCTATGGCCTTTCCTATGAAGAGGCCGGTATGGCGAAAAAGCAGGGCGGCCTGCCTGATGATTATGAAACCGAGGTATTGCAGCCGTTCAAGGAATCGATCATTCAGCAAATCAGCCGCTCGCTGCAGTTCTTCTATGCAGCCAGCCAATATGGCGAAATCGACCATATCGTGCTGGCCGGTGGCTGTGCCGCAATAGAGGGGCTCGATGAATTGGTTCAGGAGCGCCTTGGCACCTCAACCAGTCTGGCCAATCCGTTTGCCGACATGTCGATTGCCTCGCGTGTCAATGCCCAGCAGCTGGCATCGGATGCCCCGTCGTTGATGATTAGCTGTGGCTTGGCCCTACGGAGCTTTGACTGATGGCAAAGATTAACCTCTTACCTTGGCGCGCCGAGCTTCGTCGGGAGCGCCAGCGCCAGTTTTTCAGTTTGATGATCTTAAGCGCCATACTGACGCTGATGATCATGGGCATGGTGCATCTCTATCACGCCGACTTGATCGCGACCCAGGAGCAGCGCAATGCCTACCTGCAAAGCGAAATCAAAGTTGTTGATGCTCAGATAGAAGAAATCAAAGTGCTGGAAAAGCAGCGCGCCGATCTGGAGCAGCGAATGAATATCATTCAGGAGCTGCAACAGAGCCGGCCGTTGAACGTGCACCTGTTCGACGAGCTACCGCGCTTGATGCCGGAGGGGGTTTTCCTGACTGAGCTGGTGCGGAAGGAAAACAAACTGCAAATCAAAGGCAAAACCGAATCCAATCCACGCGTCTCGACGTTTATGCGTAACTTCGAAAGTTCTCCGTGGTTTGCCAAGCCAGACCTGGATGTGATTGCCGCTGATCGCAAATCGGCAATGCCATCCAGTGACTTTGTGCTGAATGTTGAGCAAAAAGGTTTGAAGGTCGAAGAGCCGGAAGCCAAAGACCCTAAAGGCAAGAAAGGTGCTGCAGCTAAAAATACCAAGAACACCAAGGGAGCGAAGAAATGAAACCATTTACCGCTCAGGATCTTCGCGTCGATCCCAATAACCTTGGAGGGGCTCACCCGATCACCAAAGGTTTGATTATTGGTGTCGTGTGTTTGGTATTGGCCGCCGGTTGGGTCTATCTGGACACCTCAGAACAACGTATGCAGTTGGAGTCAGCGGAAAACAAGGAAAACTCGCTGCGCAACGAGTTCGCCGAAAAGCAGCGAAAAGCGGCAAATCTCAACGCCTATCGCCAACAAATGGAGCAGATGCAGGAAGCGTTCAAAGACTTGTTGCGGCAATTGCCGAAAAGCACGGAAGTTCCTGGGTTGGTCGATGAAGTCTCTTATGCTGCATCGGGCTCAGGTTTATTCAGTGGTCGCCTGGAAATGCAACAGGACGTGAAAAAACAGTTCTATATCGAAACACCGATCAAGGTTTCTGTGACTGGAAGCTATCATCAGATTGGCGAATTCATCAGCAAAGTTTCCGCGTTGCCTCGGATTGTCACCATTCATGATTTCACCATCAAAACCAACGCAAAAGCAGGTGATATCGACAATTCAGATAATCTTACGATGGAGTTGACGGCCAAGACTTATCGCTATGAAGCGGAGGGCGGCAAATGAGAAAGTTGATTGTCCCCGCAATGATAAGCGTTGGGATCCTGACTGGCTGTCTTGGTGAAGAAAACAGCGATTTGAAGGCTTGGATACAGCAGGAAAAAGCCAAGCCGCCGGGCGCAATTCCGCCGATGCCGGAATTAAAGCCGCAAGAAGAATTTCGTTATGCTGCCGCTGATTTGCGTAGCCCGTTTGCCGCTTTTCAATTGGGCCAGGTGGCACAGCTTGCGGAATTGGTGGAGGGCTGTCCTATTGATGCTCAGCCAGACCCGAATCGACGCAAAGAAGATCTGGAGCGCTACACGCTGGAAACCTTGAAAATGGTTGGTGTGCTTGGCAAGCAAAACAACCTTCAAGCGATTATTCGAGGCACGGCCGGTACTAATGCCGGAGTGGTTTATCGGATTGGGGTTGGTAACCACCTAGGCATCAATCACGGCAAAGTGATCAGAATTACCGAAGAGCGCGTGACGTTGGAAGAACGTATCCCGGATGGCACTGGCTGCTGGGTTAAACGCGAAACTTATTTGAATTTGGGCGGCTGATAAGGCGCGCGGGAGTCGAGAAAATGAAGCGGAATCACTATTCATCCATCGCACTGACACCAGTGGCGTTGTTACTGGCATTCGGTGGTCTCTGCGCCAACGCGGCCGACTTGAACAATATGACGTTCAATGCGCTTGGCGGCGATCGGGTCGAAGTGCGCCTGTCGTTGACCGAGCCGGTTGGCAATGTGCAGGCATTTACCACTGACAATCCAGCGAGAATATCTCTGGATTTGCCTGGCGTGGTGCCGAAGGTCGAGCGTAAGACGCTGCCGATCGGCGCTGGCTACGCGCGCAGCGTTTCGGTCGCCGAAGCGCAGGGCCGCACTCGTGTCGTACTGTCACTTGAGCAACCGGTCAAATACACGACCCGCATGGATGGCAATGATTTTGTCATCATGCTTGGGGAAGGTTCAGGCGCTTCGTTGGCTGCTTTGCCGGCGGGGGCCGACAGCAAGCCGATGGCAAGCGGTAATGGTAAAGGCATTCGGGATATCGACTTCCGTCGGGGTGAAAAAGGCGAAGCACGGGTCTTGTTTAATTTGGCCGATCCGAAAGTTGGCATCGATGTCCGTCAGGAAGGGCGCACGGTTTATGCTGACTTTATTGGTACCTCGATTCCCGATGAACTGATTCGCCGTCTTGATGTGGTGGATTTCGGTACGCCGGCAAAAATCGTCGACATATCACGCCGTGGCGGAACGGTGCAGGTCAAGATTGATACCATGGGTGAGTTTGATTATTTGGCTTATCAAGCCGACAACCAGTTCACCTTGGAACTGAAACCGTTAACCAAGCAGGAAGTTGAAGATCGTCGTGCACGTCAGCCGACGTTCACTGGCGAGCGCTTGTCGCTGAACTTCCAGGATATCCAGGTTCGGGCAGTATTGCAGCTGATTGCTGACTACACCGGCATCAATATGGTGACTTCCGATACCGTCGGCGGTTCGATCACCTTGCGTTTGCAGAACGTGCCTTGGGATCAAGCCTTGGACATTATTCTGAAGACCAAAGGTCTCGATAAACGCCAGAACGGTAACGTTATGTTGGTCGCTCCGGCTGATGAAATCGCCGCCCGTGAGCGTTTGGTGCTGGAGTCACAAAAGCAGCAGGAAGAGCTGGTGCAATTGCGCTCAGAATTCATTCAAATTAACTACGCCAAAGCATCCGATATCGCAACATTATTGAAAGCGAAAGAAAATATTCTGTTGTCAGACAGGGGGCAAGTTTCTGTTGATGAGCGTACGAATACGCTGCTGGTGCAAGATACACCACGCAAAATCGATGAAGTACGCCAGTTAATTCGTACTTTAGATATCCCGGTTCGTCAGGTGTTGATTGAGTCGCGTGTTGTAGTGGCCAATGATGACTTCACCCGCGAGCTTGGGGTTAAGTTCGGTGTTTCCGATAAAAACAGTCAAAGCGGTATGTCTGGTAACCTCACCGGTGCTGAAGGATTCCGCACAGCGGGTACCGCCGCTCAAACCGATCGCTTGAATGTTAACTTGCCGGTTGTGGGCGCGGCTGGTTCATTGGGTTTCCAGATCGCCAGTCTAACTGACGGGACTATTCTTGACCTGGAGCTGTCGGCGTTGGAGTCCGAAGGCAAAGGCGAGGTGATCTCCAGCCCGCGCGTTTTGACCGCCAATCAGCGCGAATCCTACATTGAGTCAGGCGTGGAAATTCCCTATCTGCAAGCTTCTTCTGCTGGTAACACTAACGTTACCTTCCGGAAGGCAGTGTTGGGTCTGACGGTCAAACCGCAAATAACCCCAGATGATAACGTCATCCTCGATTTGACCGTCACCAAAGACAGTTTGGGGGTTGATACCGTTCGTGGCCCAGCAATTAATACCAATCGAGTTGGCACTCAGGTGTTGGTCCGGAATGGTGAAACCGTGGTTTTGGGCGGTATATTCGAAGAGGAAATGATCAACAACCTTCGCAAAGTCCCATTCTTGGGTGACCTCCCTGGTCTTGGCTTCCTGTTCAGAACCAAAGAGAACCAAGCTAACCGTCAAGAATTGATCATTTTCGTCACGCCGAAAATCGTCAAGGACATGGAAACCTACTAATCTCCAGGTAATATGGCCGCTCGGAAGTTGACAGCCGGCGGCCATGCCCCTACCCTTTGCCGCCTTGCTTCCTGTTCACGAGGCGGGATTTCCCTTTAAGTCACTGATTTCTCAGCGTTTCATAGATGAAGACCAATAAGCGCAATATATTTTTGATCGGCCCGATGGGGGCCGGAAAAACCACGATCGGCAAGCAGGTCGCCCAGCTGTTGAAAATGGAGTTCATCGATGCCGACCAGGAAATCGAAGACCGGGCCGGGGCGCCGATCGACTGGATTTTCGAATTGGAAGGGGAAGAGGGCTTCCGCAAGCGCGAAGTCAAGATCATTGATGAATTGACGCTGCGTCAAGGCATTGTGCTGGCCACCGGTGGTGGCGCCATTGTTGCCAAGGAAAACCGCATAGCTCTGGCTGGTCGTGGTGCCGTCGTGTTTCTGGAAACCTCAATTGACCAGCAACTGGAGCGTACTCGTAAAGACAAGCGCCGGCCATTGCTGCAAACCGACGATCCAAAAGAAACCCTGGAAGAGCTGGCCGAGAATCGTGATGAACTGTACCGGGAAATCGCGGACTACATCGTCTCGACTGACCGTGGTTCGGTAAAGTCGGTCGCCAAAGACATTGTCGACATGATTCAGAGCGACTGATGCGCCGTATTGTCGAGGTGCCGGTCGATGGCCGTTCCTACTCGATTCATATCGGTACCGGATTACTGCAAGACACTTGTTTATGGCAAAGCCTGATCGGTAACGCTCAGGTTTTTGTCATTTCTGACGATCAGGTTGCTGGCCACTGGTTGCCGGCCGTGCAGCAAATGTTGAGTGCCGTCGACTACGAGCACTACATCATGCCGGCTGGCGAACAGCACAAGTCGCTGGAGCAGTTCAGTCGCATTATGGACCGGATGATGGCCGGTAAACGCCGCCGTAATGGCGTTGTCATTGCGCTGGGGGGCGGTGTTGTTGGTGACTTAGCGGGATTCGTTGCCGCAACCTATCAGCGCGGTTGCGCGATCATTCAGGTGCCGACGACCTTGTTGGCCATGGTGGATTCCTCCGTAGGTGGCAAGACCGCCATCAATCACCCGGCCGGCAAGAATATGATTGGCGCCTTTCATCATCCACGCGCCGTCATCGCCGATTTGCAAACCTTGACGACCTTACCGGCGCGCGAATTTGCTGCTGGCATGGCCGAAGTGATCAAGTATGCGGTGATTAAAGATCGGGAATTTCTGCCGTGGCTTGAGCAGCACCGTGAGGCGCTGATCAGGCGTGAACCGCAAGTATTGATGGATGCGGTAGCCCGCAGTTGTGAGAACAAAGCGAACATTGTCAGCCGTGATCCGACTGAACAAGGCGAACGGGCATTGTTGAACCTTGGCCATACGTTTGGCCACGCGATTGAAACCGAACTCGGTTATGGCTCCTGGCTGCATGGTGAGGCGGTGGCGACGGGAATCATCTTGGCCTGCAAGCTGGCAGAGCGTCTCGGGCGATTGCCAGATGATTCATTTCGTTGCCGATTGCAGTCGCTATTCAACGCCTTCGATTTACCGGTGGCATTACCTGACGATATCGATCTAACTCGGTTGATTGAACACATGAAGCTCGACAAGAAAAATCAGCGCGATGAAATTCGGTTTGTACTGCCGAATGCTAATGGCGACAGCGATATCGTCGATGGAGTTCCGGTTGCTGCGGTGCTTGATGCCTTGCAGCAGCGGGATTGATCAACGGCTAGCCGGCCGCCACCAACCTTTCTAGAAGTCATCTCAACAATGCCTGGAGCTCGATGATCTGCGCGAATGCGATGCTCGGAAAAATCCGCCGGGAGCGGATTTTCGTGTAACCCGAAGGGGACTTCACACGGAAGTGAAGTCCAAAAATCCGCCGGGAGCGGATTTTCGTGTAACCCGGAGGGTGAACCACATGGATGTGGCGAGCAATCCTCATTTCCTACCTGTAAACTGCGGTTCCTGCGCTTCCATTCGCGTACCTCTTCATCGCCCAGACTATTTTTGAGATGGCTTCTAGTCTTCACTCGTTACGACGTTATTTTTTCGCTCAGCTTTTTCCGGTTTCACGTCTTTAACGAAAACAAGACGAGGCTTGGAAATGCTCGGAACATTCTGAACTGTAATCGGCTCGCTTTACCGATTTCGGGCGTTATGGCAAGGTAGCGAGCGGTATCACCCCGAATCGCATAGGACCTCGTTCATGGTCACCCATACGGCCGTCACCGCGTTTCATTGCGCCACGCCGGCTCTGTCACAACTCGATGATCAGTTGCAGCATTTTTGTCATTACGGTCGCGCGTTGACATTGGTGATCGGTCCGCCGGGCAGTGGTCGCAGTCATCTGGCCCGTCGTCTGAAACAAATGCTGTCGACGCATTTGCCGGTGGCGCTGATTGAGGCGCATCCGCTGTTGAGCGCCGATCAGCTCAATCAAAGCACATTGCAGCAGTTTGGCTTGACGCAGTATGCGTTGCAGAACACTGAACTATCACTGGCAATCAGTCAGGCAGCTCCGGGGCGGCGAGTGTTGATTGTTGATGATGCCCAAGACCTTGGTTTGCATTTGCTGCGGGCATTGATGGAGGCAGTTGCCGCCGAATGGGAACGCGAAGATCCGCGTTTGTGCCTGGTGTTGGTTGGCGATGAAATGCTGGAAACGGCGTTGGCTGAATTATCGTTCAGTGCCATTCCGGCGGAAGAGATCCAGCGTCTGCATATGCCGGCTTTTTCGTTGGATGATGCGACGCGACTGGCCACGGTTTGGGCCGCCTCGATGGCCGAACCGGAACCCGGGCGTGAAACGGTGCGCGCGGCGTGGCAAAAAAGTATTGGTCGACCCGGAACCTTGTTGAGTTGGTTAAGTTCATCTGGAGCGCATATGGCTGAGTCGCACGAACAGGACGAATCGGAACTGGATGCCGTCGAACACGTCAGCAACGGCCAGTATTCTTTGATGGAAAAATACGGCTGGTTGAAATTGCCGCTGATTTTTCTTGGGGTGTTCACCCTGGCGCTGATTCTGCTTTATCAGCGTGAATTCAATGAATGGATTAGCGGTGAAGAAAAGCCTGCACAAAGCACGGTGTCAGGCAACCGGGAAAGTCTGGCGATTGATGCGCAATCCCTCTCCACACCTGATACTGAGCCAGCACCGCTGACCATCGTTGATGAAGGTGAAGCAACCACTGGCGCCGAGTCGCAAACTGAGGCCGAGCAAACCGGTGGCATCGCCGTTATCGAGCCATCGCCTGTTACCATGTTGCCAAGCGAAACCGTGACACGTCAGCCGGAGGCGAAACCGGAGCCGAAGCCTGAACTGAAACCGGAGCAAAAACCAGAACCGAATTCAGAACGTCAGCCAGACCCCGTGATAGCAAAAGCGCCAGCAACCAAACCGGAGCATACCGCCGTCACGTCCGGATTGAGTCGCGACGAGCAGCGCTTGCTGGACGCCAGCAATAAATATTTTGCAGTACAGATCATCGCGCTGAGCGATCCGGATGGTCTGCAAAGCTTCCAACGAAAACATGATTTGCAAGAGGCCCTGCATTATCGTAGTCAGCGCAATGGCAAGCCCTGGCACGTGCTGGTGTTGGCGCCATTTGCCGATCGCGCGGCGGCCGAAAAGGCACGTGACAGCTTGCCGGCCGAGGTGCGCAAACAAGGTCCATGGATCAAGTCTTTGGCCGCGATTCAGCAGGAAATCAACGCCGCTGGCCATCAACGCTGATTTTGGCTGTCTTCGTCATTACGCAAGCGGCCTTCGCCATAACGTAATAAAATGCCGGGCTTGAACTCCTCCATTTCAACCCCGGATTACCTGATGACCACGCTGAAAAACGATCGATATTTACGCGCAGCCCTACGGCAACCGGTGGATTGCACCCCGGTCTGGATGATGCGTCAGGCCGGTCGTTATCTGCCGGAATACAAAGCCACCCGTGAGCAGGCCGGCAGTTTCATGAGCCTGTGCAGCAATCCGGATTTGGCCTGTGAAGTGACGCTGCAGCCTTTGCGCCGCTTTCCGCTCGATGCCGCCATTTTGTTCTCCGATATTCTGACCGTACCGGACGCCATGGGTTTGGGGCTGTCGTTTGCGGCCGGCGAAGGTCCGCAGTTTGCCCGCCCGGTACGCAGCGAAGCTGATATCCGTCAACTGCCCATTCCTGATCCGGAAACCGAATTGCGTTACGTCATGGACGCGGTGCGCACGATACGCCGGGAACTGAGCGGCCGGGTGCCGTTGATTGGCTTTTGCGGCAGTCCGTGGACGATTGCGACCTATATGGTGGAAGGCTCGGGCAGCAAGGAATACGCGCACGTCAAAGGCATGCTCTATGGCAATCCGGAGGCAATGCACGCACTGCTGGCAAAGATTACGGAAGCCAGCATCCAGTACCTGAATGCCCAAGTTGCGGCCGGTGCCCAGGCGCTGATGATTTTTGACACCTGGGGTGGCGTGCTGACACCGAGCAGCTACCAGGAGTTTTCGCTGGCTTACATGGCGAAAATGGTCGCCAACCTAACCCGCGAAGCGGATGGTCGGCGCGTGCCGGTGACGCTATTCACCAAAGGCGGTGGAGCCTGGCTCGATAAAATGGCCGAGTCCGGTTGTGATGTGCTCGGCGTTGATTGGACCTGTGATCTGCGTGATGCCCGCGCCCGAACCCAAAACAAAGTGGCGCTGCAAGGGAATCTTGATCCGTCGGTATTGTATGCACCGCCGGAAAAAATTCGCGAGCATGTCGGTGCAATGTTGGCGAGTTACGGTCAAGGTCCGGGCCATATCGCCAACCTCGGTCACGGCATTCATCAGTTCGTCAATCCGGAACATGCGGCGGTGTTTGTTGATGCTGTGCACGAAATGTCGCGGGGTTATCATCAGGGCTTGGCCTGACAAATTCTTCGCGCCTGCGTCATTCGCGATTGACGCAGGCGTCAACGATATTCGAACGAGCAGTGCTTGTCAGCGCGTTATCAGCGATCGTACAGTGCCAATTCCCTCATCCTGAGACAGTGCTGTAACGTGACCGACTCAATACTTCGCGAACGCTTCAACCGGATGCAACAGGCGTTTCGCCAGGAACCGTATCCCTCCCTTGATCATCGCCGCGATCGCTTGAATCGTTTGCTGCAGTTGCTGAAAAAACATCAAAAAGAAATTGCCGAGGCGATTGACGAGGATTTTGGTCAGCGCTCAACAACCGAAACCTCGATCGTCGATCTCTACCCCAGCATCGAAGAGATTCGTCATACTCGCAGTCAACTGCGGCGCTGGATGAAAGTGCGCAAAGTGTCGGTGCCGCTGTCATTGAAACCGGGCCGGGCAAAAATTCTGCCGCAGCCGCTTGGTGTCGTCGGCATTATCGTGCCGTGGAACTACCCCATCTTTCTGTTGTTCGGTCCGCTCTGCAATGCGCTGGCTGCCGGCAATGTCTGCATGATCAAACCCAGTGAGTTTACGCCGGCCTACGGCGCGTTGATGTCACGTTTGTTCGCTGAATATTTTTCTTCCGACGAAGTCGCCATCATTGAAGGTGGTGTTGACGTAGCCGAAGCCTTCAGTCGTTTGCCATTCAACCATCTGCTGTTCACCGGCTCGACCGCCGTCGGCAAAAAAGTCATGAAAGCGGCGGCCGAGCATTTAACCCCCGTCACACTGGAGCTCGGTGGCAAATCCCCGGCGATTGTAAGTGAGCATTTTTCGCTGAAAACCGCCGCCAATCGGTTGATTTCGACCAAGCTGACCAATGCCGGGCAAACCTGCATCGCACCGGATTATGTGTTGATTCCGTTTGGACAGGAAAAAGCGTTTTTGACTGAAGCGAAAAAAGTCGCCGCCAGTCGCTATCCAGACTGGCCCGGAAAGGATTATTGCCAGATCATCGATGAACGCCAGCGCCAGCGCATCATGGATATTCTTGCCGATGCGGAGAAAAAAGGCGCTGAAGTGATCAAGCTGATCGATGCCGAAGACAGCGAACGTTTCGTCGTGCCCCGCATCGTGTTCAACAGCCATGATCAAATGCGCTTGATGCAAGAAGAATTGTTCGCGCCGATTCTACCGGTGCTCAGTTATCGGGCGATGATCGATGCTATTCAGTACATCAATGATCGGCCAAGGCCGCTGGCGCTGTATCTATTTTCCGATCATGAACAGGAACAGTGGCAGGTGTTGCAGGAAACCCATGCCGGTGGCGTCACGATCAATGATTGTCTGGTGCATTGCGGTGTGTCGGCATTGCCGTTTGGTGGCATCGGTCCCAGCGGTATTGGCCAATATCATGGTGAGGCCGGTTTCAATACCTTCTCGCATCTGAAATCCGTGTTCAAACAGTCTTCGCTGAGCGGTGTGCCGATGATGTATCCGCCGTACAATGGCCTGACCCGTTGGCTGGTCAAGCTGCTGATTCGTTAACGCTGATGAAACTCTCGCGTCGTCAATTATTGATCGCAGGCATTGCCAGCGCCGCTGCTGCCGGCGGGGTTGCCTTGGTCACTCTGCGACCACGCACGCGAGAAATGCCGATGCCAATCAGTGAATTTCTACGCGAGCACGACAAAAGCCTTTTGATAGCGTTGGCGCAAGTGCTACTCGCTGGGGCGCTCAGTGAAGACGAAGCTCAGCAAACAACACAATTGCAAACGGTCATCGAACGTCTGGATGCGGCCTGTCTGCTGCTCTATCCGCGCGCCCGTGACGAGCTGCGCGAGTTGTTCGATTTGCTCGATCATCAGGCCGGGCGTTTCTTGTTGACCGGTGACGCCCTGGCGGTCGAACAGCGCGACAGTGCCGCACGTGAGCAGATACTGGAAAGCTGGCGCCAACATTTCTTGGCGTTGATCACCAGCGCCTACCACGGCCTGCACAATCTCGTCATTGCCTCGTTTTACGGCGACCCGCAGCACTGGCATTTGCTCGATTACGCCGGACCGCCGACCGTACGGGTTTATCCGGAGTCGGTATGAATCTCTCGCTCGATTACAACGCCGATCAATTTGATTCCGGTTGGCCAGTGCACAACGGTGAGCAGCTGCAAGGCGAGCAGAACTTTTCTGCCGATGTCATCATCATCGGCAGTGGCGCTGGCGGCGGCATCAGCGCAGAAATACTGAGCAATGCTGGAATCAACGTATTGATCGTCGAAGAAGGGCCGCTGCGCACTGCAAAAGATTTTCGGATGCGCGAAGACGAGGCCTATGCCGATCTGTATCAGGAAGCGGCGGCGCGCAAAACCAAAGATAAAGCGATCAATATATTGCAGGGCCGAAGTGTTGGCGGTTCAACCACCGTTAACTGGACATCGAGCTTCCGTACACCAGCAGCAACGCTGGATTACTGGCAACAACATTTCGCCAGCGAACACTGTGACAGCGACACGCTGAAACCCTGGTTCGAACAAGTCGAACAGCGTTTGGCAATATCGCCATGGCCGGTGGACCCAAACGAAAACAATCGCGTGCTGCGCGATGGTGCTGCGGCACTTGGTTGGTCGTACGGTGTCATCGCTCGTAACGTTAAAGGCTGCGCTAACTTGGGTTATTGCGGCATGGGTTGTCCGATGAATGCCAAGCAGAGCATGTTGACGACGACGATTCCGACAGCGCTGGCCAATGGCGCAAGCTTGCTGAACCGGGTACGTGTCACGCGCTTGATTCATGACGGTAAAACCGTGTTGGCCGCTGAAGCTCGGGCGATCAATCAGCATGGCCAGGTAAAGCCGGATACCCGAATTCATTTGACGGCAAAACATTTCATTCTGGCTGGCGGGGCGATCAATACACCGGCACTTTTGTTGCGCTCACAGGTGCCGGATCCGTTTCATCGCATTGGTCAGCGCACGTTTTTGCACCCGGTAGCGATTTCGGTGGCGAAGATGCCGCAAGAAGTGCGCGCTGATGCCGGCGCACCACAGAGCATTTATTCCGATCAATTCACCTTTGCCGATGGCGTTGCCGGCCGGCTTGGCTACAAGCTCGAAGTGCCGCCGATTCACCCACTGATCGCCTCGACGATTCTGCTTCGTCATGGTCAGCCACATGCGGCGTTCATGCGCGAGCTGAAATACATCAACGCAACCTTGGCGCTGATGCGTGACGGTTTTCATCCGGAATCAACGGGCGGAACGGTGGCGCTGGATCGCTACGGTGATGCCGTGCTTGACTATCCACTGAACAGCTATTTGTGGGATGGCATTCGTCGCTCACTATTGAGCATGACCGAGTTGCAGTTCGCTGCGGGCGCCAACGAAGTTCTGCCCTTGCATCTGGACGCGCTACCGGCGAAAAACGTTGCCGAAGCAAAAGCGATGATTCAACGGTTGCCGATGCAGGCTTTGCGCATGCAGCTGTTCAGTGCCCACGTCATGGGCGGTTGCGCGTTTGGTGAAGATCGCACGAAAACGGTTTGTGACAGCGCTGGCCGTTTGCGCTACCTGGACAATGTCAGCGTGCACGATGGTTCGCTGTTTCCGACCAGCCTTGGCGTCAATCCGCAGCTGACGATTTACGCGCTGATTGCCAAACTCAGCAGTGCGCTGATCGCTAGGCTTTAACCCGACTACTCGTCGCGTTCATCAACGAACATCAGGCCAATGCCGTCGTCGGCTTCGCGCACGATGCGCATTGACAGCGTGGGTGGCTCTTCACCACATCCCAAATTCCCTTGCAGCCTCACTTTGACGACGGTGCCGACCGGTGGGTAACTGCCGCGCTCGGCGGCCAGAAAAATGCCAGTGTCGGAGATATCACGGGTCAATAACTGGGCAACAATTTCCTGCCAGCTCATTTCCACTTTAAAGGCGGCCGGCAGCCGCTCCGCACGCTTCACATGGAGTTTTCTCATGGTGTAATGCAGCACGCGCCTCTTCTGATCAGGTACCATGTGTCTTTCTAGACCTTATTCCACTGTTGCGCAAGGCATGAGCAAAATCGTTGTTTACCCCGGCACCTTTGATCCGCTGACCAATGGCCACGCCGATTTGGTCGAGCGCGCCTCGCGTCTGTTTCCGAAAGTGATCGTCGCGGTCGCGGCACACACCAGCAAGAAAACGCTATTTTCGCTGGAAGAGCGGGTGGCGATGACCAAGCAGGTCATGGGTGATATCGAGCACGTTGAGGTGGTCGGGTTCGAAGGTTTGCTGGCGGATTTTGCCCGCCAGTGCAAAGCCAGTGCCTTGCTGCGCGGCTTGCGCGCCGTGTCGGATTTTGAATACGAATTTCAGCTGGCCAATATGAACCGCCGGCTGGCGCCGGAAATCGAAAGTCTGTTCCTGACACCAAGTGAGCACCTGTCGTTTATTTCCTCGACGCTGGTTCGGGAAATTGCCTTGCTCGGCGGCGATGTTTCGGCGTTCGTGCATCCGGCGGTCGCCGCTGCATTGAAAGCCAAAGCGGCCGAACGCCAGGCCAGCAAAAAAGTGGTTTGAACCGGAGTTGCCCCATGTCACTGATGATTACTGACGAATGCATCAACTGTGATGTCTGCGAACCGGAATGCCCGAATAACGCCATTTATCAAGGCCCGGAAATCTACGAAATCGACCCGGACAAATGCACCGAATGCGTCGGTCATTATGACGAGCCTCAATGCGTGCAAGTCTGCCCGGTCGAATGTATTCCGGTCGGCAAGGAAGAGTCGCGCGAGGTGTTGGCGGCTCGCTATACAGCATTGACCGGCAACCCTTGCCCAAGCTAATCGCTAAACGATGTCCTCTAGTTCCAGTCTGGCCGGCTGGTTACGCGCCGAACCATTCACGCTGACGCTCGGCTCCGGCTTTTTCGGCTTCTTTGCCCATTTCGGTGTCTTGAAAGCGCTGCTTGAGCGCGAGTTGAAGCCGGCTCGTTTAACCGGAGCCAGCTCTGGAGCTTTGATCGCCGGCAGTTACGCGGCCGGTATGACCGTCAGCGAAATCGAACAACTGCTGTTTTCGCTGCGCCGAGAGGACTTCTGGGATCCGGGTCTTGGACTTGGTTTATTGAAAGGCGAGCTATTCCGGCGTCGGATGCGTGAAACCTTTCCTTGTCAGCGTCTGGAAGAAACCAAGCTGCCGTTGGCGCTGTCGGTCTACAACCTCAATGACCAGACCACCGAAGTGCTGGAATACGGCGATTTGGTCGATGCCGTCTACGCCAGTTGCGCGCTACCGTTATTGTTTCAGCCGCTAAAGCGCCAAGGCGTGCGCCTGGCCGATGGTGGTATCAAGGACCGGCCGGCACTGGCCGGTGTCGCGGAAAACGAACGGGTGTTGATCCATCATATCGCCAGCAAATCGCCATGGCGGCGCGCTTCCGACCCGGCCTTGGTTCCACCGCAGAGGCCTAATGGCACTACCATCAGTCTGCTTGGTTTGACCCGTGTCAGCCCGTTCCGACTGGAGCAAGGGCCGGAGGCATTTCGGCAGGCTTACCGCCTGACTTCCCAGTTGCTGGACCGGAACTGGTCCAATCTTATGCCGGAAACATCGGCGAAATGACCCGAGCTGGTGGCGTTTTGCGAAATAAATACCAAGTTTTCATCAAACAGGTGTTGCCCCGCCCCGAACATTTGGTGACAATGCGGTAGCGAGATAGTTTCATCGTGCGTCGCGCTAGCGCTTTTTCTGCTGTACCTCAGTACCGTAATGCGTCAGTTCTACCATGTTGACTCTCGTAATACCGGGCCCGATATCCGTCGCCCGTTTGGTTTCAAATTGTTTAAAGAGTTAGATACATGGCAACTGGTACAGTTAAATGGTTTAATGAGTCCAAAGGTTTTGGTTTTATTACTCCAGACGGCGGCGGCGATGATGTGTTTGCACACTTCTCTGCCATTCAAGTCAAAGGCTTCAAAGTGCTGCGCGAAGGCCAAAAAGTGACGTTTGACATCACTCAAGGTCAGAAAGGCAAGCAAGCTTCCAATATCGTTCCGCAGGATTAATTCCTCGTATCGGTATTACTGCTGTACGAAAAACCCGGCTTCGGCCGGGTTTTTTATTGTCTGCAACAATGCCACCGTTTTCCGTACTGCAGCAGAAAACCTGCATCAATAGGCCTAGACCGGTTAGAGCAAAGTTTGACCATGCTAGCGTGCCGACTCCAATAAAAAGCTTTTCTGGAGGGAGCAATGCGCAAACTAATCCATCTGATTTTGCTGGGCCTGGCGCTGGTCAGCGGCGCTTTATATGCCGCCTGTGTCGATAATGTTGTGATGGTCCATGGCAATGCCGGTTACCCGTCTCATTGGGACAACACGGTCAGCGAGTTGAAGTCGCGTGGCTATCAAAGCAACCAGATTTACAGGCCCAACTGGGGTTCGAAAACCTGCCCGGCCTGTAACGACCATGGCAGCACTAACCTGAACCCGGTGAAAACCGCGATCAACCAGGCGCTGGCCAGTTCCTGCACCGGCAAAATTGCCGTCATGGGGCATTCGATGGGCATGACCTTGGCGATGAAAGCCATCAACAGCCTCAATATTGCCGCGAACGTGCGGCGATTTGTCGGAATTGCTGGTGCCCAGCGTGGATTGAATTCCTGCGGCGTCTATCCCTATAACGTCTGGACCAGCACCTGCGGTTCGCAAGGCTTGTCGATCAACTCACCACTGATTCAGTCGGTGCGCAACAAGCGTTATGCCAGCAAGGTCTACTCGATCAAGAGCTACGCCGATGAAATCGTCTGCTATGGTTCCTGTTATGTCTATGGTGTGCACACCAGCATGATCGACATCCAGGATGGCAGCTACACGTTCAACGGCTACGGTCATTTTGGCTTGTTGACTTACACGGCGGAGTTGCAGGCAGATTTGTTGCGCTGATCGGCACGACCTGGTGCCGATTAGCATGCTAACGTACCAGGTCATTTTCAAACAGGGATGCCTACCATGTTCAAAGTTGGTTTGTTTTCTTTTGGTTTATTGCTGGCGGCCGCCGTACAGGCCGATGGTGACCACAAGCACGAGTTTGCTGCCGATATCAACGTGTTCCATGACGTGCTGGCACCACTCTGGCATGCTCCGGCTGGTCCAGAGCGCATCAAGGGCATTTGCGATGCCGTGCCGGATTTGGAAACCAAGGCGACGGCGATAGTCAGCAGCAATTCCGAGGCGCTGAGAAAGTCTGTCGCCGGATTGAAACAAGCCTGCGCCAGTGCGGACGCTGACCGTATCGCCGGCCAGTTCTCTGCCGTTCATGATGAGTTTCATCGACTGATTGATTAGACTCTCTATGGTCTTCACGACGGCGGTCCTGCTTTGGCAGGGGCGCCGTCTTTGTTTTGACAAAACCTATTGTGGAAAGCCTTTCCACGCTTTATCGCTACCGATAAAGCCATAAAGAAAAAAGGAAGTTCAATCGATCATGATTTCAAGTCGTAAAGCGCGTATTCACGCAATGCTTTTTGTTGCCTTGAGTTTCGGCGGCGTGGCCAAGGCCGAGCAGTTCTATGTTGGTTTCAGTTACCTGGCAAATTATGCCGAAATCGATGTCCAACACATCAACCAACAACGGGTCGAAGAAAATCTTGAGCCGGTTAGTATCCGTTCACATGGGGCCGCTCGGCCGGTAATGACATTCGGATACCAGGTATTACCGCAAGTGGGTTTGCAAGTTAGTTATGCCCACGACATCCGGTTTTCCAATGATCCGAATTGCTTTCTGATTTGCGGTCTGGATCCAGACTTGTCATACGAAATGAACGTTAAACAAGTCGACCTCAGTGCGCGTTTTGAGCAGCCATTCGGGAGAGGCCGTTGGTATGGGTTTGCGATTGCTGGCGCCAGTCTGATTGAGGAAAGACTTTATTCGGAACAGTTTGCCGACGCACAACAAACCTTGATCATCTCAAGCACCGAAAAACAAAAGGAATCCACTTGGCATGCCGGTATCGGTATCGAGTGGCGTTTCTCCAAACTTGTTGGGCTGCAGTTAAGCCATCAGTACACCGACTTTCATGATCTACGATTAAGTGCACTGACCTGGAAGGCGAGATTTTAGTAAAGCGCTGAAGGCGCATTTCCCTGTGGCAATTGCTCGGGAAATTAACCGCGCCGGTCGATTTTCCGAGCCAGCAAGACCGCCGTCGTCGTCTGTTTGACGCCTTCAATGGCGCCAATTTCATCCAATACCTTATCCAGCCGCTCCGGGCTTTCGGCCCGGAGCAGTGCCATGTAATCCCAGACGCCGGAAACGGCGGCCAGTGATTCGATTTCCGGAAAGCGCTCCAGGCGTTTGACCACCTGCGGGCCGGCCTTGGGTTCGACGAACAGCGCACAGTACGCCCGCAACGACCGGTCATTTTCGGCCTGGCCGAGTCGTACACCATAACCGGCGATCACCCCGGATTTTTCCAGCCGCTGGATACGGGCCAGCACGGTGGTTCGGGCAAGACCTAGCTGCTTGGCCAGCGTCGTGGTCGGGCTGCGGGCATTGGCTTTCAGCAGCGAAAGCAGCTGGCGGTCAATCTCATCAAGTTCCTGCATTGCCGAATCGTCGAAAAAAATGGTCAATATGTCGAATATATCGGATATATCGACGGTTTCACAGCTTCAATCTGACGAGCCATGCCTTGAAACTATGCTTTTCCTCAACTCCATGGCTTATCGGAGGGCTATATGGCCGCGAATGATTTCAAAAAAGTGTTGGTACTGGGTGGTGGCAAAATCGGGGTCGCGATCACTGCGATGCTGTCGTCGACCGGTGAATACGACGTAACCGTCGGCGATATGCGCGCGGTCAATTTCGACCTGCCACATGTCAAAACCCGTATTGTCGATGCCAGCAGCGAATCGTCCCTGGCCGAGGCGATGAAAGACACTGATGTCGTGATCAACGCGCTGCCATTCTTTGCCGCCAAGAATGTTGCCAAGGCAGCGGCCATTCATAACGTTCATTACTTCGACTTGACTGAAGATGTCGCGGCGACCAATGCCATCCGTGAAATTGGCAAAACCGCCGAAACGGCACTGATGCCGCAGTGCGGCCTGGCACCGGGCTTTATCGGTATTGCCGGGTTTGATCTGGCCAGCCAGTTCGACAAGCTGCAGGACGTCAAAATGCGCGTCGGCGCGCTGACCCGCTTTCCGACCAACGCCCTGAAATACAACCTGACCTGGAGCACCGACGGTCTGATCAACGAGTATTGCGAGCCTTGCGATGCCATTATCAATGGCGAGTACGTCAAAGTGCAGCCACTCGAAGGTCTGGAAACCTTGATGATCGACGGCGATGAATTTGAAGCCTTCAATACCTCCGGTGGTCTCGGCACGCTGTGCGAAACCCTGCAGGGCAAGGTCCGCAACCTCGACTACAAAACCATGCGTTTCCCTGGCCACAACAGCATTCTGAAGCTGCTGATCAACGACCTGCGCATGATCGACAAGCGTGACACGCTGAAAGACATCTTTGAGCATGCGCTTCCTTACACGGCCCAGGACATGGTTGTTGTGTTCGTCAGTGTTACCGGCTGGAAAGACGGCAAGTATCAGCAAAAGACCTTTGCTTCGCGTATTTTCCCGAAAACCGTTGCCGGTATCGAAATGACCGCGATTCAGCTGACCACAGCCGGTGGCATCTGCGCCGCCATGGAGCTGATGCGCGAAGGCAAGCTGCCGCGCAAGGGCTTTGTTGCCCAGGAGCAGGTCAAGCTGGACGACTTCCTGGCCAACCGCTGGGGCGGTTTGTACAACAACTAAGCCTGAACGCCCGCTCCGTAACCGGGGTGGGCTTTTTTCCTCTGGGCAAAAACTATCCAATCGGTATAATGCGCCGCATCAATCTGGTCCGACATCGTCGGTCCGGGCGGCAAACGAACAAGCGTTTCGAGGTGTTCATGAGCAGTAATGTGTTGAAACTGGTGGCCAGCGTTCTGGGCGCCAAGCGTGCAGACTGGCTGTTTGAAACGATGGATGTCGACGCGGCACTGCTGCACGATAGCAAGCAGGTTTCGCGCGCGGAAATCGCTCAGGCAATGAACATGGTGCTGTTCTCGGATCTGCTCGATCGCGTCCCGGAAGGCGCTGCCTACGTCAACGATGCCCGTAACATTGGCCGCAAAATCGTGTTCGATCACGGCGCGCTGCGCACCGTGGTCAGCGAAGCCGGCGCGTTGCCGTCCGGTCATCTGGCGTTTGATCGCATTCTGAAACCACTGGGTTTTGTCGTCGCTGGCGAATACCCGCTGCCGCGTCTGAAAATGCTTGGCCGCGCTTATGCCCATGAAGATTTCGCCGAAACGATTTCGCAGTTCTTTGTCAGCGAATTGTTTGTCGCGGAGTTCTCGGAAGACTTCCAACGCGTCGCCAACAACCTGATGGCGACCGCCAAAGATCCGCTGACCAGCTTGAGCAAGCAGTTGCTGAATGAACTGGCCGAAACCAAGGAGTTGGCATTTGAAGCGGCGGAATTGTTGCTGCCGAATCTGGTCGAGTGCTTTGGTGTGCACCACGATATGGTCAGCCGCGCCGATTACGATTTGCTGCTCAATGAGTCGGCCGAAATGGCCTGGATCAGCACCGAAGGCAGTGCCTATAACCATGTCACCGATCGGGTGCAGGATGTGTTCGCCTTGAGCGATGAGCAGCGCGCTGCTGGTCGCAGCATCAAGGATAAAGTGGAAGTGTCGGCCAATGGCCGCGTACGTCAGACCGCTTACAAGGCGGCCATGGTTGAGCGCCCGATGCGTGATGAAGGCAATGCCGTCGTCATGCACACCGTGCCGGGTTCGTTCTACGAATTTATCACCCGTGATCGCTTCGTTGATGACAACGGCGTCGAGCGTTTGGATCTGACCTTTGATAGCAGCAACGCTACCGGCATTTTCAAAATGACCGATGCCGGCAAGAAAGCGGCGTAATGACGAGTCGAAAAAAAAACGCGGGGCTTGCCCCGCGTTTTTTTCATCTTGTTCAACCTGAACTTTTTATGCAGCTCAGCATTTGTCCGTCCCAGCTGCACTTCATGTGTTCACCGCTACCGCTAATGTTGACCGGGAGCCCATAAGCTCGGGCGGTCTCTATAAATCGTTTCAACTGTTCCCCTTCTAGCAAAAGCCAATTCAGTCTGGTTGCTGAGGTGGCGTCTGTTGGAATATCAATCTCACCGTCCATTGCCGGGCCGATATTAACCTCCAAACCCATGAGTTCATCGGTAAAGTAATCGAGCTTGACGTTCGCTAACTCAACGACAATGGTCGTTCCATCCGGAAAACGGATTTCGTAACTCTGGCCTTTTGGCGAGGCCAGCAGAGCAATGACCGATTTACTCGCCAAATCGCTGGCGTTGGCAAGCAAGCGTTGATTCAAGTCCCTTTCTACGGCTCCTTGGAGAATGGCTAAAAGACCCGAATCTCTCGGGGCTACGTCGTGAGCAGAAGCAATCGGAGAATAGCCACCCCATTCCAGGGACTCCCAATTGATGCCTTTCTTTTTGAAATCCCTATACCTATCCCAACCCTTGTGGATTTCACGCAAGGCGTGGTGCTCGGGCGTTTGCATGGTGACACTGGTAATGAATCTCCATTCATTCAGCTTATATTCTGCCGAGCTAGCAACGGCATAGCGACTGACGCTGTTGTCGGACTCGTCCAATAGGTAGACATTTGCTGCAGCGGTTCTGTCTGGCTCAAGATCTCTCACGCCCGCGCGTTGCACAAGCCTGGCTTTTTGCTCGGGCGTGCATGCTTTGCAAGCAACAATATACGGTTCTGCTGAAAAGGGTTCCGCTGAATGCGTAACGACCGGGAGGAAAAAGAGCAAACCGAGTAAAAAATTTTCTAACATTCGCATAGCTTCATCTTCGGAAGTTGTCTCAATGGGAGTACAAAAGCAAAATGAAAAACGCAGGGATATCCCTGCGTTTCTCTATCTCTTGCGGTTAGCTTGAGCTTTTACGACATTTCAGCGTTTGTCCATCCCAACTGCAACTCATACTTTCGCCGCTGCCGCTGATGGTAATTGGAACACCAAAAGCACGCGCCGTCGCTAGAAATCTGTTCAGTTGATCTCCTTCCAGCAGCAACCAGTTCAGTGCTATTGCGGCTCCTGCGCCGGTAGGAATTTCCATGCGGCCATCCATCGCAGTGCTGATTTTAATCTCGATCTCTATACCCTTAACTTCATCGTTGGCAACATCAACTTTAATCCCCTTCAATTCAATCTGAATAGTGGTGCCATCAGGAAACTGAATGGTCTGAATTCTATTCATTGGTATCGCCAACAAGCCTTGAATGGTTTTAACCGTCAAGTGGGTGGTCGTGGTAAGCATTCGTCGACTCAAAGTTCGTTCCAGTGCCCGCTGGAAATTAATCGCAATACTCGGATCTCTGACCACTTCATGAACGGAGAGAATTGGCGCGGAGTTTCCCCAATCTAACGACTCCCAACTAACCCCTTTTTCTCTGAGTTCTTTATACCTCTCCAAACCTTTTTGAATCTCGTTCTGAACATAGTAGTCAGGTGTTTGCGCGCTTACTCGGGTAATTAATTCCCATTCTCCCCACTTATACTCTTCTTTTGACGTAACAAAATAGCGGTTAATAGAGTTGTCTGACATGGTCACTACATAGACATCTGTAGTGATGGTTTCGCCTGGATTGGGAGCGCGCATACCGGCACTTCGTGCGAGATGAGCCTTTTGGTCGGCGGTGCAGGTTTCACAGGCAGCAATTATCTGCTCATTTGAGCTGGCAATAAAAGGCGCCATGAATAAAAGGCCGATTAATATTCTTTTTGTAACACGCATAGAGTCCCTTCTGGATTCTGCAATAGTTGTTGAACACGCTGGAAATTCTATACGGGGGGGGGGGGGGCGTAAACGTGAGAATTGTATCGTACCGTATCAGATTGTACGTACCCCCTTAAGTAATCAGTTAGTTAATCGCGTAAGGATCCAGCTCAATACGTTCAATCTGTTTGCCGCGCATCGAGATATGGCCTTTGTAACGAAAGTCGCCGTTGGTGACGAATTCAAAACGATAAACACGGGTAAAGCACATGGCGCCGCGATCGTTACGACCCAGGCCAAGCTTGATTCGTTCGACGGTGTCGTCGATCAGCTGCAAACCAAAACGCTGGCATTCGCGTTTGGCGGCCTGGCGGGCGATTTCGCGGATCATCATGCTTTGCCACCAGAACACGGCGAGCAAACCCAGCACCAAGAAGAAGATAAAACGTTTCATGCTCGCAACTGCAGTTGGATTTTCTTCGGCAATTTTGCCACAACCTGATCGTGGCTGCTGCGCAGCAGTTCCAGCAGCGCTTTTTTACTCAAGGCTTTTGGGTTGGTGACGGTGACCCAGTGATTTCGGGCCATGTAGGGCGCCGGTATGATGCCGTCGTTATCGGTCAGCTCCAGAAAGCGCTCACTTCCGGCTTTGAACGAAATATGCTCAAACGGCGTTTCATCGAGACTGATCACCGCGAACATCTTGTTGGCGATCGAAAACACCAAATTGGTTTGCCATTTGATATCGACGGTGACTTGCGACCAGCCCGCCAGTTCTTCAGCGATGGTGGCGGATAGTGGATGTGCTGGCTGAGCGGGTAAGGTCATCGCGAACTCCAATTCTCTGGCAATAAAAAAGGCGACCTGAAGTCGCCTCTTTCACGCTGTTCAAATCAGTTATAGGTACCGACCGACACCTTGTCGATGCCAGCCTCTTTGGCGGCGTTGACGACTTGCACCAAGGTATCGGTGTTGGCGCCTTCGTGCGACTGGACAATCACCGCCGCATCTGGGGCTTCGGCCAGCACGCGTTCGACGTTGGCGCGAACGGTACGGACATCGGCGATGCGATCATTGATGACAATTTGGTCGTCGCTGGTGATGGTGATCAGCACGTTGGCTTTGACTTTCGTCGTCGTCGCGGTTTTGCCGGACGGACGCTGAATCTCCAAACCCGCTTCTTTGGTGAAGGTCGTGGTCACGATGAAGAAAATCAGCATGATGAACACGATGTCCAGCATCGGGGTCATATCGACTTCGGCTTCTTCCGCAATGCCCGTGTGCTTCTTGCGCATGGTGGCTTCTCAATGGTTTGGGGTTATACAAAAGCGTAAAGCAGTTTACACAAACGTCTGTTCCGGCCTGGACCGACCGGGCTCCGAACTATAACGGACCGGCACCTGCCAGATCCAGACCGAAGGACAGTGAATTTTGCCTGCGTGGTCTCATGTTCGGATATTGAACGATTCGTAGGCGTAGTGCGCAATGCGGCCGTTCTGTTCCGGCAACAGGGTTTGCTCCAGCATTTCGACCCGGCCATCGGCGCGGTAGGCGAGATAGCTGGCAGCGCGGGTGCCGTATTGTTCGCCGATGATCTGCACCGGTGACAACCAGCGCTCTTTGACAAGGCCGATGCCGGTATCCGGCAACTCGTCATCGGGCGCCGTCCCGGTCAGCTTTAGCGCGGCCAGCCAGTCCGGATGCGGGGCGTTCTGCGCCAGTAAGGCAGCCAGCACTGCTTTGGCTTGGCGCACTTTTGGCCAGGGCTCATCGAAATGGCCATTGCTGAGGCCATAAAGTCCGGGGCTTATGGTCTGAGGCTGATAGCGATTACTGCCATAGGCCAGCTGCAGCCGACCGTTTTGCCAGTGCCCGAACAGAGCGTTGAAGCCACCGTACTCGTCGGCGTTACGGGTTTGCTCAGCCGTCATCTGTGCGGAGCCATGGCCAAGCAAATGCCGCGCAATCCATTCACCACGACTGCGCTTGTCGGTGACGATGGCGCCACGCCGGACATTGGTTACCGCAGCCAACCGGCCATTACGGTGCACGGCCAGCCATGAACCTTGCGCCATCAGGTCGCGACCACCGAGAATGTCGCCTTGGTCGGCCCACCAGTGCAGGCGGGCGGTCGGACGGGCGGTGAATTCATCGCGATGGGCCAGCAGCACCAGCGGGGTTTCGCTGTCCGGCTGGTAGCTAAAGACAATCAGGCACACAGGATTTTCGTGGAAATAAGCATTTTGGGTTGGGCAGTGTACCTGCTGGTCGGGGCGCTTGCAGGCATCATGGCCGGGCTGCTCGGCGTTGGCGGCGGCATGATCATGGTGCCGGCGCTACTCTGGCTGTTGCCGATGGCCGGTGTTGCCGATGGCCACCTGATGCAAACGGCGCTCGGCACCTCGCTGGCCGCCATCATCATCACCTCCATTGCTTCATTACGCGCTCATCAGCGGCGCAACGCCATTCGATGGCCGGTCGTGCGTTGGCTGGCACCCGGCGTTGTTGCCGGCGCGCTATTGGCTGGTGCCATTGCCGCTTGGCTCAGTTCTGATTTGTTAATCCTGATTTTTGCGCTGTTTGCGCTGATTATCGCGCTGCGTATCGTGTTTGCCCGCCCGGTTCATGTCGTCAGTGCGCCGGCGAATTTTTGCTGGCCGGCCTGGGGGCTAGGCATCGGTACCGCCAGTGGTCTGGTGGGTATCGGCGGTGGTTCGCTGACGGTACCGCTGTTATTGCACTACGGTTTCCCGATTACTCAGGCCATTGGCTCGTCTTCAGCGGTCGGACTTCCGATCGCAATTGGTGGCACAATAGCCTACATTGCCGCCGGCCCGGACCAGCACCTGAACACTGGCCTGGCTGGTTTTGTTTATCTGCCGGCTGTGCTGTGTTTGAGTCTGGCGTCGTGGTTCACGGCGCCGTTCGGCGCGAAATTGGCGCACCGCTGGCCGGCAGCACGGCTGAAGAAAATTTTTGCATTGTTTTTGCTGATCGTCAGTGCGCGTTTGTTTTGGCGCGTGTTGGTGGCATAAGGATTCGAGAATGGATTTACCGGCAATTGATCCGGTCATTTTTCAGATAGGCCCTGTGGCATTGCGATGGTACGGTTTGATGTACCTGTTCGGCTTTTTGGCGGCCTGGGGTCTTGGCACCTATCGGGCCAAACAACCAAATAGTGGCTGGAATGCCGAACAGGTCAGCGACATGCTGTTCTACGGCTTTCTCGGTGTGATCATCGGTGGCCGTTTGGGCTATGTATTTTTCTATCAGTTCGAGCGCTTGCTCGACGAGCCGTTGTACCTGATCAAGATCTGGGAAGGCGGCATGTCCTTTCATGGCGGTTTGCTTGGTGTGCTGGCGGCATTCTGGTGGTATGGCCGCAAAACCGAGCGCGGCTTTTTCAACGTCGCCGATTTTTTTGCGCCATTGGTGCCGCCGGGCCTGTTCTTCGGGCGCATCGGCAACTTCATCAATGGTGAATTATGGGGCCGCGAAGCGGGCGCCGATTTTTCGCTGGCAGTACGTTTTCCTAACGATCCGGATGCCTTGTTGCGGCACCCTTCCCAGCTTTATCAGGCGGGGCTGGAAGGCTTGCTGTTGTTTGTCATACTGTGGTGGTTCTCGGCGAAAAATCCGCCGCGTATGGCGGTCAGCGGAGCGTTTGCACTCGGTTATGGCGTTTTTCGTTTTGTCGCTGAATATTTCCGCGAGCCGGACGCGCACTTAGGGTTGCAGGCACTGGAACTTTCCCGAGGCCAGTGGCTGTCAGTGCCATTGATTGGACTCGGTATCGTGTTGCTGGTGTTGGCTTATCGAAACCACCAGTCGGCAAACAGTGAAAACAATGCCAATGCAGCAAGAGGTAGCAAGGCATGAAAGCTTATCTGGATTTATTGCGGCAGGTGCGTGAGCACGGCACTCAGAAAAGTGATCGCACCGGCACCGGCACGCTGTCGCTGTTCGGTGCCCAAATGCGCTTTGATTTGCGCGCCGGTTTTCCGCTGGTGACCACCAAGAAATTGCATCTGCGTTCGATCATTCATGAATTGCTGTGGTTTCTGAAAGGCGATACCAATATCCAATACCTGCGTGACAACGGTGTCAGCATCTGGGATGAATGGGCCGACGAGCAAGGCAATCTTGGTCCGGTTTATGGCTACCAGTGGCGCAGCTGGCCGACACCGGATGGCCGGCATATCGATCAGATCAGCCAGTTGATGCAACAAATCAAAACCAATCCGGATTCGCGCCGTTTGATCGTCAGTGCCTGGAACGTTGCTGATTTGGACAAAATGGCGCTGCAACCCTGTCACGCGCTGTTCCAGTTCTATGTCGCCGATGGTCGCTTGTCCTGTCAGTTGTATCAGCGCTCAGCCGATATTTTTCTCGGCGTACCATTCAATATTGCGTCCTACAGTTTGCTGACCCATATGATTGCCGAACAGTGCGATCTGCAGGTTGGCGATTTCGTCTGGACCGGTGGTGATGTGCATCTGTATAGCAATCATCTTGAGCAGGCCGACGAGCAATTGCGGCGCGAACCGTTGCCACCACCGACGCTGGCGATCAAGCGCCGACCACCGGATATTTTCTCGTATGCGTTTGACGATTTTGAGATTCAGAATTATCAATCGCATGCGGCGATCAAAGCGCCGGTCGCGGTCTAAGCTGGAGCCCTGATGACCCGGAGCCGAGCTTTTATGCTGATGCGCGTGCTGTTGCTCTGGTGCGGACTGTCGGGGTTCGTTGGTGGCTCCGTTTTTGCGCAGCAGGAAATGGCAAAAGCGGGCATTGACCGGGTTATCGAGCTGTACGAGCGCACCGAGGTTTCGCGCAGTGCCAACGCACATGAAGCGATCACGCAAGGGCAATCGGCGCTGGCTATTCTCGATCATCTTCCGGAATCGCCAGCGACGCTCGAATGGCGGGCGCTGGTATTAACCAACATCGCCTGGGCCGAAGGCGTGTTGTCCAATTATCAAACCGCGTTTTCTGTCGCCAAGAACGCACTGAATATCGCCGAACGAGCGAAAAGCGACAAAGCCCGAGCACGTTGCCTCAACACCATCGCCATACTGAATCGTGAAATCGGTAACTATGATGAGGCGCTGGATCTTCTGCAGCAGGTGCTGGTGCTGGAACGGAGTCTGGGTAATCACACCCGGACGTTAACGACGCGCAATAATCTTGGCTTGCTATTGGTCGATATGGATCGGCCCAATGATGCGCTCGGCATTTTTCTTGATGCACTTCAACAGGCGGAGCCCGATGTCAATCCGCTCAGTGTTACCCGTGTGCGCATCAACATGAGTGAAGCGCTGATCGGGCTACAGGAATTTCAGAAAGCCGTCGATGAATTGACCGAAGTGACCGAGCAAACGCCGGACTTGCCGATGAACATGCGCGCCTCGTTGACGCGTCTGCTTGGACAAGCCTATTTTGGTCTTGGCAACATCAAGGCCGCTGACACCTTGACCAGCGATGCCCTGGTGTATTGGCAAACCGTTCAGGATGCCGGTGACATCATCGAAACCCATGTGCAGCTGGCAAAAATAAAGTCGGCGCAGAATCAGTTGAAACTGGCAGAACGTCATCTGTTGGATGCCGAGCTGCTGGCGCACGAATCCGGCAAGCCGCAATTGCTGCGTGAAGTGGTTGCTGCGCTGTCACGCTTCTACGAAAACGTTGATCTGAACAAGGCGCTGATTTACGCCCGCCAGGAAAGCCAGCTGCGGGAAAAAGTGTTCTCGGATAGTCTGGCAAAACGGCTCGGACAATTTCAGACCCGGCTGGAACAGAGTGAACGCGAAAACCAGATTGATTTGCTGCGCCGGGAAAACGAACTGAAGGCGATTCAGGTCGAGCAGCAGCGCAACTACTTGTACCTGTCGGTCGGTGCCGTGTTGTTCATTTTGCTGTTGATGGTGTTCCTGATTTACCGATTGAAAGTGCGCCGTCATATGCTCGATGCCACCAGCATGGCTAGGGAGCGGGCGCTGGCGCAAATCAGTCATGAATTTCGTACGCCACTGACCGGCATCATTGGCGTTTCCGAATTGCTGCAGAAAACCCAGTTGACACCAGAACAGCGCGAGCTGCTGCGTACGATCAATTATTCCGGGGAGTCGTTGCTTGGTTTGGTCAACGATCTGCTTGACGTTTCGCAGCTCGATGCCGGCAAGCTGGTGCTGCAGCAAAAACCATTTGATCTGCGTGAACTGCTGGAGTCGGTGCTGGAACTGTTCTCGTTGATCGTCGAAGAGAAGGGGATTTCCCTGGTCTATCGCTTGGGCTTGTGTGAGGTTACCGAAGTGACTGGTGATCCACAGCGTTTACGTCAGATTCTGGTCAATCTGGTGTCGAACGCTATTAAATTTACCGATCGTGGCAGTGTCGTGCTCAATGTTCATTGGCAACATTTGCGCAAGGATTACTCGGAACTGATTATCGAGGTGCAGGACACTGGCATTGGCATTCGCGATTCACAACTAAAGCGTCTGTTTGAACCATTTGCCCAAGCCGATGATGGGATTGGTAAAGGCACCGGTTTGGGCCTCAGTATTTCCAGACAGATTGCCCGGCAAATGGGCGGTGACATCACCGTGACCAGCACACCACAGGTCGGCTCCTGCTTTATCGTCAAAGTGCATTTGCAGCCGCGCGAATGGCAAGCGAATGATCTGAAACATCTGCCGTTGCCCTACGTAGCCGGCTGGCAATTGCCGGAAGCGCTGGCCGGTGTGGCGGCAGAATATTTGTTGGAAGTCGGTGTGGCCTTGGAGCGCGTCAATACCCTGGAGCAGATTGAAAGGCTAAAGGCGCCGAAGGTGTTCCTGATGTTGGCGGGCAGTGATAACCGCGAAACAGTGAATACCTTGTTGCAGCACTGGCATGATTCACACGTATTGCTGTTGGCTAGTCCACGCGCACGGCTGCAATGGGAAGCACAACCGATGCCTCGGGTATCGATTCTCAATCGACCATTACGACCGGGCGAATTGGTCACGTTTTTGTCGGCCATTGTCAACAAAGCACCATTGCCGAAACCAGATCCAGTGCCTGTGAATGAACCCAGCATGTCAGTAACGGTGGAAGCGGCTGAGCCGGAAACGCCAACACGCCAATCGGAGAAAACGCGGGCTTTGGTGGTCGATGATAATGAAGTCAACCGGGTGATTACGCGCCGAATGCTGGAGCGCATGCATGTTGCCGTGGAGGTCTGTGCCGATGGCTCGGAAGCCGTACGTGCAACTATGCAGGATAGTTACGATATCATTTTCATGGACTGCCAGATGCCAGAGCTAGACGGTTACCAGGCTACGGCAGAAATTCGTCGCCAGGAACAGGAGCAAGGCCGCTCGTCGACCGTCATTGTCGCGATGACTGCCAATGCGATGGATGGCGATAAAGAGCGTTGTCTGTCGGTCGGCATGAACGACTATCTGGCAAAACCGATTCGGATGGAAGATCTGGCCCGGATGCTCAGCAAATACCAGTTTATCGCCGCCGGCTGAACATCCATTTCGGCCGGCATCGCCAACAGGAGTCAGCTTATGAATACTTTAATCAAACTTATGTTTATCGCTTGTTGCTGCAGCGTCGCCGTTGCCGCCGATAACGCGTTTGACATGATCAATGCCGGCCAACCAACCGAGCAAATCTATACCGGCGGCCAGCCCAGCCTCAGCGATTTGGATAAGCTGAAAGCCGCTGGCGTCACCACGGTCGTCAGCCTGCGCGGTGCCGATGAGCAGCTACCGTTCGATGAAAAAAAAGAAGTTGAAGCGCGTGGCATGCGTTTCATTTCGATTCCGGTTGCCGGCAAGTCAGACATTAATTTTGAACACGCGAAACAGTTGCAAGCAGTGTTGAGTGACAGTGACGGCAAAGCGCTGGTGCATTGCGCCAGCAGCAATCGCGTTGGCGCACTGTTTGCGCTCAACGCCGTCGCCGAGGGCAAATCACTGGAGCAGGCGATTGAAACCGGAAAACGCCACGGTTTGGCATCGCTGGAGCCGGTAGTACGCGAAGTGGCTTCCGAGAAAACGAAATAACGAACGTAATCGTTTATCCGGCAGCGGGTTGGCGGCTCACTGCGCCAACCCGGCCAACCACTGCATCAACTGACCGGTATTCATCGCGCCACTCTGGCGGGCGATCAGCTGGCCATCCTGAAACAGCATGATCGTTGGAATGCTCTGGATCTGAAATTGTGCTGCCAGTTGCTGATGCGCTTCGGTGTTGACTTTCAATAACCGAAACTGCGGCTCCAGGCGCGCCGCGGCGGCCTGGAAGCTCGGCGCCATCGCTTTGCACGGCCCACACCAGGGCGCCCAGAAATCGACGACAATCGGCAGCGAACTCAAGCGCAGGTGGGCGCTGAACGCTGCTTCGTCAACGTCCAGCGCGTTAGCGGTGAACAACGGCTGCTGACACTTGCCGCAGTGAGGTTGCTGCTCCAGTTTTTCCATCGGAAAACGATTGCCGGCCAGACAATGGGGGCAGGCGACTGTGACGGATTCGCTCATGATGTTAACTCACACATGTTGTCAAAGTGCCTCTTCGATCATTTGCTTGGTGGCATTCTCGACTTCTTTGGCAACGTCGGCAAGCGCGGAGCTGTCAGAAAACAATTTCAACAAGTCGGTTGGTAGCAGCATGCCGATATGGGTCTTGCCATGCTCACCCCAGACCGAAATGCGACAGGGAAGCGCCATGTTGATGGTCATGTCTTCGTTCAGCACTTTCTTTGCCTGATGCGGGTTGCAGACTTCCAGAATCCGGCATTCATTGTCGAACTCGACACCTTTTTTCTTCATCGTTTCCTTCAGATTGTGAACGTGCAACACACCAAATTGATGACGAACAACGGCCGCTTCCAGATCGGCTGTGGCTTGTTCTACGGATTTTGTTGTGGTTTTTACGTAACGCATGATTTCCTCCTCAGCAGCCGGATTGAATGCCGGCTTTGCGCAGCATGGTTTCCATCAAACACCAGCCGGTGAAGCCACTTTGCAACAGGTTCAGGCCGACAAAGGTGGTAAATAACAACCAATAGGCGGAATGAAACAGCGGGCTTTGTGGCAGACCCAATGCCAGCGACAACAGGATGAACATGCCAGCAACGATTCGTACGATTTTCCAGGACGTCATGATTGCACCTCTCTGATGAATGACATTACTTTTCTGACTGATGAACGGTTTTACCGGAACTGTCCTGCACACTGAGGCGCACCGGAATCCCTTCGCGCACGCTTTCGGTGACCACGCAGAATGATTCGAATTGCTGTAGCGCCCGCTCGGCAAAATTGATTTTGGCGATTTCCTGCGGCAGTTTGATCTGCACCTCCAGCAGTGCAATACGCCAGCGCTTGTCGTCGTTGCGCTCTATCGTGCCCTCGATACTGGCTTCCAGTCCGGTTAACTCATTGCCAAATTTTCCGAGCGCAAACAGCAAGCTGGCCGACAGGCAATTAGCCACGGCGGCGGCCAGCATTCGGGTCGGGTTCGGTCCTTTGCCTTCGCCCAGTGGTTTGGGTTCATCGGTCAGCAACGGCTCCAACGAGTCCTGTTGCCAATTGACTTTGAACGCGAACTTTTCCTGCTGCTTCAGACTGACGGTAAACGTGTTGTCCATAAACAAACTCCTGTTCTCATCGAGCGCGGTAAGCGCGGTAATACAGCAACGGGATGACCACCAGCGTCAGCACACTGGACACCAGCACACCGAAGATCAGCGAAATGGCAAGGCCACTGAAAATGGGGTCATCAAGAATGAATAGCGCGCCGATCATCGCTGCCAGGGCAGTCAGCAAAATTGGTTGCGCCCGGGTTTCAGCCGAGCGAATGATCGCTTCGTTGAACGCCACGCCCTCGCGTCGCTGCAACTCAATGAAATCGACCAACAGAATCGAGTTACGAACGATGATGCCGGCGAGTGCAATCATGCCGATCATCGACGTTGCGGTGAACGGTGCACCGAGCAGCGCATGACCAGGCATGACGCCGATGATCGTCAACGGAATCGGTGCCATGATGATCAGTGGCGTCAGGTAGGAGCGAAACTCGGCGACAACCAGCAGATAAATCAGCAACAGACCCACCGCATAAGCAGCACCCATATCGCGAAAGGTCTCGTAGGTGATCTGCCATTCACCGTCCCATTTCAGCGCGTATTCGCTCCAAGGTTGCTCGGGTTGCTGAACAAAATAATCTTCAACTCCTTGCTGACTGCCAACGCTCAAACCGCGCACGTTTTCGCGGACCCCAAACATGCCGTAAAGCGGGCTGTCTGGTTTGCCTTTGACATCAGCATAAACATAGCTGACCGGCAGACCATCTTTGCGATAGCGCCAGGCTTCGCGTGTGCTCGACTGCACAGTGACCAGTTCCGACAGCGGCACTTGTTTGCCGTAGCGGCTGGTCAGGGTCAGACGCAACAACTCGTTCATTTCGGTCAGCGTTTCGTGATGTACGCGCAAACGAATCGGTGTCGGATATTTCGACAAGCCATCATGGACGAAGCTGACATCCTCTCCCTGCAAGGCCGCGCGTACTGCGGCAGCGATTTCCGTCTGACTGACACCGAGCGTTGCGGCTTTGCGTTGATCGACCTGCAACAACCAGCGTGGCGCGCTGGTGATCAAGCTGTCATCAATCGCGGTCAGATTGCCGGCTTTTTCGAATGTCTCGCGCACTTTGCCGGCCAATTCGGCGCGACCGTTTTCATCCGGCCCATAAACCTCGGCAACAATCGGTGACAGCACCGGCGGGCCCGGTGGCACTTCAACCAGTTTCAGCCGGGCATTGAATCGATCTGCAATGGCTTGCAGATCGGGCAATAAGCGCTGGGCAATTTCATGGCTTTGATCATCGCGCTGCGATTTTGCTTTCAGGTTGACCTGGATATCGCCAACATTGCCGCCTTGCCGGGCATCGTATTGACGTATCAAACCATTGAAGTTGATGGGCGCCGAGGTGCCAGCATAGGCCTGATAATTTTCCACTTCCGGCACGTTTTGTAGGTACGCACCCAGTTCGTGCAACACGATGGCCGTGTGCTCCAGCGCGCTGTCATCGTCCATGTCGACGATCAACTGCAGTTCGGATTTATTGTCGAACGGCAGCATTTTCAGAATCACTGCCTGCGCCACTGGCAAGGCCATCGACAGCGCAATGAGTAGGCCGATCAGCCAGAACAACGTGCGCCGGTTGCGTGAAGATTTTTCGGCATTCAGCAGCGGCTGATAACGTCTGCGCATGAAGTTGCCCAGCCATTGGCCACCACTGTCATGATGTGCCGCCGTTTTTGCCAGCCAGCGATTGGCGAGCCATGGCGTCACCGTGAACGCAATCGCCAGTGACAGCAGCATGCCAAGCGAGGCGTTGATCGGAATCGGTGCCATATACGGGCCCATCAAACCGCTGACGAAGGCCATCGGCAGCAGCGCGGCAATAACGGTGAATGTCGCCAGAATTGTTGGTCCGCCGACTTCATCAACCGCACGCGGGATGATGCTGAGTAATGAATCCTGCGGTGCAAGCTGGCGATGGCGGTGAATGTTTTCGACGACGACAATGGCGTCATCGACCAGAATGCCGATGGAGAAAATCAGCGCAAACAATGACACCCGGTTCAGCGTGAAACCCCAGGCCCAACTGGCGAACAGCGTTGCGGTCAGCGTCAACATCACGGCAACGCCGACAATCGCCGCTTCGCGCCGGCCGAGCGCGAACAACACCAGTGCGACAACACTCAAGGTCGCGAACAGTAATTTCTGGATCAGGGTATTGGCTTTGTCGTTGGCGGTTTCGCCGTAGTTGCGGGTGACACTCAGTTGCACATCATCCGGAATCAACACGCCCTGCAATTGTTCAACGCGCGCCAATAATTTCTCGCTGACATCAACAGCATTGGCGCCGGCTTTTTTGCTGATCTGCACGGTAACGGCCGGTTGTTCGCCAGCCGTGCCGCGTTGCCAATGCCAGGCGTAGGCCTCAGCCAATGCTGGCCCGTGTTCGATATCGGCAACCTGCGCCAAGGTGATCGGTTGGCCCTGATGAACGCCGACGACAACTTCCGCAACCGCATCGGCGCTGTCGAGCAACGGTCCGGTTTCAATCAGAATGCGCTGATTGTCCTGCACCAGTTCACCAGCCGGCAGCGCCCGATTTGCCGCCAGCAGCGCATAACGCAAATCGGCAATCGATAGATTGGCGGCACGCATCCGGGCAGGGTCGAGCCGGACCTCGACGACGCGAGTCGGCGCACCGATCGTTGAGATTTCACGGGTGCCATCAACCCGCTTCAATTCGTTTTCCAGCAGATGCGCAACCTGGGCCAAATCATAAGCACTGGTGCCGACATTGTTACTGTGCAGCGTCAGCGCCAGAATCGGCACCGAGTCGATGCCCTTGGCCTTGATGATCGGCGGCAGCGCACCGAGATTGGCCGGCAGCCAGTCGGCATTGGAGTGGACGACATCGTAAAGCCGGGTCAGCGCCGTTTCCCGATCAACGCCCACCTTGAACTGCACGGTGATGATGGCAACGCCTGGCTGCGAAACGGCATAGACATGCTCGAGTCCGACCATCTGCGATAGCACCTGCTCGGCCGGTATCGCCAGCATCTGCTCGACATCGGCGGCGCTGGCGCCGGGCAGCGCGACGATGACATTGGCCATCGTCACGTCGATTTGCGGCTCTTCCTCGCGCGGCGTCACCAGCATCGCAAACAGACCAAGCAACAACAGCACCAGCGCCAGCAGTGGTGTCAGCGCATTGTCCTGAAAGGCTTTGGCGATGCGGCCGGAAAGGCCGAGAGCGGCCGGATTCATGGTTGGGCTCCAGCGCGCTGGCGGGCAGCGGCCAGTGGATCGAGTGCGACCCGTTCACCGTCGAGCAGGCCGGCCAGAATTTCGATGTCATCACCCCAGCGTTGACCAAGTCGCACTTGGCGCAGACTCGGCGTGTGGCTGCCATCGAGTACATAAACGGCGGTCAGCTCGCCGCGCCGAAGCACGGCCGATGCCGGCACCAACAGCCGTGGCGGGGCGCTGATCGGCAGCCAGACTTTGACAAAGCTGCCGGGCAGCAACGCTGGAGTAGAGGTAGGTAGCTCGAAGCGTAGCGTCACTTGCTGCACCAGCGGGTCGGTATTCGGCACCAGTGTCGTTGCTGCTGGCTGCAGGCGGCTACCATCGGTCAGTTCAACCGCAACCGGTTCGCTGCGCTGCCAGCGCTCGACCAACTGCAGCGAAAGCGGCGCCAGCACCCGGAAACGGGCCGGGTTGTAAACGGTCAACAGCGGTTTGCCGGGTAGCGCCAAATCGCCGACATTGACCTGCATGTCGGCGACCAGACCATCGAACGGCGCGGTGATCTGGGTGAAGCTTTGTTGGGTTTGGCTCAATCGGCGCGAGGCCTGTAGCGCGTTGACAGAGGCCAGCGCCGCCCGGTAACGGGTGTCAGCCTGATCGAATTGCGACTGGCCAATCAGCTTGCGCTCCAGCAAGGCCGCGGCCCGGTCGCGTTCCTGTTTGGCCAGTGCCAGTTGCGCTTCGGCGGCTTGCAGCTGGGCGGCCGAGGCCTCGGTCAGTTGCCGGCTTTCGCGGTCATCGATACGCAGCAACACTTGTCCTTTTTTCACTGCGTCTCCCGCCTCGACCAGCCGCTCAACCAGCCGGCCACCAGTCTGGGCAGCGATCACCGCCTGGGTTTCCGCCTCGACCCGGCCATCGAGGCTGATTGGACGTACATCTTCAGAACGGCTGACCATGACCGAAGCGAGCGGTTCAGCGGCAACACAAAGCCCGCTGGCCAGTAGCAAGAAAAAGGAAGCGGCAGCACGACAAGACATAACAGGGGCTCCAGGTGAATTCAAATATAACTATATAGCTATGTACTTATAAATTCAAGGCCGGTATACTTTTGCCATCAACTGCCAGAGAACGACGGATGCAAGCCTTAACTGACCAAGCTTTAGTGCGTGTCGCCGAAGTATTCAAGGCGCTGGCCGAGCCGCGCCGGCTGAAAATCCTGAATGCGTTAAGAGAAGGCGAGCGCAATGTCAGCGAACTGGTCGCGGTCAGCGATACCAGTCAGGCTAACGTGTCCAAGCATCTGGCGTTATTGACCCAGGTCGGTATTGTGGCGCGCGAGCAACGCGGCAACTGCGTCTATTACCGGATGGCCGATCCGGCGACCTTTGAACTCTGCGATCTGGTCTGTGGCCAGCTGCTGCGCAAAACCATGGCCGAGCTGGAATGGCAGCAGACGTTCCAGCGTGATTCTTGACAGTCGAATCGATCACGATCGGCTCGCTATAATGCCGGCCTGTGAACCTAAAAGCTGCAGTTGGCCGCTCCAGATGATAGGTAACGCAGTAAACATGAAATGATTATTGCTCAGTTCGAGGTTCAGCCATCGGCTGCGCTGCGTCCAACTGCAGTTTTTAGGTTGAAAGGAGAAAGCACACCGCATGGCTGACGTTCATTCACGTCCCCGTATCGCCTTGATTGCTGCGATGGCTGCCAATCGAGTCATCGGTCAAGGCAATAAAATGCCCTGGCATTTGCCGGCTGATCTAAAACATTTCAAGCGCCTGACGATTGGCAAGCCCATCGTTATGGGCCGCAAAACCTTCGAGTCGATTGGCAGCAAACCGTTGCCGGGTCGGGTCAATATTGTCATTACCCGGCAAGCCGATTTTCGTCCGACTGGCGTCGTCGTCGCGCCGGATTTGCAGAAGGCGCTGGAAATCGCCGCGGGTCATGCGCTCGATGAAATCATGGTGATTGGCGGTGCTACCGTTTACGAACAAGCGCTGCCGCTCGCCGATCGGTTGTATCTGACGTTCATTCAATTGCATGTTCAGGGCGATGCCCATTTCCCGGATTTGCGTCAGTTCAAATGGAATGAGATCAGCTCCGAGTCACATACGCCGGATGCCGAAAACCCCTACAACTATAGCTTCGTGACCTATGAGCGGGCCGCTGACATTCAGCGCACCGTGAACGAAAAGGCCGCTGAAGAAAAGTGGCGTTTGATCGAATAGCGCGAAAACGCGGCGACAAAAAAGGCGAGCATCGGCTCGCCTTTTTTGTTTGCTTGGAGAATTAGAATGAATAGGTGAAATGCACACCGAAGGCGCGGCCATCGGCTTCAACACCAACCGGACCACCCTCCGTTATTTCGTATTTGACGTATGAATAACGCGCACCAACCGAGATGTTCTGGTCATAACGAACATCCCACTGCAGAATCGCCGCGACAGCGTCATCCATTTTCCATTCTTCGTTCGGCTGGCCGTCCGGTTTGAAGGTAGCAGTCGGTTCGATATGAGCAACAGCGCCGAGGCCGATACGTTGGCGACCAAAGTTATAGAACGGAATCAGCGAAACGGTATAGCGATTGAAATCAACCCGGCTTTCGTCAATGTTACTGACCACCTGTGTCGTCAGGTAACCACCGGTGACCTGCAGACTAACGGGCACATCCGGAAACGCGATAACGCCGCCGAACTCCATGAACCAATAACCACCGGCACGCGCCTGATCGACAATTTCGCCGGAGTCGACATCTCGTAAACGGGCAATGACATCGCCTCCATTCTGCAAGCCGAGGCTGAACAAAAATTGGCTACGATTCTGGTATTCAGCATCTTGAGGTGTGGGGCGGCGGAATTTTTCTTCGGCGGCCTGGGCGCCAGTGGCGGCCAGCAAAGCAACGAAAAGCAGGCTTTTTTTCATGAGTTTTGTTGTCATGAGGCTTAGGTCCGTTCCAGGATGATGGCGCCGAGTTTAACACTGCGGTGGCAATCCGGAAACGCTGAACCGTTCACAGTCTTCGAGCCGCAGCGCCGTCAATTGTTGGCCCCAGACGCAACCGGTGTCGAGTGCGAACACGCGTGGATGGGTCGAACGGCCCATCAGGCTGGCCCAATGGCCGAAAACAATATGGACGCCATCCGGATCAAAAGCGGGGTGGGCATACCAAGGCACCAATCCTGGCGGTTGCTCCCCTGGCGCGACTTTGCATTTCATATCGAGTCGACCGTGCTCGTCGACAAAGCGCATTCGGGTTAGCGCATTGATCGTGTAGCGACTGCGATCGATATCGCTCAAATCATCACGCCATAGCGCTGGTTCGTTGCCGTACATCTCGGCGAAAAACTGATCCCCGAGCTGTTGCCAGTGCCGTTGTGTGCGGGCGCTTTCAGCCAGGGTTTGTTCAACGGTCCAACCGGGGGGCATGCCGGCATGGGTCATCAACCAGCCGTCCTGACAATAAGCCAGCGGCAAATCGTGCAGATAGCCAAGCAATTGTTCGGCGTCGTCAGCGGCCAGCAATTCACTCAAGGTATCGCCTTTGCGCAGCTTGCTCTGGCCGCAGGCCACGGCCAGCAAATGCAGGTCGTGATTGCCAAGTACGGCGCGCACCTGCTCACGGTGTTGCCAAACCCAGCGCAGCATTTCCAGAGAGCCAGGCCCGCGATTGACCAAATCGCCGCATAACCACAGCTCATCGCGCTCGACGTTGAACTCGATTTTCTCCAGCATGGCCAGAAATGACAGATAACACCCCTGCACATCGCCAATTGCGTAGCGTGCCATCAGTTCAGTCCTTTACCAAAAAAACAAAAGGCCGAAGATCGGCCTTTGTATCAAACCATGATTCATCGCTGATCAATGCAGGCGGCTCGGTTCCACCAGGCTGAACGGCGGGATGGTGGCATCGAATTCGTTGCCGTCTTCACCGAGCATTTGATAGCTGCCTTCCATGCTGCCGAGCGGGGTGTTCAGTACCGTGCCACTGGTGTATTCAAACGATTCGCCGGGACGCAACAGCGGTTGTTCACCGACTACCCCCTGACCGCGTACTTCCACCGTTTCGCCATTCGAGTCGGTAATGATCCAGTGCCGCGACACCAGCTGCGCCGCCCGTTCGCCACGGTTCTCGATGCGAATCGTGTAGGCGAACACAAAGCGGTTGTCGTCCGGGTTGGACTGATCCTCGACATATTGGGTCTGGATTCTGATGTCGAATTGATAAGGCACATTCTCCATACAGCTCTCCTCGTCATGCGGCGGCAAGTCATACTCACCACCTATGAAGCCATTGTGGTATGAAGCGCCTGTTATCGCAAGCGCTTCATTCCGTCATACCCCCATAAATTGGGCTATCTGCCGAGGATTCAACCGTATCTTGTGGCGTCGAGCATCAAACGCCATTAAAACGCGACGCGCACGAATACCCGGCTGGTATCCAGATCGAAACTTTCTTCGTAACTGATGCCGAGCCCGACTTTGCTCGACAGTTCGGCAATACCGCCGAGCTTGAAGCCCAGATCATTGTCGCCGCCCTCGGCATCGAAGTGGCCGAGGCTGGCAAACAGTTCTACGGTCGTAATTGGTTTGAAGCGCAAGCCGGCCTCGATGGAATTCACCGCGACATCGTCTTTGAAATTGAACGGCGATTTCAGCTTGATATCACGCTCCTCGTGATCGATGGCGAAAAAGACATCAGTTTTGCGGTTGATGGGCAGAATATAACCAGCGCCGATTTGCCAGCTATCCATTTCGATATCGCCGTCAAAACCGAAGGCATCGACGTCACCGTCGAAAATGCCGAAGCCGCCACGCAGAAAAATATTCGGCTGGATCAGATAAGAGCCGCGAACGTCGAAGCCATTGGCATCGGCCGAAATTCCACCGGTTTTGGCGTCAAGATTACTGTAGCTGCCTTCAACAAAATTGTAGTTGAAGTCGCTGGCTTGAACGCTGCCAACGGTGGTGGCAATCGCCAAGGCCACCAGAGCTTGTGTCGATTTTTTCATCATTGCTTCCTGAATAAATGCTAGCGCTGAAATCAGCGAGTACCATCATGAAGCAAGAAAACTTAATCGATTCTGAATCGCACAAAGATAAAAAACTTCGCTACCAACAATTGGCGATTTTTCAGGCAACGCTGCGCTCCGGTTGCGTATTTTCTGAGCGGACTGTTTCAGGATTGAACCACTGTAAACGATGATGCAGTTTCGCAACATCGCCGATCACCAGCAATGCCGGCGATTGCACTTGATGCTTACGTGCTTGTTCCGGCAATTCCGATAAATGACCGGTAATTACCCGCTGTTCCGGTCGGCTACCGTTTTCGATCATGGCGAACGGCAGCGTTGGCGCAGCGCCATGTTCCAGCAATTTCGTGCGAATGGTTTCCAATTGCGCGACGCCCATATAGAACGCCAGCGTTTGTTGTTCACGGGCCAAATTTGCCCAATCGAGCGTGTCAGCGGAATTCTGGCAATGGGCGGTGACGAAACGCACCGATTGCGCATGTGAACGATGAGTTAAAGGAATACCGGCATACGCGGCGCAGGCAATCGCGGCGGTGATGCCGGGCACAACATCGAACGAAATATGTTCGGCGGCCAGCGCTTCCAGTTCTTCGCCACCACGACCAAAAATAAATGGATCGCCGCCTTTCAAACGCACCACGCGCTTGTTTTGTCTGGCGTGTTCCACCAGCAGCGCATTAATCGCGGCTTGCGAGGTTTTATGATCGCCGGCTTTTTTGCCAACGCTGATCAATTCGGCGTCGCGTCTGGCCAGTTCCAACACCGCCGGACTGACCAACTGATCATAAAAGATGACATCGGCTTGCTGCAGTGCGCGCTGGGCATTCAAGGTCAGCAAACCCGGATCGCCAGGCCCGGCACCGACCAAGCTGACATGGCCGCGTTGTTGCGGTGTTTCGGCTTGCGCGAGCAAGTCCGACAGTAATTGTTCGGCATCCTGCTGGCGCCGGTTTTTGAGCAAGGTCGGTAAACGACTGTCGAGCACCGCATCCCAGAATCGGCGCCGTGCGGAGACATCAGGCAAACGAGTTTTAATGGTTTCGCGCCAGCATTGCGCCAGTTTCGCCAACGTGCCGACCGACTCATCGATCAAGGCTTCCAGTTGCGCACGAATCCGGCGCGCCAAAACGGGCGCCGTTGCACCGGAACTGATCGCGATAACCACCGGTGAGCGGTCGACGATGGCCGGCACAATGGCGCTGCATTGTTCAGTGTCGTCGACGACATTGGCCCAGATCTGCTGCGCTTCGGCGGCGTGAGCAACCGCAGCATTGACGCTCGGGTCATTGGTGGCCGCGATCACCAGCCATTTACCGTGCAGTTGTTCCGGAGCAAAGGCCTGTTGCCGCAGCGACACCTGGGCATCGTCGCCGTATTCCGCGGCAATGCCCGAGAGATCGGGAGCGACCACGGTGACGACGGCGCCGGCTGCACGCAGCAACACCAGTTTGCGCCGGGCAACCTCACCGGCGCCAACCAATAGCACAGGCTTGCCCTGCAAGCGCAAAAACAGCGGGAAATAATCCATGACCTGACCTCATTCAACAGCACCGGTACCGCACGACAGCAACGCTCAGCAATAAGCGTTCCGTTGACCGGGTAGTGAGCAGGCTAGGGCCGCTAGAGCAGGGCAACAAATGGGAAAAGCGCGCATCGCCATGCCGTTTGTGCATATGTCGCGCAAAAGCAGGAGTTTTGCCTCTTGGCAAGTCAAATAACCTAAGGCAGTATCGGAATCTGCTGCTTCGCAGCAATACCGTTCAGGCCGCTACTGGTCTGGCCCGATACCTTTTTTGATAAGCGCTATTGACGTGAGCATATAACAAGGTATTATCAGCCATGTAGCCGTCTATACGGCTTTACGTGCGCGGAAGGTGCCTGCCTTCCACGCCGCTTTACCCCCCAACTTTTGGAGCCAATGCCAATGAACACCAAACCGTATCTCTGCTTTAAGAAATGTGCCGTCAAGATCACCAAGATGAGCCGCATTGCTGAGCAGAGCCGATCGCTAAGGGAGAGAGAGTTATCATGACACTGCAACAATTACGCTACTTAATCGCTATTGCCGATTCCAGCCTGAACATCACGATGGCTGCCGAGCGGGTCTATGCCACCCAGCCCGGAATCTCGAAACAACTGAAACAACTCGAAGACGAACTTGGCCTGCGCATTTTCACCCGCAAAGGCAAGAGCCTCGACAGCATTACCCCGGCTGGTGAGAAGATCATCGAACGCGCCCGCATCATTCTGCGCGAGGCCGGCAACATCAAAGCTTTGGCCGCCGATTCCCGTGCTGACGCCAAAGGCGCGATAACCATCGCCACCACCCATACCCAAGCCCGATTTGTGCTGCCCGGCACCTTGGCCAAATTCCGCAGCCGCTACCCGGATGTGTCGCTACACATCGCCCAGGAAAGTGACGCCGATATCGTCGCGAAAGTGAAAAGCGGTGCCGTCGAATTTGGTTTTTCGTCGAGCAGTGGCGCGACCCCGGAAGGCTTGATTGCCCTGCCAGCCTATCGTTGGCGCCGAGTCGTGCTGGTCCCGAAAGACCATCCGTTGGTGCAGCTGAAACGCGCACTGACTCTGGCCGACTTGGCCAAATATTCCTTGATTAGTTACGACTCTTCGCTGAACGGCGAATCGTCACTGACTCGCGCCTTCCGCGAGCAGGAACTGGAACCACGTTTTGCCTGCACTGCACGCGATGCCGATGTGATCAAAACCTATGTCCGTGCCGGCATGGGCGTCGGTATTCTGGCCGAAATGGCCATTACCCCGGCTGACCGTGAAGATCTGGCGGTGCTGACGGCACCAGCGGCGATTCCAACCTGCGTCACCTGGATTCTGCTCCGCCACAACACACTGCTGCGCCGCTATGCGCGTCAGTTGATGGAATGGTTGGTACCACATGTCGCGCATCATGAAATCGAAAACATCATTTCCGGCAAGCAGACGGTGCACAGCGTGCTGGAACGCGCACCACTGTGGACCAGCAGTGAGAAAGTCAGCATTGCGGCGTGATTTTGTCAGCAAAAACAAAGGCGCCGTACGGCGCCTTTGTTTTTCAGTGACGATTATTTCCTCACCCATTTGCCATTACTGTCTTGCAGGTAATGGCCGGACTCGGTGCGTTCATACGCTTCTTTGGCGAACACCTTCGCTGCCTCATCCAGAGAGACGCCGGTTTTCGCGGCGATTTGCGCAAAATGGGCTTTGCGCTGCTCGTTGACCGAGTTGACCATTTGTTGCACATCACTAGGCGGATTCGGCACCACGATACCGAGATAACCATTGTTCTGTTCGCCAACCAAACCGCTGGCTTTCGCCGACTTCAAATCGGCAGCGAAAACGCTGCTGGCCAGCAAGGTCAGCGCGATAAATAAGGCATGCATCATCGTTTTCATCGTGCGCTCCTAGAATAAACCTTTGTTCTCGTCGAACAGTTTTTCCACTTCTTTTTCGACCTTGACCAGAATCTCATGCTTGATGTTGACATTCATGTTGATCTCGATCGGTTTGTCCGGCGCTTCAATCCGCACCGTTGGTGTGCAGGCGCAGGCCAGCAACGGCAATAACAGCAACACGCGCGACATAGGGTTTCTCCTTACTGTGTAGCGGCAGTGTAGTCGAAATGTCTGAAGGCTGGCTGAACATTTGGCGCGGCTATCGCATTGGTTTTTTGCTGATATCCCGAGGCGGCATATCGGCATGGAGGTGCAGCATTTCCGTCATCACTACAGCTTTGCCGATACTGCGCATTTTCAATGCCATCCTCAATACCGACATGACTATCGATACGCAGTTCGCTTGGCTGGTTGTCGTCGGCCTGCTTGCCCGGCTGCTGGATAATGGCCAGGGGCAGCGCTTGGGTTTGCTGACGATCAGCGGTGTGTGGTCGTTTGGCTCATCGCTCTGGCTGGCGATTGCGGTGGCGCATCTGGGCCAGAGTTATCGCGGTGCCAAAGCCTTGCTGGTTGCTGAGCGCGATTCGAAAACTCTAGTGAGCAATGAAGCACCAATGCCGCGCTGGCAGCAGTGGTTGGCACCACTACTGTATTTGTCGGGTGTCAGCACTTATTCGAGCATGGTTCGATCGCCCTGGCGCTGGCTATTCGGTTTGCTGTCGTTGTCGATCGCGACAGTCGCCTTGCTGATCTGGGGTTGGCGGGCCGGGCAGCCGATGCTGGCGTTTGGCTTAGGGGCGTTGATCGCATCGCCGTTTGTGTTGCCGGTCCGACATTATTTGCCGGAACGCGCCTCAGTGATTTTGGCCTTGTTGTTGGTAGCTGCAGCGCTGCTCTGGCGCATCCTACGCTGAACGTTAGCGGCTAAGCGGATCGATGTCGCAGTTGAGCACCAAGGTTTGCGCGTACTCGTCATTGTTCAGTGCCGCCAGCATCAATAAGCCCTTGGCCAGCACTTCCGATTTATGGCCATCGCGTTTGACGAAATCGAATTTCCAGAACACCGCATCCGGCACCTGCATCAGCAAGCGTCGACCATAATGCAGCGGATCGTCGTACTCCCAATAGACCACCCGACGGTTTTTCACCGGTTTGACCGGGCTACGGGTAATCGGGCTCGGGTTGAAGGCGTAGGCGGAAACCCGTTCCATCTGCATCGAGACATGCAGCGCCAGACCACCACCGAGCGAGTGGCCGGTCACAACCAGCGGCAAGCCGGCATACTGGCGGCGAATTTCGGTGGCAATTGCCAGCGCTTGCTGATATTGAGTGCCGGTAATGGCGCCATGCCACCAGTCAATTAACTCGTCAGTGCCACGAAAAGCCAGCGCCAGCCGCTTCACCTGGCCGTTTTCCTGCCAACCGAACAGTTCGTACTGCAGGCCAATTTGCCGCTGTTCACTGCTTTGTTTCAAACTCTGCCAGCCGGCCGGCAACTGGAATCGCATACCAGCGGTGGCGTAGGCATTGTTGGCCAACAGCGCATAGGGAGCGCCTTCTATGGCGGCAAACTGATGAGCCTCGCTGTAAGCCTGACGCAGGTACTGAGGGTCGCAGCCGCGGACCGACGCCGACAATTCGACGCTGAAACCGGCGACAAACACAAAAAATAGGAAACGCAACAACATTGAGGTGATAAACCGACGTAGAACTAACAACAGCCGGTCCAGCCGGCGGCCGCGCAGTCTGCCTGAAGGATAAAAATTAGGCAATTTCTTGGTGCGGGCCTTGGGTCCGCCAAGCAAAGCGCGTAAAATTTTTAGCACTCCGCCCTCTTGAGTGCTAATCCAGCACCCCCATATAGGGTGGCCTATAGCTTCAGTGCCGGGCCGTTCCGCGGCCCGGCGATCATTCGACACAGCGTTTATTTCGAGGAGAAAACGCAATGAACCTACGTCCGTTGCACGACCGCGTCGTCGTCCGTCGTTTAGAAGAGGAGCGCGTCTCCGCCGGCGGTATCGTCATTCCTGACCACGCCGCAGAAAAACCCAGCAAAGGTGAAGTCCTGGCTGTTGGCCCGGGCAAGCGCTTGGACAATGGTGAAGTCGCTTCCTTGAGCGTCAAGGTCGGCGACAAGGTGCTGTTCGGCAAATACAGCGGCACCGAAGTGAAAGTCGACGGCAAAGAGCTGGTCGTACTGCGCGAAGAAGATCTGTTTGCCGTGATCGGTTAATCCGCACGTCAACCTGAACCCATACTGACGAATCAATAAAGAGGAATTTCAACATGGCAGCTAAAGACGTACGCTTCGGCGACGACGCCCGCGCCAAGATGCTGGCCGGCGTTAATGTTCTGGCCAACGCGGTAAAAGTCACCCTGGGCCCGAAAGGCCGCAACGTAGTGCTGGACAAGAGCTTCGGCGCTCCGACCATCACCAAAGACGGTGTTTCCGTCGCCAAAGAAATCGAACTGGAAAACAAGTTCGAAAACATGGGCGCGCAAATGGTCAAGGAAGTCGCTTCTCAGACTTCCGATGTCGCCGGTGACGGCACCACGACCGCCACCGTGCTGGCGCAAGCCATTCTGACTGAAGGCATGAAGCTGGTTGCCGCCGGCATGAACCCGATGGATCTGAAGCGCGGTATCGACAAGGCTTCCGGCGTTATCGTTGAAGAGCTGAAGAAAATCTCCAAGCCATGCTCCGATGACAAATCGATCGCCCAGGTTGGCACTATCTCTGCCAACAGCGACGAGCAAATCGGTCGCATCATTGCCGACGCGATGAAGAAAGTCGGTAAAGAAGGCGTCATCACTGTAGAAGAAGGTTCGGGTCTCGAGAACGAACTGAACGTGGTTGAAGGTATGCAGTTCGACCGCGGCTACCTGTCGCCGTACTTCATCAACAAGCAAGACACGATGAGCGCCGAGCTGGAAAACCCGTTCGTGCTGTTGGTCGACAAGAAAATCTCCAACATCCGCGATCTGTTGCCGGTGCTGGAAGGCGTTGCCAAAGCTGGCAAGCCGCTGCTGATCATCGCTGAAGATGTTGAAGGCGAAGCGCTGGCCACCCTGGTCGTCAACACTCTGCGCGGTATTGTCAAAGTCGCTGCCGTCAAAGCCCCAGGCTTCGGCGATCGCCGCAAAGCCATGCTGGAAGACATCGCTGTATTGACCGGCGGTACCGTCATTTCCGAAGAAATCGGTCTGACCCTGGAAAAAGCCACGCTGAACGATCTGGGTCAAGCCAAGCGCGTGCAAATCACCAAAGAAAACACCACGATCATCGATGGTGCCGGTGACAGCAAAACCATCGAAGCCCGCGTCAAGCAAATCCGCGCCCAAATCGAAGAAACTTCTTCCGATTACGATCGCGAAAAACTGCAAGAGCGCGTGGCCAAACTGGCTGGCGGTGTTGCCGTGATCAAAGTCGGTGCCGCTACCGAAGTGGAAATGAAAGAGAAGAAAGCCCGCGTTGAAGACGCGCTGCACGCCACCCGTGCTGCCGTTGAAGAAGGCATCGTCCCTGGCGGCGGTGTTGCGCTGGTGCGTGCCCTGAACGCGCTGGAAGGCTTGAAAGGTATCAACTCCGATCAAGACGCCGGTATCGGCCTGTTGAAGCGTGCGGTTACTGCGCCGTTGCGTCAAATCGTGACCAACGCCGGCGAAGAAGCCAGTGTCGTGCTGGACAAAGTCGTTGGTGGCAAAGGTAACTTCGGTTACAACGCTGCCACTGGTGAGTACGGCGACATGGTCGAGTTCGGTATTCTGGATCCGACCAAAGTCACTCGCAGCGCGCTGCAAAACGCTGCCTCGGTTGCTGGCCTGATGCTGACCACTGAAGCCATGGTTTCCGAGCTGCCGAAGAAAGAAGCCGCTCCGGCCATGCCGCCTGGCGGTATGGGTGGCATGGATTTCTAATCCAGGCATTTCCGAACCAACAAAAAACCCGCTTCGGCGGGTTTTTTGTTGCCCAAGAAATTTCAGTTCTGCGCGGGCAGCGTGAAATAAATACTGGTTTGTTGCTCCGGTTTCGATTCGATCCAGCAGCGGCCGCCGTGTCGCTCAATCACACGGCGAACAATCGCCAGCCCGATACCGCGGCCGCCAAATCGATCTTCGGCATTGACCTGATTGAACGGTTGGAACAGGCGATTGATTTCAGCCGGTTGAATGCCTTCGCCGTTGTCGCGAACAAAGAATGCCGCCGTGTCGGTGCTGAAGTCGACGCCAAAAGCGAACTCGGCGACCAATCGGTGTGCGGTGTACTTGAAGCCGTTGTCGAACAATTCATCGAGCACGATGCGCATCAATTCCGGATCAGCCCAGACCATCAGTTCCGGCGTGCAGCGCAGTTGTGACTCCGCCTCGGGGTATCGTTTTTTGACAGCCAAGTAGCTGGCTGAAGCGATGGCCGACAGGTTGATTACCTTGGGTTTCAGCGCGCTGCGACCAATGCGCGAAAATTTCAGCAAGTCGTCCATCAGCTTACCGAGCTTGTCTGCTGTTTCGGCAATGCGGGTCAACGCTGTGCGTGCCTCATTGTTGATTTGCTCGCCCAATTCTTCCAGCGCAATATGCGGATACGAGCGCAAATGACGCAGCGGTGCACGAAAATCATGAGCAAGAATATAGGTCAGATGGGTCAGCTCTTCGTCCATGTGTTTGGCATGCAGTTGTTCCTGGCGCCAACGCTGCTGAAACAGTTCTGCCTGTTGTTGTTTTTGTATGTAAAGCCGTTGCCAGTAACGGGCAATGGCGAAAATGGCCAATGCCAGCAGCAAGCCTAGCAGCGGCTCGAACCACAGATGCCAAGCGGAAATGTTGAAGGCATCATCGGTGGAGATGGCCACCATCATCCAGTTCAGGCCACCAACGAGAAAGGCGTACTCGCTTTTATAGCGCGCCTCACGCATCAGTCGCGGCCATTCTGATGACGCTGGTACCTGTGCTCTGGTGCGGGCCGGAAAACTCTGCATCAACTGTCGTTGATCATCGAACAGCAGATAGTCGATACCAACCCGCGGCAAAGGTTGCCGGGCGATGGCGAAACTTTTGCCGATATCGATGCGCATGTGCACGACAGAAAGCAACGCGGTCGAGTGACGTTGTTCTGCCAGATAGAACACCGGTAAAAATAAATCCAGCGCGCGCTCGCTGGATTCGCCATCGCTGGCGGGCAGAATGCGCAGACGCTGATCGCGTTCGTCGTAGAAATTCAGTCGGCTCATATCGAGTACCGGCGCATCCGAGTGCTCGACATCTGTGATGACCGGTTGGCCGCGTTGGCGACTGATTTGCACCAGTTGCTCGGTGCGCTGGGCGCTATAGACATCGCTGACCGACAGCGTGCGAATTTCCGGATAGCGTTCCAACAGATTGTTGCCGAATTGCTCGACCACCGAACGGTCGACACGCGGCACTGCTTGCAGCAAGGTACGATAATCCTTTAGTGCATCGGTTAGCATGTCCAGGCGCTGGTCGAGCACGTATAGCCGCTCTTGCACGGCGAAACTGAATTCGCGCTGCCCCGGTTGCTTGGCGTTGAGCCAATGATTGATGCCGTTGACAATGCTGAGCAACAGCACGACGCCTGCCACGATCGCCGGTAGCCAACGATGATGCAGTAATTTGATTACAATCGCAGAGTTCAATCGCATGGCGGCTCGACAGTCGTCAGAAGCTTTCGCTTTCTTTTAATCCAATCGAGTATAGGCCATAGGGGAGGGTCAACCATGATTGACTTATACAGTGCCGCCACACCAAACGGGCACAAGATTTCCATCGCACTGGAGGAGATGGGCCTGCCGTACGCCCTGCATCCGATCAACCTGTCGGCCAATGAACAAAAGCAGCCGTGGTTTCTGGCCATCAATCCGAATGGCCGCATCCCGGCCATTGTCGATCGTGACAACGATAACTTCGCTGTGTTTGAAAGTGGCGCGATTCTGATCTATCTGGCCGAGAAAACCGGCAAGCTACTACCGCGCGAACCAAAAGCGCGCTCGCGAGCGCTGCAATGGCTGATGTTCCAGATGGGCGGCGTCGGCCCGATGCAGGGCCAGTATCACCATTTCAAGCATTACGCCCCGCAGCGTGTTGATTACGGTATCCGTCGCTACCATGCCGAAACGGCAAGGCTCTATGGCGTACTGAATGAGCAGTTGAATCGCAGCCGTTACCTGGCGGGAAACGAGCTGAGCATTGCCGATATCGCCACCTTTCCCTGGGTCAATCTGGCCGAGCGAGCCGGCCAGGATCTGAACCAGTTTCCCGCTTTGCGTCGTTGGGTAAGCGAACTGGCGGCACGGCCAGCCTTCGTCAAAGGACTGCAAACCCCGCCGCGTAACGCCTGAATCATTTGTTTTTCATCCGCAGCGCCTGCAGTAGCGCCGACAGCTTACGGTTCAGGAAACGAAGACCGATGATGATCAGCGCGGCCAGTATCAGCACTTCAGGCAAGGAATTGCCGAAGCCTGAGTCGGCGGCTTCGGCAGCAAGTGGACTCGTCAGCATCAGTGCAGTGAAGCGTTTCATCGTTTCAACTTCCGGTTGGCCGGCACATGCCGGCCGATGCACTGTGCTGAGCTGGAACACCGTCTGCAACGAAATCGTGAAAAGTCGCGCATAATGGCTCATCAGGTATCACCAGGTAATACCAATGAGCGAAACTCCGGGGTTGATGACGGCACTGAAGCAACAGCTGAAAGCGGCTGGCATCAGTTATAAACAGGTGGCTGAGGCATTGGCGCTGTCGGAAGCCAGTATCAAGCGGCTGATGAACAGCGGCGAGCTCAGTCTGAACCGCTTGAACCACATCACTGCGCTATGCGGGTTAGAGCTGAGCGAGCTGGTGCAACTGGCCGAACGTCAGCGCTTACAGCTTTCGTCCTTGAGCCGCGAGCAGGAACAGGAACTGGTCGCCGATGAAAAACGACTGTTGGTCACCTATCTGTTGCTGAACGATTGGCAACCGGCACTGATCCAGCAGGATTATCAATTCGACTGGCCGGAACTGATTCGCCACCTGGCTGCGCTCGACCGGATGCAGCTGATTGATTTATTACCGGGCAATCGGGTGCGACTGCGCGCCGCTCGCGACTTTGCCTGGTTGCCGGACGGGCCGATCCAACAATATTTCGATCAGCATGTGCGTGAGCCGTTTTTTGCCGGCGATTTCCAGCCGGAGGGGTTTCTCCGTTTTATGCCGGCAATGGTCAGCAAAAGCAGCGCCGAGAAAGTGCGTGAGCGGCTGGCGAAAACCGCCAGGGAGATAGCCGAGCTGGTGCGCGCCGATGCGGCACAGCCGACCGCGCAACGCGAAGGCTGCTCGGTGCTGTTGGCCTTTCGGGGATGGGCGTTTCCGGCGTTTGATCGCTATCGGCGTTGATAATGGCTTTAACGAGCCTTTCGTTGAAACGCCTGTCCTTTGGGTAGAGCGGCGCCACAATAAAAACAATACGGATGGCGATCACTGAGTTTGTGCCGGCATTGCTGACAATGTTGCGAAGTCGCCGTGGATTTGCCGTCTCGAACACCATCCCGTAAATCGATTTCTTCCATTTTCTCCATCAGCAACTGATTGCTGAAGTCCTGTTGCCTGGACAGTAGTTCCCACATTGCCTGACAGGTCAACGCCAACGCCTCGACCCGTTGCTCCAGTTGTTCAATCTGGGAACTAGCGGACAGTGCAGTGTATTTGGCATCAATGGCGTTTTCACGCGCGCGGTCAATTTGAAAGTGCTGAATGAAATCCCACAAATCAGCCATTGCTAGTTACTCGTCATCAGCAGTACGTCGAAGCATACGCGACCACAGCCACACTTCAAACAGCGCCGTTGCCGCGACCAGAATCATGGTTGCACGATAGCTGCCGAGCAAGTAGAACAAAAACGCCCAGGCCAGCAGGCCAGAACTGAACAGCCAGCGACGCATAGTTCAACTCCTGGCTCCGAGCAATCGTGCTGGTAGCATAAATAGCGCTTTGACAAACGACAGGATGCCTTCCAGTGCCCAGAAGGCCAGCCGAAATGGCAACAACAACAGCCAGATCACCGGCAACAACACCAAGGCCAGAATAGCGACCGGCCAGCAGATTGCTGCCAGCAACAACCACACCAACACTGTCAAAATAAAGCTCATTGTCGTTCTCCTGCTTGGCGTTGCACCATGAGGTCATTATTGCCATCAAAGCGCGAGCTTGTGCGACAAACTGTAAACGGCTGTGTGCATTGAAACATTTTCACGGTGCGTTAGCGTTGTGGATGATCTGTCCGCGTGTTGGCTCGCCTCGTTCGATGAGTGCGCCGTCGGCTTGGTACTGCTGAAACTGCGCTGGCAAGCCATCGCCTTCGCCGAAGCGTTTGCCGGTTTGCAAATGAAAATGCAGGTGCGGTTCCGAGGTGTTACCGCTGTTGCCGCAAAGGCCGAGTGTGTCGCCTTGCTTCACCTGGTCGCCAACTTTGACGCGCAGGCTAAGTTGCTGGAAATGCGCCAGCAGCGCGTATTCGCCGTTGCCAAGATCGAGAATCAGGTGATTGCCGGCCGGATTGGCGCGGTCCATTGAGCCGATGGCTTGATCCGGCAAGTCATCAACGGCATGGATGACGACCGCATCGGCCGGGCTCAAAATCGGTTTACCCCAACAGTAATAATCGCTGAGCTGCAGACCGTTGTTCTGGTGACTCTTGCCATCGCGGTGGACGACAAAATCGTACGCAAAACGCTGGTTCCTGTTCGCCGCATGGTAGTTCTGCTTCAGATCGCGACCACCCCAGAACACGAACCATTCACCATCAAACGGCAGACGCATATCGGCCTTGGTTTGGTAATTCAGGTGAGCACTATCAGCAGGGCGCATCGACATCGCCTGTGGCTTGACTAAAAGCCCTGCCACTTTGCCCAGCGGGTCAAACACCAGCTGCGTCAGCACCGGAATGGCGGTTGTGGAAAAGCTCATGTAACGCTGGTAAACCCAGAAGCCCTGGTTTTGTTCGACCGTTTCACTGAGCAACTCCAGTGGCTCACCGAGATCGGCACGAATGCGGCGGCTAAATTCATTCAGCGCTGCTTCACTGCCGAGCGCTTTTTGCATCGTTGGCGTCATCTGCTGCCAAAGTTCCTTCCCCTGCTGTTGTTGCAGTTGCTCGGCGAAATGACGACCACGGGTCTTTGCCGTTTCGGCAGTCAGTTGGCAAGCCATGGACGTGGCGCTGGCCAGCAGGCAAATCAATGCCAGGTAAATCGTTTTCAACATAAGACGTTCCTTCGATGGTTTATTCAGGGGTTAGCTGTTTTGCATGAATTGCAGCAGTTGCTGCCGGTATTGATTCAAGGACGCGCGGCCACTATCGGTCAGGCGAATCGAGGTCAGCGGTCGTTTGCCGCGAAAGCGCTTGTCGATCTCGATAAACCCTGCCGCCTCCAGTTTCGATAAATGACTGGACAGGTTGCCCTTGCTCAGCCGACAAGCCGCTTCCAGAAACGAAAACTCGACCCACTCCGCTTCGGAAAGCACGGTCAGAATGGCTAGCCTTGAGGGCTCATGAATCAAGCGATCCAGCTGCAGCAGCGCATCAAGCGCCTGCTCTGGGGGCGGTTGGCTCATTGCTCAGCCCCGAACAATGATTGGCGCAGCCGCAGAAACTCTCTGTGCTCGCGCACACCGAGCAAAATCGCCAGCAGGCCGGCAAACAGCAGGTAGGCGCCGAGCCAGTCCGATTGGTAATGACCACCGCCGAGAAACACCGCCGACTGGCAAATCATCGAGACGCCAACAATGAAGTCGCTGGATGACCAGAGCCAGCGCCAGACGACGAACGGCATCAGCGCGACGACCAGCAAATATCCCCAACCACCAATGGTGATGCCGGACAGGCCTTTACCAATCAGCACCGATATGATGATGACCAGCGACACCAACGCGACAAACGCGGTAAATCCGATATGCCAGCGCCGTTCACTGTCGCTGACGCGTTGCTCGACCCGGCCATGACGCTGGTAATAAAACCGGGTCAGCAATTCTTTGCTGAGCAGCCAGACAAATGGAGCGTTGGCGAGCGCTATGCGCAGCGGCCAGTTCAACTCCAGCGCCAGCCCGAGCAGAAAAATGCCGATGCACAGGACTCCGCCTAATACCGATGACAGGCCGCCGGCGCTGCGGGAAAAGCGGGCGTAGCGTCGGGTCAGCTCGGCCAGCGTCGGCACGGATGCTGATTTCTCGCCAGCGGGCGCTTCACTGAATTTCAGGGGGTCGGTAACGGGTCTCATCATGGGCTCCTTGATGTATGTGCAAATTAGTTTGCAATACAAACCATGTGGGCGCAAGGGGTTTCGAATATGGATTGCTCAGGTGTGCTAGCGCTCGAGATCGGGATCTATCGGCAGGCTTAACGGCGACTGCGGGGCGCTTTCGCTGGTCCGATCGATATCGCTGCCTTCAACGGTGCGGCCTTCGGCCAGCGTAATACGCAGGCGCAGATTGTTTTTCGAATCAGCGTTTTTCAGCGCTTCGTCGAGGCTGATGCGGCCGGCCCGGTAGAGTTGGAACAGCGAGGCATCGAACGTCTGCATGCCGAGGTTCTCGCTTTTTTCCATGACTTCCTTGATTGAGCTGACCTCGCCACGCTTGATCAAGTCCTGCACCAGCGGTGTTACCAGCAGGATTTCCAAGGCCAGCGCCCGACTGCCATCGATGGCCGGGATCAGCCGCTGTGAGATGACGCCACGCAGATTCAACGACAGATCCAGCAGGGCCTGTTGCTGACGGTCATCGGGAAAGAAGCTCAGAATCCGTTCGATGGTCTGGTTGGCGTTGGTCGCGTGTAGCGTCGATAGGCATAAATGGCCGGTTTCGGCGTAAGCGAGTGCATACTCCATGGTTTCCCGGTGACGAATTTCACCGAGCATGATCATGTCCGGCGCCTGGCGCAGCGCATTGCTCAAGGCGTCCTCGTAGCAGAGCGTATCCATGCCGATTTCGCGCTGGTTGACGACGCAGTGCTTGTGCCGATGCAGGAACTCGACCGGGTCTTCGACGGTGATGATATGGCCGGCCGAATGTTCGTTGCGATAATCGATCAGCGAGGCCATCGTCGTCGATTTACCGGAGCCAGTGGCGCCGACAACCAGAATCAGGCCGCGTTTTTGCAGCGCCAGCTTGGTCAGAATTTCCGGCAGGCCAAGGCTCTGCCAGTTCGGGATTTCGGTTTTGATCGCGCGTACGACCATCGCCACTTCGTTGCGCTGGCGGAACAGATTGACCCGGAATCGGCCAACGCCCGGTTCGCTCCAGGCGATGTTCAGTTCCGGCTTTTGCTCGAATTGCTGGCGTTGGGCTTCGCTCAGCAGGCCAAACGCCAGCTCCCGGACCCGGCCATTGGCCAGCGGTGTCGGCTCCAGCGGCGCCATTCGGCCATGCACTTTCAGGCTCGCCGGCGCGCCGGTCGACAGGTACAAGTCGGAACCGTCCTGTTCAACCATGCGTTGCAAGTATTGGGAAAATTCCATAGTGAACCTGGGGTAATTGAATGACACAAAATCTGGTGGCGAACGATAAAACCGCACACAAGCCTCGCCGTGAAATTGGCAAAAAAACGCTGCACGTCCTGCGCAAATTTTCGTCGGCAACATTACTCAACAACGAATTGCGCAAACGTCGAACAACAAAATCAGTATAGGTCAGTCGATCATTTTCCGATCTTGTGGGTGACGTCACATTTTGGTTTTATTGATTTGCTAGTTTGCGTCCATGGACTGATTTTCTGCGTGGCAAGGCCACGACGGAAAACTCAATAGTCCGCAAACCTGTTTCGCTCATGGATGGATGGGCAGGTATTTGAATTTGACCTAGCGACAGGTTTTCTTGGGGGTAGTTCGACATGTCGAACATTGAGGTTGTGCTGGCGACAACGCCAGCACAGCGGCGCGACCATCACGCGCTGCGCTATCAGGTTTACTGCGAGCGGCGCGGCTTTGAGGCCGGCAGCACGCTCGGTGAAGAACACGATGAATTCGATCTCCATGCCGTCCCATTCGTTGCCTACGATCGTCAAAGCGGCCTGCCATGCGGCGCCTTGCGCCTGGTGCGCGGTAACCCGCTGCTGCCGGCGGCCAGCGTTACGGCGCTGAATCAATCGCGCTTGAATGAACTCGGTGCTTCGGTCATGGAACTGTCGCGGCTGTGCCTGCGTCACCCGAATGGATCGGTGCGCGGCGACTGGTATCAGGGCTCCGACATCATGCTGGCGATGATTTACGCGGCCTGGCGCTACAGCGTCAAACAGAACGTCAGCCACTGGCTGTGCCTGATCACGCCAGCCATGGAGCGGATGCTCGGTCGCTTGTCGGTGCCGTTCGAGGCCGTTGGTGACATCTGCCAATTCCGCGGTACCCGCCGGCCATTGATTACCGAAGTCGGCACGATGGTGCGCGCTGCGTCGGCCCGTTGCCCACGCGTTGAGCGTTTGGTTGCCGCGTAATTTCACTTTTGGGGTCTAGCTGCTAAGGAAGGCGGCTGACAAGGACGGTTAACCCTTTGTACACTACCGGCCATTCTGCCCGCGGCCGGCCCTTCTATGCTGCTCTCCCTGACTATCCAGAACTTTGCGCTGATCGAACGCCTGACGCTCGACTGGCATAAAGGCATGACCGTGTTGACCGGCGAAACCGGCGCCGGCAAGTCGATTCTGATCGACGCGCTGGGTTTGAGCCTCGGCGACCGGGCCGACAGTAACGTCATTCGCGATGGCGCTGATCAAGCCGATATCTCCGCCAGTTTCCAACTGGCGCCGAAAAGCGAAGCCGCCGCTTGGCTGCGTGAGCAGGAAATCCATGTCGACGACGAGCTGATTCTGCGTCGGGTGATCAACAAGGACGGCCGCTCACGGGCGTTCATCAACGGCACGCCCTGCACGCTGACGCAATTGCGCGACCTTGGCGCGATGCTGGTCGAAATCCACGGCCAACACGAACATCAACGGCTGCTGCAAGCCAGCCATCAACGCGATGTGCTCGATCGTTTCGCTGGTCTGGATGCCGCTGTGCAAAACGTTCGTCAGCAGTACAAAACCTGGCTGCAATGCAAAAACGAATGGCAGAGCCTGCAAGGCGACGATGGTGATCGCACCGCTCGGGTCGATTTGCTGCGTTTTCAGATTGGCGAGCTGGAGCAGGCCGGTGTTGCCAACATTGACATCAACGAATTGGAAGCGCGCCACACGCGCGCTGCCCATGGCGCCGAAATGCGCCAGCTCGCAGAGCAAATCGCCGAGGCGCTCGATGACGATGAGCATGGCGCCACTGCACGCCTGTCGCAGGCGCTGGAATTGATGCATCGTCTGCATCATCTCGACCCGTCGCTGAACGCGACGCAAAGCAGTTTGATCGATGTGCAGGCGACGCTGTCCGATCTGGCGCATGACATGCACGGCTACGCCGAGCGCATCGATATCGACGAAGAAAACCTCGCTGAACTCGAACAACTGTTAACGGTGCTGCATGCGCTGGCGCGCAAACACCGGGTTGATATGCCGGCGTTACCGGCGCATCTGGAGTCGCTGCAAGCGCAGCTGAACGCACTCGATAATTCGGCGGCGCGCGTCGCTGAACTGGAACAGCGTTTACGCAAAACTCAGCAAGCCTGGCAGCATGCCGCTGAACAGTTGAGCGAGCAGCGCAAGAAAGGCGCCAAGAAACTGGAAAAAGCCGTGCAGGATTACATGGCTCAGCTGGGCATGAAAGGCGGCAAATTCGTCGTCGATTTGGCCGCACGCGAAGAAGGTCAGCCGCACCCGGACGGGCAGGAAAAAATCGAATTTCTGGTTAGCGCCAATGCCGGTCAAAGCCCGAAGCCGCTGGCGAAAGTCGCCTCCGGTGGTGAACTGTCGCGCATCAGTCTGGCAATACAAGTGCTGGTCAGCCTCGGTAGCGATACGCCTTGCATGGTGTTCGATGAAGTCGATGTCGGCGTCGGCGGTGCCACCGCTGAAATCGTCGGCCGTTTGCTGCGTCAGTTGGCGCGTAATGCGCAAGTCTTGTGCGTGACTCACCAACCGCAAGTGGCCTCGCTCGGCCATCAGCATTATCAAGTCGCGAAAGCCAGCAAAGGCAAACAAACGACAACGGCCATCACGGCCTTGCTGGATGACGCCCGCGTTGATGAAATCGCCCGTATGGTCGGTGGTGCTACGATCACCGACACCACCCGTCAGCATGCGAAAGAAATGCTGGCGTTGGCCGAACAATAAGCGCTGACCATGTTTTTCACTCAACCCAATTTCATTCTGGCCGGCGTGTTGTTATTCGCGTTCTACACGATGGGCAAGGAAGAAGCCAAACATGGCCGTCGCGATCTGGGCATGATCTGGGCGCTGTTTTCCGCGATTGTTTCCGGCATCGTCATCGGCGTATTCGCCGGTGATTGGTTGCCGGTGTTGTTGGCTCAGGTCGGTTTATTTTTTGCGATTGCTGTTGTCCGACTATTGATGGAAAAACGCTGAATCGTTTCAACTTCCGGCTTTTTTCATCCGCCACAAAAACCGGTCAGTCTGATAGCGGATACGCGGTTCAAAACTCGACATATCGCGATTGTCATTGCTGTTACGCAAGGCATCCGATTGTGCGTCCAGCACAAACCCAGCCTGCTGCAAATCCTTCATCAGGAATTGTTCATCGATGCGATGCAGGCTCTGTGTCGCGCTAACGCCGGTGCCGGGACGGGCACTGTGATCGATAACGATCAAACGGCCATTCGGTTTCAGCGCCCGATGCAGGGTTTGATAAAACTTCTTCACATTCATTTCCGGCCAACCATTGGTCGGGTCGGCGTAGTACAAATCATGGAACGCCATGCTGGCGATGATCAAATCATAGTGCTTGGCCGGCAATGACAAGTCATCGACTTCGGTATCGAGCCGGCGCACATTCGGCAGCGCATTGTCAGCCAATCTGCTGCGGATTTGATCTCCAACCCAATTCAAATACGGCTGATTGTTGAAGGCATCGACGCGGCCTTTTTCGCCGACGACATGAGCCAACAATTCGCTGTAATAACCCCCACCAGCAAACACATCGAGCACCACTTCGCCAGGTTGCACCTCGGCGAACTGCAACACGGTCAATGGATGACGATGCATATCAGCGCGCCGATCAGCTTCGCTGCGATGGCTGTGGGCAATGGCGTTTCGGTAATCGGCTTCGGCTGCCGCGGAAAATCCGGTAGCCGACATCGTTGACAAAGCAAACAGTGCCGCAGCAAACAATCGCATCGTGAATCCCTCGTGTGTTTGTAATGGTTTGACGCAGTATACAAATCCGTTTGCCAGCAACTTTGGCAGTATTACCGGCGCTAACGGGTAATACTGCCGGTCGCCCGCGCCAGCGCCCAGACATCGACACGCTCGACACCAGCGGCGCGCAGGCAACGAGCCAGCGTCAGCACGGTAGCGCCGGTGGTGACGACATCATCGAATAGCGCGATATGGCGTGGTAGTGCTTGGCCGGTGCAGGCAAATGCCTGGCGCATATTGCGTCGGCGCTGCAGCGCGCTCAGACCGATTTGATCCGGCGTATCGATTCGGCGTTCGACCAGATCCAATCTGATCGGCACGCCGCGTGCCGTAGCCAGCGGCTTGATCAATTCCAGTGCCTGATTGAAGCCGCGCTGACGCAGACGTCGGCGATGCAGCGGCACCGGCACAATGGCGTCCGGCATATTGGCAATGCGCAGTTCCTGGGCCAGCCAGCGGCCAAGGTACTGGCCGACGGTCAAATCGGCGCGGAACTTGAAACGGGTGATCAGCTGATCGATAGGCGCCCGGTATTCGAACAGGCAATGGCTACGAATGACCGGCAGCCGGCCGCGGGCACAGCGGCCACAAAACGGCGCGCCGGCAGGTAAGGGCAGGGCGCAAGCCTGACAAGCCGGCCCCAGGCGTGGCAGCTCCTTGGTGCAATGGCGGCAAATTCCATCATCGCGGTCGGCAAAACAGCCACAGCTGACACAGAGACTGCGCAACATCGACAATCCTTATCTTTTTATACCCTGTAAACCTTATCGCCATCAGAAAGTTGACAGCCGGCCATGGCTGGTTATCATGCCGCCTCTCCACTGCGCAACGGAAACCCAGCCACCATGGCCTTGCTCGACACCCTGATCACCGCCAAAACCCGTCACGACTGGACGCTGGCTGAAGTAGAGCAGATCTTCTCATTGCCATTCAATGATCTGCTGTTCGCCGCGATGAACGTGCATCGCCGCCATTTCCCGGCCAATCAGGTGCAGACCTCGACGCTGCTGTCGATCAAGACCGGGGCTTGTCCGGAAGACTGTGCCTATTGTCCGCAGAGTGGCCATTACAACACCGGCCTTAGCAAGGAACAGTTGCTGGCGCTGGAAGAAGTAATCGCCAATGCGCAAAAAGCCAAAGACGCTGGCGCCACCCGTTTCTGCATGGGCGCGGCCTGGCGCAGCCCGCGTGACAAGGATCTGCCGGTGGTGCTGGCGATGGTGCGCGCGGTCAAAGACTTAGGCATGGAAACCTGCGTGACGCTAGGCATGCTGAACAAAGATCAGGCGCTGGCGCTGAAAGAGGCCGGGCTTGATTACTACAACCATAACCTCGACACCTCGCCGGAGTATTACGGCCAGATCATCACCACCCGCACCTATGATGACCGTCTGAACACGCTGCAGCATGTGCGCGATGCCGGCATCAATGTCTGCGCCGGTGGCATTGTCGGCATGGGTGAGACGCGTAATGATCGTCTCGGTCTGTTGCAGCAATTGGCGAACTTGCCGGAACACCCGCAGTCGGTGCCGATCAACATGTTGGTCGCGGTTAAAGGCACGCCGCTGGAAAACACCGACAAGCTCGACTGGCTGGAATTCGTCCGCACCATCGCCACCGCCCGCATCATGATGCCGGAAAGCTATGTGCGCTTGAGCGCTGGCCGCGAGGAAATGAGCGAGGAAATGCAGGCGCTTTGTTTCAGTGCTGGCGCCAACAGTATTTTCTACGGTGAAAAACTGCTGACCACCGGCAACCCGGATGTCGAGCGCGATATGGCCTTGTTCGCCAAGCTCGGCATTCAGCCTGAGCGTCGCGACATCCACGAAAGCGAATTGGAAGACGTTCGCGTTCCGGTCACTGCGGAAGCCTCGCCGCTTTATTACGACGCCACCGCTCGTCACTAAGCACGACACCGACGGTTGGCCGCGATGACGGCGCTAAACACTTTTCTATCGCAAGCGCTGCAGGAACGCGCGGCAAACAATTTGCTGCGCGTGCGTCAGCAGGTCGATTCGCCTTGCGGCGTCACGCTGCAGTGGCAGGGCAAGTCGCTGCTGAATTTTTGTAGCAATGATTATCTTGGCCATGCCAATCATCCGTTGGTGAAAAAAGCTTTTGTTGATGCCTCCGAAACCTGGGGTGTTGGCAGTGGCGCCTCGCATTTAATCAGCGGTCATAGCCGCGAGCATCAGGCACTCGAAGACGAGCTGGCAGCGATGCTCGGTGTCGAAGCGGCACTGGTGTTCTCAACTGGTTTTATGGCCAACACCGGCATTATCTCAGCGCTAATGTCAGCGCCGGATGCGGTGTTTGAAGATCGCCTGAATCACGCTTCGTTGCTTGATGGTGGCCTGCAATCCGGTGCTCGCTTTAGTCGCTATGCGCACAATGATATCGATGCGCTAAGCAGCAAACTGGCGCGCGTTGAAGCACGGCACAAACTGATCGTCAGCGATGCCGTATTCAGTATGGATGGCGATATCGCGCCACTGCCGGAATTGCTTGCTTGCGCCGAACAACATGATGCCTGGCTGATGATCGACGATGCCCATGGTTTCGGCGTGCTCGGCGAAAAGGGGTTAGGCGCGCCGGAGCATTTTGCTATAGCGCATAAACGCATGCCGATTTACATGGCAACGCTCGGCAAAGCCATCGGTACGTTTGGTGCGTTTGTCGCCGGTTCACGCGAGTTGATTGATTATCTCGTGCAGTTTGCCCGGCCGTATGTCTACACGACGGCGATGCCGGCGGCGATTGCTGCCGCGACACGTGCCAGTTTGTCACTGCTGCAAACCGAAAGTTGGCGGCGCGAAAAATTGCATGAGTTGATAGCTCATTTTCGTCGGTGTGGCGAACAAGCTGGTTTGTCGTTGATGCCATCGATTACCCCGATACAACCGCTACTGGTCGGCGATAGCGAAAAAGCGCTGCGCTTGAGTGCGGCCTTGCGGGAAAAAGGTTTCTGGATTTCCGCGATTCGGCCGCCAACCGTGCCCGAGAACAGCGCCCGTTTACGTATCACGTTATCGGCCGAACATCGTGTCGAACAAATTGATGCGCTGGTCGATGCCTTGCATGAATTATTGAGTAGTGAAACATGACATTGAAGCCGTATGTCGAAACCGAAGGCCAGGGGCCGGATCTGGTGCTGCTGCATGGCTGGGGCCTGCATGCCGGTTTGTTCGATTTGATCCGCGTACCCTTGACCAAAAACTACCGCGTACATTTTGTCGATCTGCCCGGTTTCGGCCGCAGTCCGGTTGCCGCCGGCGATTACTCGCTCGATTACTTGCGCGATCAGGTGCTGAGTATTGCGCCGGATAACGCCCACTACGTTGGTTGGTCGCTGGGCGGCATGGTCGCTACGGCGATCGCACTTGATTATCCTCAACGCGTTAAATCACTGGTCACCGTTTGCAGCAATCCGCGTTTTCTGCAAGAAGACAGCTGGCCGCATGCGATGCGCGATACCGTCATGGAAAATTTTCAGCAATTTTTAACCGAAGATTACGAAGCGACACTGATTCGCTTTCTGGCGATTTCGACAATGGGTTCAGAAACCCAGAAAGAAGACATGCGCTACTTCAAGGAGCGGGTATTCATTCACGGCCTGCCGGCACCACAGGCTTTGCGCGGCGGTTTGCAATTGCTGAAAGCCGTTGATTTGCGTCCGCGCCTGAAAGAATTGGCAATGCCGTTTTATCGTGCATATGGTCGACTCGATGGCCTGGTGCCAGCAAAAGTCGCTGACGATGTCCAACAACTGGCGCCAAACAGTGAGCATTACGTATTCCACAAATCCAGCCACGCGCCATTTTTGTCGCATCGGCAGGAATTTCTCGATGTGTTGAACCGGTGGCTGGCATGAGCGATTTCAACCGCGAAGACAAATACGCGATCGCCAAACAGGATGTCGCGCAGGCGTTCAGTGCAGCGGCCAAAGCCTACGATGAACACGCGTTTCTGCAGCGTGAGATCGCCGATCGATTGATGGAGCGGCTTGATTTGATCAAGTTGGAGCCGAAATTGATTGTCGATGTCGGCAGCGGCACCGGCTACTGCACCCGTGCTTTGCAAACGCGTTACAAGAAAGCCAGCGTCTATGGTGTCGATATCGCGCCGGGCATGGTCGAGTACGCCAATAAAAAACGCGGTTGGTTTGCCAAGGAAAAGTATCTGTGCGCCGATGCCCGACAATTGCCGTTCGAGCATCAATCCGTCGATCTGATTTTCTCCAGCTTGGCACTGCAGTGGACCGATGATATCGACAATGTGTTCGCCGAATTCCAGCGCGTGCTGAAACCGGAAGGGCTGTTGCTGTTCAGCACCTTCGGACCGGATACCTTGAAAGAATTACGTCATGCCTGGAGTACCGTTGATGACCGGGTACACGTCAACCGTTTTATGGATATGCACGATGTCGGCGACGCGCTGGTGCGCAATTTTTTCGCCGACCCGGTCATGGACATGGAAATGCTGACGCTGACCTATCGCGACATTATGCAGTTGATGCGCGAGTTGAAAGGCATTGGTGCCAATAATCGCAACGCTGGCCGTTCGCATAGCCTGACGACGCCAAAACAGTTACGGCAAATGATGAGTGCTTACGAACAAGCCTTTCGCCGTGAAGATCAGACATTACCGGTCAGCTACGAAGTGGTTTACGGTCACGCCTGGGGTACCGAGTTGAAAGCGCGACAAACGGCGCCGCAGGAATTCGCGATGCCGGTCTCGCAAATTCCGATTCGTCGCGCCAAACCGGAATAACACCATGAGCAAAACGATCTTTATCACCGGCACTGACACCGGTGTTGGTAAGACTCACGTCAGTTGTGCGCTGATTCGCGCGCTGCAGAACGCTGGTCGTTCGGTGCTGGCGGTCAAACCGGTAGCTTCCGGTGCCGAGCCTATCGACGGCGAATTGAAAAACGAGGACGCCTTAGCGTTGCAACAAGCATTGCAGAGTTCCGTGCCGTATCCATTGCTGAATCCGTTTGTTTTTGCGCCAGCGATTGCGCCGCATATTGCTGCCCGTCAGGCCGGCGTCGAACTCAGCGTCGCGCGCATTGCCGAGAGTTTGAGCTGGTTGCGTGAAAGCGATGCGGAAGTGGTCATTATCGAAGGTGCTGGTGGCTGGCTGGTGCCCTTGAATGAGCGCGAAACCTTTGCCGATTTGGCTGCGTCAGTTGGCGATGGTGTCGTGCTGGTCGTAGGTATGCGCTTGGGTTGTATCAATCACGCGCTACTTTCGGTAAGCGCTATTGCCCAAAGTGGTTTGCCGCTTCTGGGCTGGGTCGCCAATAATCCGCAGCCGCGGATGCCAATGTACGACGAGAATCTAGCCTATCTGCGCGAACACATTCAGGCACCGATGTTGGCAGAACTCGCGTACAACGAAACGGCGCTTTCGCTCGATAGCGGTACGCTCGCGCATCTGCTTGGATAGTTCTTGCGAGTTTCATCGCACTTTTGGCTAAAAAATAAGCTAAACTCTGTCGGTAATGCTGCGTTTGTCCGGCACGTCTCAGCGTGCCGGTGTCAAACCTCACCTGACGTCCAAAGCCATGCATGGGCATGGGTTCTCACTTGGAGGTGTTTATGCAACTGAGTCCACTCGCTTCCGGCGTTCAAGGCGTTTTGCGCGCCAATGAACTGGCCGCTGATGCCTCCAGCCGCATCGCCCAGGCCGGCACCACCAATCCGGATCAGGATCTGGTCACGCCGGTTGTCGATTTGCTGCGGGCCGAACGCCTCGCCGAAGCCTCGGCGCGCGTTATCGAAACTGAACAGCGCACGCTCGGCAGTCTGCTCGACGTAAGGGCTTAAAGGCAGGAATGCCGCCATGATGGGGCTCGCCGTACCGGTCTTTCATCTGCCGGTGGCACCGAATCCTCAGCTCGATGCATTGCGTAATGAAAACATTCGCTTCGAGCCGATTCCGGAGCCGCCAAAGGCGCCGGCAACAACGCCGCCGCGCGCTGAAGTTGACGAATACGACCGCAGTCGGGCCACGGCCCAGCCGCGTGAAACACCAGCTGATCGGCAAGCGACGCTGGACCCACGCGCAATTGCCAACAACGAACAGCAGCCCGAAAACCAAGGCGAGAACCGCGAACAACGCCAGCAGCAACGTCAGGAACAAATTGAAATTCGAGATTTGGCGGCCAGGGATCGTGCCGTGCGCGCGCACGAAGCCGCACACGCCGCCGTAGGAGGTCAGTATGCCGGTGCGCCGTCTTACCGATTTCAGCGTGGCCCGGATGGCCAGAGCTATGCCGTCTCTGGCGAGGTGCCTATTGATGCCTCGGCGGTGCCGGGCGATGCCGAAGCCACCATCCGTAAACTGCAAACCGTACGTCGTGCGGCGTTGGCGCCGGCGGATCCCTCTACCCAGGATCGGCGCATCGCCGCCCAGGCGATCAGTCGCATTGCTCGTGCCCGGGCCGAACTGGCGATTGAGCAACGGACACAAACCGAAGCCGCCACAGCCACCGAAACCTCCGCGCAAACCGAACAAACCCGCGCTGCCCTTCCCGGTAGTACCGTTTCCGTCGGTAGCGATACGCTCTATGTGAGCTGCCCGTTTTGCAGCAAACCGCATTTGCCAGCGCCAAGTCAGGCGGTTAGCGAACCGCTGGATAGCAGCGCACTGAGCGCCAGGCTGAAATCACGCGGCGTGTTGTTACCGGGTGATCGGGTCGCGAGCCCTTCGGTTTTCCGCCGCGCCGGTTAAATGATCCACGCTTGCAATAAAGCTTGAATTCCCGATCAAGTCCCGTACACTGCGCGCAATCTTTCGCATTCTTTTCAGCATTCAGGCAACGCATTCGTGGCAGCAGGCGTGCAACGACCTTTCTTGAAATGGGCCGGCGGCAAGTTCCGGGTACTGCCTCATATTCTGCAGGCGCTGCCGGACGGTAAGCGCCTGATCGAGCCGTTCGTCGGTTCCGGCGCCTTGTTCCTGAATACCGACTACCGCAGCTATCAACTGGCGGATATCAATCCGGATCTGATCAACCTTTATCAGACGTTGCAAAAAGACGGCGCCAACTTTATTGATTATGTCGCGCGTTATTTCACTGCCGTGCATAACCAAGTCGAAAAATTTTATCAGCACCGTGAGCGCTTCAATCTGCTTCGCGTCAACAACAAGCGTCAGCAAAAAGAAAAAGCGGCGTTGTTCTTGTACCTGAACCGCCACGGCTATAACGGCCTGTGCCGTTACAACAGCAAAGGTCTGTTCAATGTACCGTTCGGTCGCTTCAAGCTGCCGTATTTTCCGGTCAAGGAAATGCTGGCGTTCCATCTGAAAGCACAAACAGCGGAATTTGTTTGCGCCGATTTCCGGCAAGTGATGGCGGCCGCCAAACGAGGTGATGTCGTCTACTGCGACCCGCCTTATGTGCCATTAAGCCGCACCGCCAGTTTCACGGCGTATGCCTACACCAGCTTTACCGCCGAAGCGCAGCAGGATCTGGCCAATGCGGCGGCACGTTTAAGCAAGAAACAGATCCCGGTGTTGATTTCCAATCACGACACCAACGAAACCCGTTTGTTGTATCAGCAAGCGGCGATTCTGCATTTTCCGGTGCGTCGCTTTATTAGTTGCAATGGTACCAAACGACTGCATGCCAACGAGTTGCTGGCGCACTACGCGGTTTAATTGTCGATAAGTGGAAGAATGTGTGAAAAGAAAAGGCCATCAAACGATGGCCTTTTTTCATTCCGGAAACGCTCAGGTTTTTACCCGAACGTAGCTGCCGGGCGCTGGTTCTATGGCTTTCTCGATTTGACGGGCGGCCACGTTGGCTTTGCAGCCTTCGGTAACCCAATCGTTCCAGTCACGCCACCAGGAACCGGTGTGGGCTTCGCTTTCGGCATGCCAGAGGATCGGATCTTCCGGCAATTCACCGTGCGTGCGGTAACCGTATTTTTCGCTGCCATCCGGATTGATGACGCCGGCAATATGACCAGAACCACCGAGTACAAAACGCACCGGTCCTTTGTGCAGGCGGGCACCGCGATAAGTGGCGGTCCACAGCGCAATATGATCTTGTTCGGTCGACAGGAAATACACCGGCGTTTCGATGCTGCCGATATCGATTGGCGTATCGAGCAGGGTAATACCACCCGGTTCGGCCAGTTTGTTGTTCAGATACATATTACGCAGATAGAACGCATGCATCTTGGCCGGTAGATTGGTCGCATCGCAGTTCCAGTACAACAAGTCAAATGCCATCGGTGTTTTGCCGAGCAGGTAATTGTTGACCCAGTACGACCAAATCAAATCATTCTCACGCAAGCTGTTGAACGCCGTGGCCATTTGTTTGCCGCTGAACACGCCTTCTTTCTGCATTTGCGCGTCGAGCAAATCGAGTTGTTGCTCGTCGATGTAAACGCCGATTTCACCGGGTTCGGAAAAATCAATCAAGGTCGCGAGATACGTGGCGCGGGCAATCGGGTTTTTCTTTTTGCCTTTGCTTTGTTTTTCCTGCGCGGTCAGGTAGGCGAGTGTGCAGGACAGCAGCGTGCCGCCCAGGCAGTAACCAACGGCGTTGACTTCTTTTTCACCGGTCAGTTTTTCGATTTGCTCGATCGCGGTCAGCGTGCCTTCCTGCAGATAATCCTCGAAACCATTGTCGGCATGAGCCGGGCCCGGATTGACCCAGGAGATCAGAAATACGGTGTGGCCTTGTTCGACGGCCCAACGGACAAACGAATTTTTCGCGCGTAAATCGAGAATGTAAAACTTGTTGATCCAGGGCGGAACGATCAACAAGGGACGCTTATAGACTTTCTCGGTCGTTGGTGTGTACTGAATCAGTTGAATCAAATCATTTTGATAGACGACAGCGCCTGGTGTGGTCGCGACATTCTCACCGGTTTTGAACGCGTTCATATCGGTCATCGTGATGTTCAAGCGACCGCCGCCACGCACCAGGTCTTCAACAAATTGGGCAATGCCGCGCAGCAGGGAGGTGCCGCCGGTACGCTGGGCTTCTCCCCAGACTTCCGGATTGCTCAGCGCGAAATTGCTCGGCGCAAACGCGTTGATGGCCTGACGGGTAAAAAAGCGCAGCGCTTCGGTGTGCTCGGCTTCAGAACGGCTTTTCGGTTGCAGCGCTTTGAACATTTGCTCGGCGTACAGCAAATAACTTTCGCGCAGCAGCGTGAAATACGGCTGGTTCCAGCTTTCCGATTTAAAGCGTTTGTCGCCGCTCGGTTCGGCCTGGCCACTGAGCGCGGCTTGCAGGCGTTCCTGCCACTGGTTCTGCCAGGTTTGCCATTGATTCTGGAATTCGTTGCCGCGGTTTTGCCAGAGCTGAAAGCCTTCCTGGAAGCAGCGCATCCAGATCGCCGAAACGCGGGCCATGTCCTGGCTGAAATCGGCGCCACCTTGGGCGTATTGGGCCAGCAAGGCTTGCCAGCCCTGGCTGATGCGGGCCATCAGCTCGGATTGTTCTTGTACATTTGTCATAGCGGTTTGACTGTCCATATGCTCACCTCTTGGCCGTTTTGTTCATTTTGCCAGCAAAAATGTTGCAATGCGACAAAAGATTGCTTATGCTGCTTTGCACCAAACCGCCAATAGGAGGCTACAACGATGTGGAATACTCTGTTTAGCAACATGACCGAACAAGGTCGTTCGATTAACCAGTCGGTGGTTGAGTTTAACCAGCTCGTATTGCGTCAGGTCGAGAAAGTCGCCCAAGCGCAAGTGGAAAGCTTCAACGCCTATGCCAATTTGAACCTGAAGCAGTTGCAGGCCGCCACCAAGCTGGCTGACCTGGAGCAGGTAAAGGGCTTTGTTGGTCAACAGACCGATTACCTGAAAGCGGTACAAAACCGTGCTCAGGAAGATCTGACCAAGCTCACCCAACTGAGCGAAGAAAGCCGCAAGGAACTGACCGGCTTTTTCACCGAGCGCTTCAACAGCGCCACGGCTGAAGTCAGCAAAGCTGCGAAGAAAGCCGCTTAATCTGCTGTACCGAATCGTAGAAAACCCCGCTTCCGCGGGGTTTTTTATTTAGAAGCCATGTCAAAAATAGTTTGGACGATGGCGAGGTGCGCGAATTAGGAGCGGAAAAATTCGCCAGGAGCGAATTTTCGTGCCAACTCCGAAGGGGGAGGCGCAAGGATGCGCCGAACATCAACCGGAGTTTACAAGTAGTAAATGAGGATGCCGAGCACCGCATCCGCGCAGATCGCCGAGTTCCAGGCATTTTTGAAATGGCTTCTACTGTCCGGCTGAGGACAGCACTGAGCGCACGATCAGCACCAGCGTCACGATAAACAAAATGACAAAGACGATGCCAATCGCGATGTAGTCGCCGGGCCGGCCATGCTGAAAATCTTTCTGCCGCTTTTCTTCCGACTGCACGCCGAACGCGGCAGCCAGCACGCTTTGCACCACGCTCCAGAAGCCGGGGCGTTTTGGCGCTTGTTGTGGGGATTGTTCAGGGGACTCAGAAGGTTCGCGCATCGTGTCTGCTTCCGATAAAAACCTAAAAAACGAAAAACCGGCACATTGGCCGGTTTCTCGCGACTGAAGACTGCTGGGTTATCGAATGAATAACTCCAGAAAATCAATGAAGTGCAGCGATGGCGCTTTGTGGCGGCCAAACAACCAGTCACCGTAACCGACGTTTTCTTTCTGTTCACACTCTGGCGGCGGTACCGCGCAGTCGGTTTGAGCGACGGTCACTGCATCCGCTGGCGGGATCGGCGCCGGGCCAACCAAGACCAGGGTACCCACGACAAAAGCGACCGCCAACAGCTTTTTCATTGTCGACACTCCTCTTGCTTACTCAGGTGGCCATTACCTGTCAGGGCTGACATTGTAGACCTATCGCTGGCGTTTCGATACCGGCAACCATCGTAAATATTGGCCATTTGGTCGCAACTTCAGCACAGACGCTCGCTGACGCGGACGATCGACAGCGCCATTTCCAGCGCTTGTTCACCGTTCAGGCGCGGGTCGACCAGGCTTTTGTAAGCCCGTTCCAAATCCTGCTCCTCCAGGCCGCTGGCGCCACCGAGGCATTCGGTGACCGGCTCAGCCGTCATCTCGAAATGAACACCGCCGAGCACACTATGGCAGTCATGGTGAATGGCGAATGAGCTTTCCAGCTCGCGCAGGATGTCATCGAAACGACGGGTTTTGATGCCATTGGTCGTGGTCCGGGTATTGCCGTGCATCGGGTCGGCACACCAGAGCACCGGCATGCCGTCGGCGCGAATGGCTTGGATCGCCGCCGGTAGTAAGGACTCGATCTGATCGGCTCCGTAACGGTGGATCAGCGTCAGCCGGCCCGGAAGCCGCTCGGGATTTAGTGCCTGACACAGCCTGCGCAGCGTATCGAGCGGCAGTTTCGGTCCAACTTTCAGCGCTACCGGATTGCTGATGCCACGCATGTATTCGACATGGGCACCAGCAAGATCGGCTGTGCGCATGCCGATCCACGGCAGATGGGTCGACAAGTTATACCAACGATGGTCGCGTCCTGGCCGGGTCAGCGCCGATTCGTAATGCAGGTGCAGTGCTTCATGACAGGTGAAAAACTCGGTGCGCTGGGCCGGTGCTGGCGCCACCGTTTGCATCAGGGCGATGGCACGACGAACATCGCTGACCACCTGCCGGTATTCGTCGGCGCGCGGTGAATCAGCAACGAAACTCAAATCCCAGTGCTCGGCTGCCGACAAATCGCCAAAACCGCTTTCGGTCAGGGCCCGGATGTAATTGAGTGTCAGCGAGGCTAGCCCATAGCCGGTCAGCAGGCGTTTCGGGTCCGGTGTGCGACTACCAGCATCAAACTCGGCACCGTTGATCAAATCGCCGCGATAGCTCGGCAGCACCTGCTCATCACGGCTTTCAAATTCATCGGAACGCGGTTTGGCGTATTGGCCGGCAATGCGACCAACCCGGATGATCGGCTTTTGCAATCCGTGGACCAGCACCAAGCTCATTTTCAGCAGGATTTTCAGCTTGGCGGTGATGCTGTCGGTATTGCAGTCGGCAAACGATTCGGCGCAATCGCCACCTTGCAACAGAAAGCGTTTGCCGGCGGCAGCATCGGCCAGTTGTCGTTGCAGATTGTCGATTTCCGCTTCGGTGACCAGCGGTGGCAGGCGTTGCAATTCCTGCGTGGCTTTTTGCAAAGCCGGCAGATCCGGATACGGCGGAAACTGTTGCAACGGGCGCGTCTGCCAGGAATCAGGGCGCCACATGAGATTTATCACGTACGTCAATAATGACGCCGATCGTACACAAATCAGGGCGCTGCTGCATCCGCTGGAAACTGCAATTCGTGCGCCAGTGCTGGAGTTAAATCAAATAAGGTGCCGATACCGATGACCCGGCTGATTTCGGCGCGGAATTGATCGGCTTTGTATCGCGAGTTATTGAACACCGGTTTCAACAGCGCCTCGAATTCACTGCGCGGCAATGGATTGACCGGTGCAATCGCACAGGCAAATATTCGGGCCTTTTCCTGCAAGGCCTGTTGCAGCATCTGCCGCTCGTCGGCCGGCGATGCGGGTTCCAGCAGACTCCAGATCGCCGTGTGCTCGTCCTGCTTTTGCAGTTTCAACAAGGCGTGACGAACCTTGTCGACGGCGCCGACATTATTGCAATGCTCGCTGAGCAGGGTCTGCAATAACTCGCGTTGATTCAAACTGGTGATCGAGATCTTGTCATCACCAAAAGGATAAAGCAGCGAACTGCCCGGATTGAATCCACAGGCAAAAAGATATGGGCGTTTTTCGCTGTCGCGCGACAACACAAACGGTACACCGGCAAGGCCAACGCCAACCAGCATCTCGGCGATGCGGGCATCGGCAATTTGCTGCTGCTCATGGGTACAGCGAGGCAGGCGGTGCCGATTGTTCTGAATGATGTACGTGAAAAAGCGCGCGGCGCCATGTTTGCTGACCCGGAAATCACGTTCCAGCGACAGCCGCTCTCCTTGGTGCTGACTGCGTACGACACGATACGCCTGTTGCGCCAATTCTTCCGGCTCTTTGACTTTTTCCTGCAGCGCCGGGAAGCTGACTTTGACGATTTCCCGTGCTTCAAATCGGCCTGGTCTGTTCAACTGCAGCTGCAAACCATTGATGGAAAAATCCACCAGCTCGCCGCTGACCGATTCATTTTCACTGTCGACCTGCACTGCGGTCTTGTGCAAATAGCGCTCCTGCGCACGCTGGCCGCGCACACCCATGGCGAACAGCGGCGGTACCGGTGAGCGTGGCACTTCCCAGACTTTCAGCCACTCCGGTACCTGGGTCGGCAAGGCATCGAAGCGTTGTTCCGGGCGCAATGTGCTTTGATAAGGCACCAGCGCACAGCTATGGCTGATGCGACCGAGGCGCTGTTGCCAGTCGGCAATATGCGGCTTTAGCGATTCGGGCAACATGTCCAACGCTTCATCGATATCGGCTTGGTGCAGCGTTGGTTGTTTACGCCAGACCAATCCATAACAGGCACTTTCCTCGGACTCATTCATCAACCGATACCAGTCATCGCGCTGAGCTTTGGCTTGCAGCGCGTCGGCGGGCAGCGCATAAACGCGACCTTGCCAGCGCATCACGTGCAGGCTTTGCCGGCTGGCGACAATGATCTGACTTTGTTTTTCCAGCATCGCCGCCGTCGTGATGCGCGCCAGTTGCCGGGCCGCCAAGGCGATCAGCGGTGTGGTCTCGCTCAATGCATATTCGACTGGCCCAGCACAGGCTTCCAGCTCAATGCGCTCGCCACTGGGCCGGAAAAACGCGTATAGCCCTTGCAGGCGCTGACCATACAAGCGGTCATAAGCACGCGCATAAGTGACCTGCAGCAGGTCATTCAGCTCGTGCTTGTAGCGGTTCGATTGGCTTTCGATAAAGTGCGGCAGGAAGTGATCAAACTCGCGTTCGCTGTCGCGCATCTGCCGCTTCAGGCGCAGCACTTTGCGATCCTGTTCGAGATCGGTGGCGACCACGGTATAGGCGATCTCGCCGAATGGTTCGCCATGCTTTTGTTGCAGTTCATCAAAGTGCAGCGACAGCGGCGTACCCGGTGGCAATTGAATATTGGCCGACGGCGACAGGCGTAATCCCAGCAATGACAAGTCCAGCGTTTTTCCGGCCAGGCGATTGCCGTTTTCCAATTCCATGGTCACCGACGAGACATAATTCATTCGTGATTCGGCCCGGCGCGGCCGGTAGCCAAAATCGATGCACATCACCTCATCATCGCGGGCATCGGCATGCACGGTGCGAGCGCCGCCCGATTCCGATTTCGCCATTTTGGTACTGGCCAGCAAGGCTTCGTACACGCCAAGCGTGTACTGGCCACGAAACCGCGCCAGCAACTGCTCGAATATCGCAATCGAGCGCTCATCCATCCAGTGGGTGCGGCCGCCATGTTGATACTCTTTACATTTGCCGGCGACCTGGCCGCGCAGATCAAGCGTGCGCATGCAGGGCTGTGACAGCCGTTGCTGCTCCATGCGCTCCAGTTCCTGCTTGGTGCTGGGGGCGGCACGGCCGCGGTTGGGAGGGAGGTAATTCGCCATAACATCGGTCCACGAATACGTTCATCAAATATAGACTGTGGTACAGAATTTGCCGCGAAGGGCTGGGTCTTGATTGTTGTTTACCATGCCAATCGAGGTCGCCTTCAGGTTTTCGGTAATCAACGACGTTTTCTTTATAACTTACCGAAAAATTGCTGATTTTCGGTCTTTGGGACGTGTCAGGTAATTTGCCATTTACAACACTCACTTGGTTACCAATAAGTGCTAATCGATTGATTTAAATTGTAAAAGTTGAAGTGGCACCGACCTTGCTTTACTGCTGTGCACCATGTAAGCGAGCTGTCGCTTACCAAACAGCAAGGAGGAGTGAAGAATGAAATTATTGAAGTGGCAAGGCATGGCCGCCGTATTCGCGCTTGGACTGAGCGCGCTGCCAGCTCAAGCCATCGTAGTGACCTCAGAGACCAACGCCAATGCCTTGGCTGCCGCTCTGTTGGCCGGTGGTGGCGCCGGTATTGATTTGGGAAGTGTTGTGGTTTCGGTCAGCAATCATACCTCGGGAAGCGCCGTATCCAGCGGTACCTACACCAACGCCAGCAATACCTATGGCATCGGTAACGGTATCGTGCTGTCCAGCGGTAACGTACTGAATTATGGTGACGGTCCAAATACGGCTGGTGGCACCACCACGGCTTATGGCGTGGCGGCGACGGCAGCAGAAGAATTGTTGTTGGACCCCATCACTGGTGGTTCATTGAATCATAACGATGTCACCAGCATTACCTTGACCTTTAACCTACTGCCGGGCTTCGATTCGGTATTCTTCAATATCGCTTTCGGTTCGGAAGAATGGCCAGAGTGGGCGGGTTCATCATTCATTGATGCGTTCGGCCTGTTCGTCAACGGCACCAACGTTGCGTTCGCTAACGGTAATCCGATCAACATTGACCATCCAGACATGGTTGGTCAGGCCGGTACCGAGCTGGACGGCATGTTGGGCGGCAGCACTGGTGCGTTTGGCCAGTTCGTGCACACCTTCGGTACCTTCGTTGGTGATGGCGCCATGGGCGTGACCGTTACGTTCATCATTGCCGATTCAGGTGATTCGTCACTGGACAGCACGGTCTACATCAGCCAGCTCGGTGGCTCGGCTCCGCCGCCTCCGGTGCCAGCTCCGGCTGCTGCACTGCTGATCGCTGGTGGTTTGCTGCTGCTTGGCCGTAAACGCCAACGTTAAGCATCCCAGGCAGCGTTTCTGCTGCAGCTGAAAACGGCGACCACTGGTCGCCGTTTTTTATTGTCGATAAGAACGGTTTTCCGACGAAATGCCAATGAGGTGTTCACTGCTTCGGGTGCGCATTCTGCGCCGGCTTTTGACCTAGGCTGGTTTTGCTTTTAGGCTCTGCTGCCTTTTATGGAGATTTGCCCAACTCATGGCCAAGAATAAAACCGTTTACGCTTGCGCTGCCTGTGGCGCCATCAGTCCGAAATGGCAAGGGCAGTGTGCCGATTGTGGCCAGTGGAATACGCTCAGCGAACAGGTTGAAGTGAAAGCGCCGGCGCGCAGCGGCCGTTTTGCCGGATTCGCCGGAGCGGCGTCGACAGTCACCCGCTTGCCGGAAGTGCAAACCGGCAATATCCAGCGCTGGCCAACCGGTTCCGGCGAGCTGGATCGAGTCTTGGGCGGTGGCCTGGTGCCGGGTTCGGTGGTGCTGATTGGCGGTGATCCGGGCATTGGTAAATCGACACTTTTGACGCAGACACTTTGCCTATTGGCCGGGCAGGGGCCGGCACTGTATGTCACCGGCGAAGAAAGCCTGGAGCAGGTTTCGCTACGTGCCAAACGCTTGGGGCTCGGCGAGTCCAATTTGGCGCTGCTGGCTGAAACGCAAGTCGAGCGCATTGTTGCCGTCGCGGAACAGGAAAAACCGCAAGTGATGGTCGTCGACTCGGTGCAGACGCTTTACACCGAACAACTGCAATCGGCGCCCGGTGGCGTTTCCCAGGTGCGGGAAAGTGCGGCCTTGCTGACCCGTTTTGCCAAGCAGACCGGTACCGCATTGTTTCTGGTCGGCCATGTCACCAAAGACGGCGCTTTGGCCGGCCCGCGGGTACTGGAGCATATGGTTGATGCCGTGCTCTATTTCGAAGGTGAAAGCGACGGCCGTTTCCGCTTGGTGCGAGCAGTGAAAAATCGTTTTGGCGCGGTCAACGAACTCGGCGTGTTTGCCATGACCGAAACCGGCCTGAAAGAGGTCAAGAATCCGTCGGCGATTTTTCTGACCCGCAACAGCCAACCGGTGCCCGGTTCGCTGGTCACGGCGACCTGGGAAGGTACCCGGCCGTTATTGGTCGAAGTGCAAGCGCTGGTCGATGAAAGTCGGGCCGGGCATCCGCGCCGGGTGGCGGTCGGTTTGGACAGCAACCGCTTGGCGATGTTGCTGGCAGTGTTGCACCGTCATGGCGGTGTACAGTCCTACGATCAGGATGTGTTCCTGAACGTCGTTGGTGGTGTGCGAGTGTTGGAAACCAGTGCCGATCTGGCGCAGCTGCTGGCCGTGGTGTCGTCACTGCGCAACCGGCCTTTGCCTACCGACTTGATTGCCTTCGCGGAAGTCGGTTTGGCCGGAGAGTTGCGGCCGGTACCGAATGGCCAGGAGCGATTGAAAGAGGCCGCCAAACATGGATTCCGACGCGCCATCGTGCCGCTCGGCAATGCACCGAAACTGCCGCCGGAAGGTATGACTGTGCAGGCCGTGCGTTCCTTGCACGAAGCGTTGCTGGCGGCTTATCAGGAGTAATTGGCGATTATTTGACGGGAGTTGAACCGGAAGTAAGTGCCTGCTTCACGAGTTCATTCATCACTATGTCGTAGCGCCGGGAATTCCCGCTCGAGCGCGCTGGCATCGCCCAGATTCAATTCCACCAGACGGCGCAAATGGCTGATGCTGTCCAGATCGATGCTGTCGCAAAGCAGACCCATGACACCTTCGCGCTCATGTGCAACGCGCACCGTCATCCGAATGACGACATCGTCTTCGTCGCCAAGCGGAATTTCCAGCGTCAACGGTGTCACCAGACTGACATCGGCGTATTCGGCCGGAATCGCGACCAGCGCGCCCTGCAGCGAAACATCGCATACCTGGCAGGGAACTCGGCCATTGCTGTCGCACAGGTAGGCTTGTGAGAAAAAATCAACGCGGGAAAAGCGCCGTCGATCGCTGTGTTGTTCGCTCATGCTGGGAAATCCTTGCCATGGTTCCGGCAGTATAGTTCGCTCAGCCGCAAATTGTTTTCTGGCACGCCTTTGCAATCGCCAACGATGAACTATGCTTAAGCCGTTCACAAGAATCGTTCCGGGTATTTATCGCGCATGAATTTGATTGTTGGCGCTGTCATCGTATGGGCGGCGGTGATTGCTGGATACATGTTGTCAGGCGGCGATTTGCTCGCATTGTGGCAGCCTTTCGAGTTGATCACGATTTGTGGAGCTGCGTTTGGCGCTTTTTTTATTGCCAACCCAATGGGCGTGATCGCTCAGACGTTTAAGGGTGGCATCGGGTTGCTCGGCGGTTCCCCGTATAACAAAACCATGTACATGGAATTGTTGAGTCTGCTTTATGACCTGTTCAGCAAAATCCGCAAAGAAGGTTTGATCGCCATTGAAGGCGAAATCGAAGACCCAAAAGCCAGCGCGATCTTCACCAAGTACAAGCTGATCATGAAGGATCACCATGTGCTCGATTTCATCTGTGATTACATGCGACTGATGGTGGTCGGCGATATGAGTGCACACGAACTCGAAGCACTGATGGACGCGGAAATGGAAGCTCACCATACCGAAGCGTTGCTGCCGGCCAATGCCTTGCAGAAAGTCGCTGATGCACTGCCTGGCTTCGGTATCGTCGCGGCGGTCATGGGTATTGTCATCACCATGGGAGCACTTGGCGGTCCGCCTGAGGTGCTCGGTCACCATGTAGCGGCGGCGTTGGTCGGAACTTTTCTCGGTATTTTGTTTGCCTATGGATTTGTCGCGCCAATGGTCAGTTCCATGGAGCACAAGGTGCGCGAGGAAGGCCAGTTCTATGCCTGCATCAAAGCCTCGCTGCTGGCTTGCGTCAGTGGCGCGCCGCCGCAAGTGGCCATTGAATTTGGCCGCAAAGTATTGTTCAGCTCGGTACGTCCTTCCTTTACCGAGCTGGAAAAGCGGGTGCGCGGTAACTAAGGCGAGACGATGGCAGACAAAGGCGAAGGCAAACAGCCGATCATCGTCAAGAAGGTCAAGAAAGGTCATGGTGGCCATCACGGCGGTGCCTGGAAAGTCGCGTTCGCCGATTTCACCACCGCGATGATGGCGTTCTTCATGTTGCTGTGGTTGCTCGGCAGTGTTTCATCGGAACAGAAAGCCGCTATTTCTTCTTATTTCCAGGACCCGGGCGGCACTTTCATGGGCGAGGGCGGTGCCAACGCATCGCTGATTGAATTGGGCGAACCGAAACTGCCTACCACCCAGGAAGTGCCGGAGGTTTTGGCTCCCGGCGCCGCCGCCGACACTGAGCAGGATGGCCCCGGCGATGAACAAGCCAGACAGAAGGCCCTGGAAGATGCCGAGAACCTGGCGCTGGCACAGCTGAAAGAAAAAATGATCGACATGGTCAACAGCAACATGGCCTTTTCCGATTACAAGGATCAGGTGCTGATTGACATCACACCGGAAGGTTTACGGATCCAGATTGTCGACAAGGAAGGGCGGCCGATGTTCGACTCAGGCAGTCCACAAATGAAATATTATTCGATCGCCATTCTTCAGAATCTGGCCAAACTGATTGCCCAAGTACCGAACCGGATTTCGATCACTGGACATACCGACGCTATGCCGTTTCTTGATCGAAAAGATTACGGCAACTGGGAGTTGTCGGCTGAGCGCGCCAATGCCGCACGTCGTGAGTTGATCGCCGGAGGCGTCAAGGCTTCGCAGATTGCTCGTATCGAAGGCTTTGCTGATTCGGTGTTGTTCAACGAAGCCGATCCAGACGATCCCGTCAACCGGCGTATCGCCATTATCGTGTTGAAAAAACGCATAGATGATGCCTTGAAATCGCATGCGCTCGGGCAGTTCAGTGAAGATTATCTGGCGCCGCAGAATATCGATACGCCCGCGCCGCAAGTGCCTGAGCCTGCTGTTGAAGAACCACCGGAAACGCCAGCGCAATAATTTTTATACGGTATTCAAACTGGCCAGAATGGCTTTGAAACTCTGCCAGCGACTGGCTGGCAATTCGCCGCTTTCGGCCGCGTCGCGCACGGCGCATTGCGGTTCCCGATCATGCATGCAATTGCGAAACTTGCAACGTTCGCTGATCCGGCGAATATCGACAAACCCCTTGGCGATATCCTGCGCGCTCAAATGCCATAGCCCGAACTCGCGCACGCCAGGTGAATCGATAATGCTGCCGCCATTGGGCAGGCGATAAAGCCTGGAAGCCGATGTCGTGTGCTGGCCGAGATCGGAGCTTTCCGACACTTCACCGACATCGCTTTGCGCTTCCGGCACCAAGGCATTGAGCAGCGAGGATTTGCCAACACCGCTTTGGCCAACGAGTACGCTGCAGCCATCACTCATGTGTTCGCGTAGCGCTTGCATACCTTCGCCGGATTTGCGGCTGACCCAGAACAGCGGATAGCCGAGATCAACATAACAGCTCAGCCGTTCTTGTAATTCTGCTTTTGTTTGCGCACTCAATAAGTCAGTTTTATTGACGACGATGCTGACCGAAATGTCCGTCAATTCGGCGGCTACCAGATAACGATCGAGCAGCGTCTCGGAAAACGCCGGCAGCGGCGCGACGATAATCAGAATGTGATCGATATTGGCCGCGATAATCTTCAAGCCTTCGTAGGGGTTCGGCCTTTCCAATTGTGAACGGCGCGGTTTGACATTAACGACAACGGCGCTGCCGGTGGCATCCGGATACCATTCGACTTCATCACCAACGGCGATGGATTTCAGATGCTTGCGCAAATGGCAGCGAAAAATATGGCCATCATCATCCTGAACATCGGCTTCCTGACCGAAACGGCCAACGATGATACCGTCCTGCAACGGCTCATCGGTTTGCGCACGTGAAAACAAATCACGCGATTTGTTTTCCTTGCGTTGGCGCTCGTGCGTGCGCTGCTCTTTCGCCATATCAAACCAGGGCCGGACCGACCGCGCCCGTCGTCAGCAAGCTGTCGACTTTGGCGGCACAAATAAAATCATTGCGGGTAATGCCATCGGCATCGTGGGTGGTGAATTGCACCAGCACCCGGCTGTAACCCACTTCCATATCCGGGTGGTGCCCTTCTTTGTTGGCAATCCAGGCCACGGCGTTGACAAAGCTCATGACGTGATAAAAGTTTTTGAATTTAAATTCCCGGCGCAGGATGTTGCCATCGCTCAGCGACCATTCCGGCACCGCTTTCAATAACGACTCGATTTCATTGGCTGCCAGTTTCGTGGCGTTCTGGGAACCGGTTTCCTTGGTCAGATCCGTCATCTTCGCTTTCCTCCAGTGCTACACTAAAGGGCCATTTTACGTGACGATGCAGGCAGGAGCTATGAATAAGTCAGACGATCATCTGATCTGGATTGATTTGGAAATGACCGGGCTCGATCCGAGCAATGATCGCATTATCGAAATTGCCACGATTGTTACCGACAAAAATTTGAACGTGCTGGCCGAAGGGCCGGTGCTGGCCATCTACCAGAGTGACCAAATCATCGACGCGATGGATGAATGGTGCACGCGCACCCATGGCGAGTCCGGGCTGATTCAGCGCATGCGTGAATCGCAAGTCACCGAAGCCGATGCCGAACAGCAGACCATTGCCTTCCTGAAAAACTGGATCGACAAAGGCAAATCACCGATCTGCGGCAACTCCATTTGTCAGGATCGCCGCTTTCTGGCCCGCCATATGCCCGAGCTCGAAGCTTATTTTCATTACCGTAATCTCGATGTCAGCACACTGAAAGAACTGGCCAAGCGCTGGAAACCGGATGTGCTGAAAAAAGTCAACAAGAAAAACACTCACACGGCGCTGGAAGACATTCGCGAGTCGATTCAGGAACTGACGCTGTACCGCGAACATTTTCTGGCCCTTTGAGGCCTCCGCATGCATCTGAAAAAAGGCTTCCCGAACGGCGAGCGGATTCTGAGCACAGAAGAAGTCCGCGCTGTCGAGCAGCGCTTTCCTTCAGTCAGCCAGCAGCCAACCCGGGTGTTGATGCAACGTGCCGGCGAAGTCGCGTTTGCGCTGACTAAGCGTTGCTGGCCGGAGGCGCGCCGGCTGACCGTGCTGTGCGGCAAAGGCAATAACGGCGGCGATGGCGTTGTTGTCGCGACGTTGGCGGCCAAAGCCGGTTTCGAGGTGCAGATCCTGATGCCGGAGCTGGACGAGTCCAGCGGCGATGCCGCCGATGCCCGGGCAAGCTGCCCGATCAAACCGAAACGTTTCTCGGCCGAGGCGTTGAGCGGAAGCGAGTTGATCGTCGATGCGCTGATGGGCATCGGTCTCGATGGCGCGTTGCGCGAACCGATGCGCGGCATCGTCGAGCAGGTCAATGTCTTTACCGAACGCAGCCGAGTCCCGGTGTTGGCGCTCGATATGCCGACCGGCCTGCCATCCGATGATGGCGCCATCGAAGGGCCGGTGCTGAACGCCAGCCGGACCATTACCTTTATCGCCTGCAAACCGGGCTTGCTGACCGAGGCCGGTCTGGATCATGTCGGCACCCTCGAATGCGCGAATCTGGATATGCCGGAAGAATGTTTCAACGGCGTCCGCCGCGCCGCGGAATGGTTGGCGCACCGACACTGGCAACCGCAGTTGCTACCGCGTCCGCGTCGTAGCCATAAAGGTGATAACGGCCATGTACTGTTGATTGGTGGCGCACCCGGCATGGGGGGCGCTATTCGGATGAGTGGCGAAGCGGCTTTGCGCAGTGGTGCCGGTCTTGTCAGCCTCTATTGTCATCAGTCGGCGGCCAACGCTTGCCTGGCCACCCGGCCGGAGCTGATGGCCCACGGCTTCGAGCAGGCGCCGGAACCGGCTGCACTGAACCGTCTGATTGAGCGGGCCTCCGTACTGGCGGCAGGCCCCGGACTGTCGCAGGCCGACTGGGTGCCGGCCTTGCTGAACCGGCTGATCGAAACCGGCAAACCACTGGTGCTCGATGCCGATGCGCTGAATATCTTGGCGAAAGCGCCGCAGCCGGTGCCGAATGCGGTGCTGACCCCGCACCCGGGTGAGGCCGCACGCCTGCTTGATTGCTCTACGGCCGATATTCAGACCGATCGTTTGGCCGCAGCCAAGGCTCTACTTGATCACTATCAGGCTGCCGCTGTTGTGCTGAAAGGCGCGCCGTCATTGATTGCCGACACCGAGCGTTACACGGTGCTTGCCGAAGGCAATCCGGCGATGGCGACGGGCGGTATGGGTGATGTGCTGACCGGTATCCTCGCCGCCTTGCTGGCGCAGGGCCTGTCGCCTTTCGATGCCGCGAGATTGGGGGCCAGCCTGCATGCCTGGGCCGGTGACTGCGCGGCCCGCGATATCGGCCAGCGCGGAGTGCTGGCCAGCGATTTGTTCCGTTATTTACCTCAGGGTTTGAGCTCATGATTGAACGGCAACTGTCGCTGCCGGTGGAGGCCGATACGCTGGCGCTAGGCGCTGTGCTGGCTCATTGGCTGGAGCCCGGCGAAACCTTGCATCTGCACGGCGACCTCGGCGCCGGCAAGACCACACTGGTACGCGGTCTGCTGCGGGCGCTCGATTACGAAGGCCCGGTGAAAAGCCCGACCTATACGCTGGTCGAAAGCTATCCGCTAGCCGGCAAGACCATCCACCATTTCGACCTGTATCGCATCACCGACCCGGAAGAGCTGGAATTCCTCGGCCTCGACGAATATTTCCGGCCTGACAGCATCGCGCTGATCGAATGGCCGGAGCGCGGCCAGGGGGGGTTGCCGCCGCCTGTGGCTCGGCTCGAACTGAGTCGTCAGGGCGACGGTCGGCTGGCCCGATTACAGTTGGACGAAAAACGTACCAATGCGCTTGATTTTCTATTAAAATCAACACAATATTGATAAATCTGAAAGTGATTTGGCAGGTTAACGATGACAAGACTGCTGCTGGCAATCACGCTGATGTGCGCAAGCTTGGGGCAAGCGGTGGCCAACGTCGCGGTCAAATCCGTGCGTTTTTGGCAGGCACCGGACAACACTCGCGTCGTGTTCGACGTATCCGACGCGCCGGAATTTTCCACCAGCATCCTGAACAATCCGGAGCGGCTGGTCATCGACATCAAAAAAGGCAAACTTGATCTGAAACTGGATGACGTCGCGATCAGTTCGACGTTAATCGGCAAGCTGCGCGACAGCACGCCGCCAGACAATCAAACGCTGCGCTTGGTGTTGGAAATCAACAACCGTTTCGACGTTAAATCGTTTGCGCTGAAACCGTATGGTCAATACGGCGATCGTCTGGTGCTCGATATCAAGGATCTGGCCAAGCAAGAAACCGCGCCGGTGATCGAATCGCCGAAAGCTGGTCAGTCACGTGATCTGATCATCGCCATCGATGCCGGCCACGGCGGTGAAGATCCAGGCGCCGTCGGGCCAAAAGGCACCCACGAAAAAGATGTGACACTAGCCATCGCCAAACGTCTTGCCGACAAAATCAACGCGCAAAAAGGCATGAAAGCGGTATTGATCCGTACCGGTGATTATTATCTCGATCACCGCAAGCGCACCGCCAAGGCGCGGGAAAAACGCGCGGATTTATTTATCTCGATTCACGCTGACGGTTTCAAAGACAAACGAGCCAATGGTTCCTCGGTCTGGGTGCTGTCGCAACGCGGCGCGCAAAGTGAAATGGGCCGTTGGTTGGAAGAGCGTGAAAATGCGTCGGCATTGCTTGGCGGCGAAGACTCGCTGAACCTGTCCAAATACGACAACGACGTCGCTAAAGTACTGCTCGATTTGTCGATGTACAACGCCGTTGGTTCCAGCCTCGATATCGCCAGCAGTGTGCTCGGTGAAATGAAGCACGTGGTGCCACGTCTGCACAAACCGACGGTGCAACAGGCAGGTTTTTTGGTGTTGAAAAACCCGGACATTCCGGCGATTCTGGTCGAAACGGCATTCATCTCGAACCCGAAAGAAGAATCGCTGTTGTTGTCAAAAAATCATCAGGACAAACTGGCGGCAGCCATTTTCAAAGGCGTGCACAAGTACTTTGAACAGCGGCCACCAGAAGGCTCAATGTACGCGATGAACAAAGTCAATCGCCATGTCATTTCCCGTGGCGATACCTTGATTGGCGTGGCTCAGACGTATCAGGTCAGCGTCAATGATCTGCGCAGCAAGAATGCACTGACTTCTGATGTGGTAAGGATTGGGCAGGTGTTAGTCATTCCTTGATTGACGGACTCCTGTTCTTTTTACGTTCGAAATTTTCTGTATTCCAAACAGCCTTCAGCTTCAAAGAGTGCCGGTTCTCGGACCGGCAGCCGAGTTTCTTTTCTTTGCTCGTGCAAAGAAAAGAAACCAAAAGACAAATTTGTCAGGAGCAAATTTGGACGTCGAAGACGCCCGGAGGGTGAATGCCAGGATGGCATGAATCCACCACGCCCCGAAGCGCCAGTGAGGTTTCGCTGCTTCGACGAGGCCGCTCCGGCAACAAGCATTCTCCGGCTCGGGCCGCACTGACGCGGCATCCCTGCCTTGACATTGCTACGCCAGCTATCCTTGCTGGCGTACCCGGCCTACGAATGCTCGTTGCCGGCTGGCGCATACGGGGGCCCCGTTTTTTCTTCTCTATTTCTGTGGCTTCGAAAAAAAGCACGAAGAGTATGCTTTTTTAGCGCCCAGAGCTTTTTGAATACGTTTCGCGGTTTTGTTAAACACCGGTAAACTACCCGCAAATTCCCCTTCGTTGATTCCATGACTTCTCGCATCGAAATCCTGTCGCCTCGACTCGCTAACCAAATCGCCGCTGGCGAGGTGGTTGAACGGCCGGCGTCGGTGATCAAGGAGTTGTTGGAAAACGCGCTGGATGCCGGTGCGACACGCATTGATATCGATGTTGAACGCGGTGGTGTGCAGTTGTTGCGCATTACCGATAACGGTCATGGCATTCACCCCGACGATCTGCCGCTGGCTTTGGCTCGGCATGCGACCAGTAAAATCAAAACGCTGGATGATTTGGCCGCGGTGATGTCACTCGGTTTTCGTGGCGAGGCCTTGGCCAGTATCGCTTCGGTTTCGCGGCTGACGCTGATTTCCTGTCAGCGTGATCAGGACAATGCCTGGCTGGCATTCGCCGAAGGTGCCGGCATGCAAGTCGAAGTGCGGCCGGCAGCACTGGATGTCGGCACTCGTGTCGAAGTGCGCGATTTATTTTTCAACACGCCGGCGAGACGCCGTTTTTTACGTAGCGAAAATACCGAGTTCGCCCATATCGATGAAACCGTGCGACGTGTTGCTCTGGCGCGGCCCGATGTCGCGGTACGACTGACGCACAACGGTAAAACGGTGCGCAATTTCCGTATCGCTGACGGCAAGGAAGGTTTGGCCGAGCGCGTTTCTGCCGTGCTTGGGCGCAGCTTTCTGGTGACGGCTGTTGAAGCGGAGCAGCAGATCGAACAGCAACGCATTTTTGGTTGGATAGGGCATCCAGAACAACATCGCGCCCAGGCCGATGGCCAGTATGTATTCGTCAATGGCCGCGCGATTCGCGATCGCGTCGTCAATCATGCGATTCGTAGCGCGTATGAGGAGTCGCTGCCGAAAGGACGGGCACCTTGTTGGGCGTTATTCATTGAAATGCCGGCCGAGCTGGTTGATGTCAACGTGCATCCAACCAAGCATGAAGTACGCTTTCGCCATGCGCGCTGGATGCATGACTGGATCACGCAAACGGTTCGGGAAAGTCTGCAACGACTGCCGGAAACGGTTGCCCAGCCAGTGAGCACCACGCCTGTTTCTGAACGCCCCATTTCACCACCCGCATTTTCTCGTCCCCGCTCGGCGCCGACAATTGCCGAATCGGCGGTGATAGCGCGTCCGCCAGCGCGCGAAGCGGTAAAAGAAACGATGGCGTTTTATCAAACGCTAAGTACCGAGTCTACACCGTCAAATGTAAAGCTGGTGCGGGTCGGCGAAACGTTGATGCTGAGTTTGGATACGCCACTGCAGCTTTGGCATTTGCCAACACTGCTGCAGGTATTTTTGCAGCAACAATGGTTGGAAGCGAAACCTGCACAGCAACCATTGTTGATGCCGATTTCTTTGCCATTGCTCAGCAATGCTGATGACGAAAAGCTGTGCTCGCTCGGCTTTACTATCGACAAGAAACTACTGAAAGCCGCACCGTCGGTACTGCGCGGTGCTAACTGGACGGTGTTGTGCCAATCGCTGATCGACACTACTGAAGTGATCGATACTGTTGTCGAACATTTGCTGAATCAGCCTGCCAGTAACAATCTTGACTATTGGCAGGAAAAAATTGCCTGGGCACAGCGGCAGAGCGTTGAGCATTGCCGGCGTGAATTGAGCGCCGAAGATTGGCAGCAGCTATGGCCGACCTGAAGCCTACGGTTCTCTGCCTGATGGGACCGACCGCATCCGGCAAGACGGCGCTGGCGATGCGCTTGGCCGATACCCGGCCGTGTTCGCTGATCAGTGTCGATTCGGCGCTGATTTATCGCGGTATGGATATCGGCACCGGCAAACCGACCGCCGAGGAACTGGCCCAGCACCCACATCAACTGATTGATATCTGCGACCCAAGCGAAAGCTATTCCGCCGCGCGTTTTCGCGATGAAGCCTTGGCGGCCATTGAGCAAGCGGTAAACGCCGGCAAGCTGCCGGTGTTGGTCGGCGGCACGATGCTGTATTTCAAGGCGCTGATCGAAGGTATCGCCGATCTGCCCGATGCCGAGCCGGCGCTGCGGGTCCGTTTGGAACAGGAGCGTCAGCAACAGGGCTTACCGGCGTTGTATGCCCGCCTGCAACAGCTTGACCCAGCGGCCGCAGCACGCATCAGCGCCAACGACCCGCAGCGCATTCTGCGCGCGCTGGAGGTCATTGAGCTGACCGGCAAGCCCATGACGGAGCTCTGGGCACACCAGACACCGGCAACTCAGCCGTATCACTATGTGCAGGTGGCGCTGCTGCCGGACCGGGCCTGGCTACACCGTCGTATTGCGATGCGGTTGGATGTGATGCTGGCGGCCGGTTTTGTTGAGGAAGTGAAGGCCTTGAAAGCCCGGCCGGACCTACACGCCGAGCTGCCGAGCATTCGTTGTGTCGGCTATCGGCAAATCTGGGACTTTCTCGACGGCGCCTGCAATGAACAGGAAATGCGTGAGCGGGCCTTGGCGGCCACCCGGCAGCTGGCCAAGCGTCAGTACACCTGGTTGCGCAAATGGCCATTGGATTTACTGCTGGACGAAAACAGTGAAAATCCGGTCGATCAGATCTTGAAAGCCATGGAACCAGCGCCCATTTAGCGGTCATACGTTCTGAGCAGGCTGTGCTCCATCGCGTCATGCGCAAAAGTCACGGCGATGTCGCTGTTGCGTTTCCGGCTTTACGCTACAATTACCAACGGTCGTCCCGGTTTTTCCAGTATCGGCCGGCCATCACCAGTCTGAGCTGCCTCTGACCTTGATTCGGCAGGGCTACTAATAACAGGAATATAAGGAGAATAGATCATGTCGAAAGGGCAATCGTTACAAGACCCTTTTTTGAATGCGCTGCGTCGTGAACGCGTTCCGGTGTCGATTTACCTGGTCAATGGCATCAAGTTGCAAGGCCAGATTGAATCATTTGATCAATTTGTTGTGCTTTTGAAAAACACCGTCAGCCAAATGGTTTACAAGCACGCGATTTCCACGGTCGTGCCTGCCCGCAATGTGCGCTTGCCGCATCAAGGTGCAGGTGGCGACGAACCCACTGAAGATGAAGGTGTACAGCCAGGTAACCTCTGAGCGTACGCCAGCCAATGCCGCCCTGCGGCGGCATTGGTGCATCTGCGTATTGAGTGTAATGAATACCCTACATGTTTGACCGTCACGCCGGCGGCGAGGCGGCTATCCTCGTTCATCTCGATTTTTCCTCTGGCGATCAAGCCGAAGACGTTGCGGAGCTGCAGGAGCTGGTGCGCTCGGCCGGCCTGACCGTGCTGCAACTCGTCACCGGCAGTCGCAAGCAGCCAGATCCCCGCTATTTCCTCGGCGAAGGCAAGGCCGAAGAGCTGCGTGCTGCCGTGCAGGCGCACAAAGCGGAAGTGGCGATCATCAATCATCAAATGTCACCGGCTCAGGAACGCAACCTGGAGCGGTTGATTCAGTGCCGGGTTGTCGATCGGGTCGGTTTGATTCTCGATATCTTCGCTCAGCGCGCCCAAACCCATGAAGGCAAGCTGCAGGTCGAGCTGGCGCAGCTTAAGCACCTGTCGACGCGCCTGGTACGCGGCTGGACCCACTTGGACCGTCAGCGCGGTGGTGGTGTCGGCATGCGCGGTCCTGGCGAAACGCAGTTGGAAACCGACCGTCGTTTGGTCATGGCGAAAATCGACCAAATCGAGAAACGTTTGTTGAAAGTGGCTGAAACGCGCGAGCAAAGCCGCCGTTCCCGTCGTCGTAACGAAGTGAAAACCGTGTCGCTGGTCGGTTACACCAACGCCGGCAAGTCAACGCTGTTCAATGCGCTGACCGAGAGCGGCGTTTACGCGGCGGATCAGTTGTTCGCGACGCTGGATCCAACCCTGCGCCGATTGCCGATCGAGCAAACCCAGGTGCTGGCGGCCGACACGGTCGGTTTTATCCGCCACTTGCCGCACGATCTGGTGCACGCTTTCAAAGCGACGCTGACCGAAACCCGCGAAGCCGATTTGTTATTGCATGTCGTCGATGCCGCCGATCCATTGCGCGATGACAAGATTGCTTCCGTAAAAGCGGTACTGCAGGAAATTGGCGCCGAAGACGTGCCGAGCATTACCGTGTTCAACAAAATTGATTGCTTGCCGGACATGGCGCCGCGTATTGAGTGCGATGAAAATGGCATGCCGGTGCGTGCCTTTGTTTCGGCAGTGACTGGTGCCGGGTTGTCCGAGCTGCTCGACGCCATCGAAGAGCGAGTGGTCAACACCCGGGTCGAACTGACCTTGATCTTGCCGCCTGAAGCCGCAAAATTACGGGCCAAGCTCTTCGCGCTGCAGGCCGTGCAGCACGAAAGCATCGACGAAGACGGTGCTTTTCATCTTTTCTTACAGATTGATGCGGTGGAGTGGGCGCGCTTACGCCATGATCCGCAAGCGCGGCCCTACTTGCCGGAAATTTCTCAACACACAGAGGCAGACGATTGGACTGCCGCAACACAACTGGAGCATTGACCATGCCTTGGAACGAGCCGGGTAACGGCAACAATCAAGACCCATGGGGCCAGCGGCGCAAGCCGCAAGGTGGCCCGCCGGATCTCGACGATTTTCTGAAAGATCTCGGTAAAAAACTGGGCGGCATTTTCGGTGGTGGCAAAGGCCCATCGAGTAGTGGTGGTGGCGGCAGCAGCGGCAAAGCCAACTCGGTGTTGGGTTTTGTCATTCTCGCCGTCGTCGTGTTTGGTTACGGTCTCGCCGGTATCTATCAGGTCGACGAAAAAGAGCGTGCGATTGTGTTGCGTTTCGGTGAATACAATCGCATTGAAGGCTCCGGTTTGAACTGGGCGCCGCCAATCATCGATCAAGTCAACATCGTCAACACCACGTCAGTTCAACAAGAAATTGTGCGCGGCCGGATGCTGACCAAGGATGAATTCCTGGTCGATGTCTCGACCTCGGTGCAATACCGTATCGCCGATCCGCAAGCGTACTTGTTCAACGTTGTCGATCCGGATTTCACTTTGCAGCAGGCCACCGAAGCGGCTTTGCGTTCGGTCATTGGTCAGTCGCAACTCGATGACATTCTGACGGCCGGTAAATCGGTCATTCAAAGCCAGACCCGCGAATTGCTGCGCGAAATTCTCGAGCCGTACAAAACCGGTCTGGAGATCGCTGACGTCAATTTCCAGGAAGCGGATCCACCGCAGGAAGTACGCGCCGCGTTCGATGACGCCATCAAGGCGCGTGAAGACAAGGGCCGTATGGTGCAGGAAGCGCAAGCTTACCGCGAGAAAGAATTGCCACTGGCGCAAGCAAACGCCCAACGTATTCTGCAAGAGGCCGAAGCGTATAAAGCTCAGGTGACCGCGCAGGCACGAGGTGAAGTACAGCGCTTTGAAAAATTGCTGCCGCAGTATCTCGCCGCGCCAGAAGTGACGCGCAACCGTCTGTACATTGAAACGATGGAAGAAGTGCTGTCAAAAGTCAGCAAAGTCGTTGTCGACGATAAAGGCGGCAACAACATGCTGTACCTGCCGCTCGACAAAATGGGCCAGCAGCGTAGTAATGCCGGTGCCGCTGGCGCCGCGATGGAAGGGAGATAAGTTATGCAGTCCAAAACCTTCTCGATTTTGTTGATCGCAATTCTGGGTGCATTTATTGCCGGTAGCTCGCTGTTCATCGTTGACGCCCGCGAACGGGCGCTGGTGCTGCGCTTCGGTGAAGTGCAGCGTAACGATCAGGGTATGCCGATCGTTTATGAACCAGGCTTGCACGTCAAAATGCCGTTTGCCGACACCGTCAAGCGCATTGACTCCCGCGTCCAAAACCTCGATGGCGATGCCGATCGCGTTGTCACGTTGGAGAAAAAAGACGTTATCGTTGATTCCTTCGTCAAATGGAAAGTCGATGACTTCTCTCACTTCTACCTATCGACCAACGGTGACGTGCGTCGCGCTTCGGAATTGCTTGAACGCAAAGTCGATGCCGCGATACGCGAAGAATTTGGTAAGCGCAACATCAAGGACCTGGTCTCGGAAGCGCGGTTGGAAGCGATGTTCAAACTGCGTGACACGATTCAGGTTGACGCCGAGGATTTGGGCGTCGAAGTGCTCGACATTCGCATCAAACAAATCAATCTGCCGAATGAAGTGTCCGAGTCGGTCTACGCCAACATGCGCGCTGAGCGGGTAAAAACGGCGACAGAACTGCGTTCGACCGGTCAAGGTGAAGCCAACATCATCAAGGCGAAAACCGATGCTGAAGTAAAAATTCTTTTGGCCCAGGCCGATCAGGAATCGCGCCGCATTCGCGGTGAAGGCGATGCCACCGCCGCGAAAATCTACGCCGATACCTACAAGCAGAACGCCGAGTTCTACGCTTTCTTGCGTTCGCTTGATGCCTACAAGGCTTCATTCAATTCCGACAAAGACGTCATGGTCGTCGCGCCGGATAGCGATTTCTTCAAATACATGAAGAAAAAAGACGGACGCTGATTTTTTGCGTCAAAAAATGGGCCGTTACCGGCCCATTTTTTTCGTCGATATAATTTGTTTCCCCTCGCCCCTTGTGGGACAAATGATTCGGGAAATCATTTGGACAACGAAGTTGCCCGAAGGGGGAGCACCAAGGGTGGTGCTCCTCAATGGGGGTAGGGGAGAAGGGGCTACCCTCCAGCAACCAACCCGGAGCCACTGATGAACATCCAATGGAGCGACCTGATGGCCGGCATGGCGCTGGCCATGGTGCTCGAAGGCTTACTGCCATTTTTAAGCCCGAAAGGCTTTCGCGACGCGCTGATCACTGCCGTGCAATTGCCGGACAAAGCGCTGCGCCGCTTGGGTCTGATTAGCATGGTTATAGGATTGGCTGTGCTGTACTGGGCCCGTCATTAATTCTTCATCAACGCCCGTACAAATTGGCGCTTGTATAGCCTGCTGCAAAGCGAAAAAAGCCGGCGAAAAATGAGCAAAAAGCGTATGATCCGCCCCTTCGCTTGTACGCAACAGAGGTTTTCTCAAAGCCATGGCCCAATCCGTCGTGGTTCTCGGCACCCAGTGGGGTGACGAGGGCAAAGGCAAAATCGTTGATCTGCTCACCGACCGCGCTTCCCATGTCGTCCGCTACCAAGGTGGACATAACGCCGGCCACACCCTGGTCATCGAAGGCAAGAAAACCGTACTGCACCTGATCCCATCCGGCATCCTGCGTGACGTCAATTGCTACATCGGCAACGGCGTTGTGCTGTCGCCTGCGGCACTGTTGAAAGAAATGGGCACGCTGGAGGCCAATGGCATTCCGGTCCGCGAGCGCCTGAAAATTTCTTCGGCCTGCCCGCTGATCCTGCCGTATCACGTTGCACTCGATAACTCCCGTGAGACCCGTCGCGGTAAATCCGCCATCGGCACCACTGGTCGCGGTATCGGCCCGGCCTACGAAGACAAAGTCTCGCGTCGCGGGCTGCGCCTTGATGATCTGGCCGACTGGGATACCTTCGCCGCCAAGCTCGACGAAGTGCTGGATTTCCACAACTTCTCGCTGGCTAATTACTACAAAGCACCGACCATCGACCGCGACCAGTTGTTGCGCGAATGCGAAGGCTACGCAAAAGAATTGCTGCCAATGGCCACGGATGTCACCGGTCTGCTGCACGAAGCCCGTGAGCGCGGCGAACGCATCCTGTTCGAAGGCGCGCAAGGCACGCTGCTGGATATCGACCACGGCACCTTCCCGTTCGTCACCTCCAGCAACACCACCGCTGGCGGCACCTCGACCGGTTCCGGCTATGGCCCGCGCTATATCGACTACGTGCTCGGTATCACCAAGGCCTACACCACCCGTGTCGGCGGCGGCCCATTCCCGACCGAGCTGAACGATGCACTCGGCGAAGAACTGCGCCAGAAAGGCCACGAATTTGGCGCGACAACAGGGCGTCCGCGCCGCTGCGGCTGGCTCGATCTGGTGGCGCTGAAGCGCGCCATGCAAATCAACTCCATTACCGGTCTGTGCCTGACCAAACTCGACGTGCTCGACGGTCTGGAAACGGTCAAGATCTGCGTTGGTTACAAGTGCCGCAAAAACGGCAAGCTGACCGCACCGCCGGCCTCGGCTTACCAGTTCGATACCATCGAACCGGAATACATCGAAATGCCGGGTTGGAAGCAATCGACCGTAGGCGTTAAGAAAATGGACGAGCTGCCAAAAACCGCGCGCGCTTACATCACCAAAATCGAAGAAGTGCTCGGCGCGCCAATCGACATCGTCTCGACCGGCCCGGACCGTGTTGAAACGATTGTCCAACGCCATCCGTTTGATGCGTAATCACAAAGAATAAAAAACGCGCCGACTGGCGCGTTTTTTATTGGAAGCCATCTCAAAAATAGTCTGGGCGAAAGTGATGTGCGCTCCTATTCGCGCAGATCGCTGAGTTCCAGGCATTTTTGAGATGGCTTCTACCTGCATTACCGATGATTTCACGTCTACACTTACCGCCATGGAAAGGAGGCCGACGAGAGGAGCTGAGGGCGGTGTGGCGACGATACCTGATGCTCGTCTGGTTCGGGCTGTTGCTCAGTTCCGCTACCGACGTAACTGCCGAACAGCAAGGCGAGTTGAGGTTGCCCGTCAAAGTCTATGGCTATCATCTGAAGCCTCCATTCATCATTGATAGCCGCAGCAAGCGTGGCTTGTATTACGATTTTTCGCGCTACATCAATAGTCGGCTCGGCAAGAATTATCTCGATACCGAATACATGCCGCGTAAGCGCCTTGAATCGCGTCTGCAGCGTGCCGATTTCGATGCGCTGATCATCGGCGTCAACCCCATCTGGTTTCGCGACGCCAAAGAAGAGAAGTATTTATGGACGGCGCCGATCATGCGTGATCGGGATGAAGTGATTTCCTCTGCCTCGTTACGCTTCGAATACAAAAATCCAGAAAGTTTGCTTGGCAAAACGATCGGCTTATCGCTCGGATATTACTATTACGGCGTTGATGAACTCGTCGCGCTCGGTAAAATCGAGCGTCAGGATACCCATTCTGAATTGCAAAACCTGGATAAGCTGCAGCGCGGGCGTATTGATGTCGCGATCATCAGCCGTTCAACATTCGATTATTACAATCGTTACCATCGCAATAGCGAGATTTTTCATCTCTCCGAAAAACCGCATGATGAGTTTGATCGCCGGTTATTGATCCCCAAGCACCTGGAGGAAGTGTTCCAAACCATCAATCCCATTATCATGCGGATGCCGGATGACCTTGCTTGGTTGGCCGTTTTGGAAAGCTATCGTTAAAGGTAGAAATCGATCTACTCATCATTTCGCTGCGCAGGTTTTCGATGAACACATTAGTGTGTGGGTGCTGGAGTCAGCCATAAATAAAGAGCAGCGATGGCAAAAGCAAGCTGGAAGCCCAGTAAGATTTTTCCAATGAAATTGAAGAAATACTGCGAGTCAGCAAACTCCTCAATATCTTTCCACCGACGTCCATTTCCCCAAGACCAAGCAGACCCTTTGAAGAAAAACAGGAAGCTTATCAGTATCGCGGCAGGCCAGAAATAACGGAGCGCCACAAGATACAGCACCAATGAAAACAAGAAGCCGTTTCGGAGTAACCAAATGCCGGTTAGCCCAAGTGCGCCCCAATTCAGTGCGCTGGTTTCGCGAAGTGATTCCGGAGTAGCTTGATTCGATTCCATACTTTCTCCAAGTTTTCTACATTTTGTTTTTGATTGTTCTGTTCAGCCAATCTGCCAGCGCTTTATGGCCATTCATTCTGGCAACAAACGCACTAGTCTGCTACGGATCATCATGAGCATGGCCGGATAAATCCACACCCGACTCATGCAGCAGCATTCCGTTCATTGTTCAAAAACTGTCGATCAGTCAACATCATTGCGGTAATCATGCCTCCGACAAACAAGGCACCTTCAACGCCGCCGATGATCATCTGGCTGATGGTTCCCAAGCCTTGCTCACCGAACAGCGCACCAAATGGATTCAGTTGCAGTTGTGAATCGGGAAAACTGCGCGCCAACAAATCCAGACTGCCAGCCATCAATCTGCCACCGAGCAGCGGGATCAATACGCCAATAAAGCCGCCAATACTGATAGCAAACATAACAGCACGTTGCGCTGAGCTGCTTTGCCTTACCCGTACCGCAAGCCAGTAGCCGAACCCGACAGCCGCACCAAGCAGCGTACCTTCCATGGCGCCGGTAATGTCGCCGGGCGATTGACCGAGCAGCAAATGAAATGCATCAACACCGAGCAGCTTGCCAACGGCGCCTACCAGCATGCCGCCGAGCGCGCCGCCAGCTGTCGGTTGCCACCAGCGTTGATGGCCAATGAATCCTGCGGCAGCGATACCGAACGCGACGCCAGCGCCACCAACCAACGCCACCAGTGTCGTGATCGCCAGCATCACCAGCAGAATCGAGATCGCGCCCATGCCGTTCTGTAGCGGTTGCGCGGTGCTGACAAAGCCAAAAAACAAACCGCCAAGCACGCCAGCGATGCCACTGCCTAGCATGCCGGCGCCGCCGAGCATCAGAAATTGTGGCCAGGAGTAGGGTGATGAGTGTTCTTTGAGGCGAGTTGTTGGTGTCTGCGCACTGGCGGTACGTTCTTCCTGCCATTCAACCGGCGCGATAAAGCGATAACCGTGTTTCGGTACCGTGGCGATGAAAATGGGCTTGGCGGCGTTGTCGCCAAGTTGTCGGCGCAGCGTTTTGATGCACTGGCTCAGCGCTTCGTCGCTGACCGTCGCGCCGTTCCAGACCTCATCAAGAAAGCGCTCTTTCGAGACCAGCGTGCCTTGCTCACGCACCAGCAACATCAGCGCATCGAAATAGCGGGCATTCAGCTCCACCGATTGTTCGCCATGTTTGAGCTGTCGCTCGACAGGGTTCAGCGAGAACTGTCCAAAGCGATAGTGGCCTTGTGCCATGTTTCAGTGAAATCTCAGCGTTTGCTCACGCCGAAAATCGGCAAGGAGCACGAAAGGTGAACGGCAATTATGCCGGTAGTCGAGGCAATGGCAAGTGTGCATGCAAGAGAGCAGGGCTGATTTGGCATGCATCGGCTAAATCATCAAAAATTCCTGTCACTCCCGCGCAGGCGGGAGTCCAGAAAAGCCGCGTAGAGCATGGATTTCCGTCTACGCCTGTTCACTTATTTGTTACTGAAAGGCGAAACAAGCCTGCCGACATCGCAAACACGCCAGCGAAAAAGCCATTCAGGAACACTTGCCGCATCAGCCCAACCGGATAGCTGTCCGGGTCCAGGAAAATCGCGACACCGCCGATCAGCAGCATGGCCACGGCCATCGTCAGCATGGTCTTGAACATCCCTTGCGGTTCGAAGCGCGCAAACAGCGAGCCGATAACGCCGAACATCAGCACGGCGAAATACATCAGATTGGCCGGATTGTTCTCCGAACCGATGATGCCGACCGCAAGATTGATCCAGACCAGCAGAAACGAGCCGACAATGCCGAGACCAGCCCCGACCCGGTACCATAGGTTGCCGGACATGCGCGTGGCAATTTCGTAGCAACCACAGGCAACCGACAGCATCACACCCATGACCAGAAAATCAAAACCCGTCCAGTTCACTTCATCGGTGAATTGCATCGCGATCAGCGGTATCAGCAATAACGTACCGGCAAAGCCCCAAATCAGAAGCCTCCATCGGTTGCGCGGTGCGCCTTGGCGCTCGTTGTTCGGTAGTTTTGCAGGGGTATCGCTCATCTTGGCGTTCATGCGCCAGTCTCCGTGGTGGGGTGAGTGGCGCACCTTAGCGGCAAGGGCGGCGGAGACGCATGAGCAAACGCTGAGATATTGCTGAGCAGGCGCATTCACTGCTGTGTCGCCTGCTCTGTGGCGGTTTAGCGCTGATGCGTCAGGGTTCTGTGGCGGATTTGCGCCTTCATATAAAAGCCAATCAACGCGACGGTGATTAACAGCGCAGCGGCCAGGCCAATCTTGTCGAAATGATAATAGGTGACGCCGGTTTGCATGCTCATCAGCGGCACCAACAACCCGGCCAGGTTCAGCTTCCAGGCTTTTGGCGAAAGGGGTGAAGCCTTGGCAGCGACATAAAGCCAGACGCTGGTGATAATCGTCAGCGGCGCCGTTACAAAGAAATGCATCAACAATTGCAGACCGCCCGGATCATGGGTAACAAACCACGGCTGCAGCGACAGATAGATAAATGCAGCGTAGCCAAGATTGGCAATTGCCAGCATCACTGCAAGCGTTACGTTTTGCACTATTTCACTTCCTGAATCTAAGAAACTAAGCCACAGATTTTGCCGGTGGATTAGGTGCTGAGAAACGCGTAGCCAATTCCGCTACCCGTCTGCCGAGGTAATGCGCCGTGACCAAATCCACTTCATGCAGCACGCCGTTGTCGGTATGAGCGATAAGACCTGACTGTGCGCCAAGCCGATTGCGCTGCTCCGGGTCGCAGCCTCCGGGAATATCGAGGCTTGCCCACAGCATGCCGTGTTGATTGGCAAAAATCTGCAAGTATTGCAGCGTATGGAGCTGGTCGCCGCTCAAATTGGTGCCGATGGTAAAACCGGCGGCGAATTTATCAGCCCAAGCTTTCTCGCCCCATTTCTCACCAGTGGCATCGGCAAAGGCTTTGAACTGTGCTGATACGCTGCCCATGAAAGTCGGTGAGCCGAAAATCATCGCGTCGACCTGATCAAGCTGATCGATGAACGCCGTGTTGCGAAAGCGGCCTTCAATAATATCCGCTCCAACAATTTCCATGCGAAGCGCAGTGGCATTTGGCGAGGACTGCACGCCAGCAATCACGGCATCAGCGAGCTTCGCAGTTGTACCCTTTGCGGAATGAAACACCACGGCGATGGTCGTCACGCAAGCATTCTCGAATAAACAGATAAGCGTTGCCTGAGCATACCGCATGCTCACCGTGAAAGGGCAAATCGTTGGCCTAATGGGCGGTCGCAATGACCGCAGTTTTACTATGGATTTGATGCAGCAGTCTGATTGGGCGAAATCAATACATGATGTGTGGCGCTCATCCAATCACCACGGCTTCTAGCCGATAACCATCCGGGTCGAGCACAAAAGCCGCGTAATAGCGTTCGCCATAATTTGGCCTCAAACCCGGCGCGCCGTTATCCCGGCCACCATTCTGCAAAGCGAGTTGATGAAATCGATCGACGGCGGCGCGATTTGGCGCAGCAAACGCCAAATGAAAACCTTCACCGGGAATGCTGATGTTGCCATGGCTTTGTTTCAGGGCAAACAAGTCATCACCACCGGCCACACCATAACCAACTGCCGGGTTATCACCATCAAGCTTCTGCCACACTTGGGAGTAGCCCAATGCGCCGAGCACTTGATCGTAGAACGTCATTGAGCGAGTTAAATTGCTTACGGCGAAAGAAAGATGATGAAGCATAAGGAATCCAGCGGGTAAGAATTCATCGAACGTAATGCCTATCTCAAACTACAGATCAATTCCAATATCGCCATCGGCATGGCGGAATAATTTACCGATACCACGAATTGCCATGGCCACCGCACGATACGGCAAGTCGATCAGCACTTCGAGCACATCATACCAACCGTCGTTATCGGTATGTCTCTTTGGCCAGATATAGTGAACAGCGAGGTATCCGGCGACACAGAAAATCAGCGTTGGCCAGCTGAATCCCTGCGCAAACAAATCGTAGACGAGATAGCTGCTTAGGCAAAATACGCTTGTTGCCGCAATTACCCTAAACGTTTCCATTTCCCATAACATCGACCAAGACGTTGTCAAACCTCAGGTCATTCACCAGAAGTCGCGTGTTGACGAAGAAACACTGGAACATCGGTCGTGGGCGGTGAAACGCCCATTTGGTACAACATGCCGGCAGCGTGTCCACGGTGGTACGTGGCGTGATTCACCACATGCAAAAGCATTTCTCGGCGAGCCATTTGGCCCGTACCTCCGCCGATAAACGCAAATGTCTGTGTTTCATTCAGCGCTTGCTCCGTTGCGGAGTTGGCATAGTCCACGAACCATTCATTGATTTGCCGCTGTTTCGACGCCAACTCATCAAACGACGGACAATGCTCTGGATTGCGTGATGTCAGCCCATGTGGCTTACCGAGCAGATGGCATTGCCAGACATAATCCATCGCGTACGCATGATGAAGCGTGCGAATCAGGCTACCGAAAATAATGGGTTGCGGTGCCGTAAGATTGGCGTCGCTAACGGTGGCTACTGTTGAAAGGAAAAGATTGTCCGCCCACGCTTTATAACGTGTAAGCACTTGAATGTCGTTCATACGGTCCTGGACTTTTTATCTGTCTGGATTGGCAACGTAGCATCAGCGCAGCTGGTTCACACCGAGAAACGCAATCGCCGTGGGATTCTACGTCACTGGTGATCACTCAACGCGGCTGTTGTTCACCTGATAACGCAGCTCCACCATGCTCGCGCCCATCTGCCGCACTTCGGTCAGGCGCAGCGCTGGGCTCAAGGCGCGGCGCGGGAACAATGGCTTACCTTTACCAAGTGTTACCGAACCCACCTGAACAATCAGTTCATCAAGCAAGCCGGCATCATAAAACTGCCCGGCCAAATCGCCACCGCCGACAATCCAGATATTTTTGCCCGAAGCTGCCTTGCACATGTCGTAGTGAATCGGGCGCACATCACCGCTGACAAAACGAATATCGGCGCTTTCAATTGCTGGCAGCTTACGCGTGCTGAATACCCAAGTCGGTTGCGTGTACGGCCAAGCAGAACCCACTTCTTCAATGACTTTGTCGGCATGACGAAGCAGCCATTCATAAGTTGAAGAACCCATCGCCAGTGCGCCTACGTCGGCAATGAATTCCGGGTAGCTGCTTTCACTCAACTCGCCAAGCGAGAACAGCCATTCCAGTGAGTCGTCTTCGGTGGCGATAAAACCATCGAGACTGGTGGCGGTGTAGAACTGAGTTTTCATACTAAATTTTTCGCTCTTGGTGAATTGCTGTTCTGGAGTCTGCGGTGTCAAATGTAAGGCTTGACCCCTGATCTTCCAGGCTTGACCCCTGATCTTCCATTAAGCCCAGTCATTGCTGTGAGGATTGATGTCAATAAACATTCGTACGATTACGCTCCGCAAATCGTGCCTGCGCGAGCTGCACATGTAAGTGAGGCAGAGTGGGGTGCGTTAAATGTCCTCTGTTTTTTCAATAAGTTCAGCCCGCATTATTGATAATCGCTCTTGCTCCTTCACTATTTTGTTTTTTAGTTCTACAAAACTCTTCTTTCTTAGTTCTTCTAGATTCTTGTTGTGACTTAAAATATGAGCTTTAACAACATCAGAAAATCCTTGTGTGATAGTCGCTCCCTTGCTTAGATTCATGAATCTATCTACCGTCTCGTTAACTCTTCTTACGGAGCGATAGTATTCATTGATTTGCTGTAGCAGTTCAAAGTCTATATTGCTGACTTCTGGAAAACCAGTGGACCATGCTTCAACGACAAGAGTTTCTCTCGGAGCGGTAAATTCAAGAATGGGTACAATGCTGTCAATCATCATTGCCATTGCTTTGCGCTGGCTTTGTGAAATTTTATCGCCGTCTTTAGCGGCGGGGTTTTCCATTACGTCTATCATGTTCATAGGGTCGCCAAACTTCGCTACCACCGTGAAGTCGTGTTCTAATAACTTGTTTATATTTTCATCTATCTCTGACTCAACTCTCTTAAGAAATTCAGCATCCTTTCTAATGCTATAAAGAATTTCCTTGTTTTGAGTGTACTCAAAGGATTTGGTTAGACTAAACATACCAACTCCCAACGAGATAACTCCCGCAAACGCAGCTCCCAAAAAGGCCGATATAATTTCTTTTTTGTATTTTCCGAAATTTAGCATCACATAGTTTCCTGACAGACATTTAACGCCTAGCTAGGCTGGTCGCTCGCCGGTGATTGAATTTTTGGTGAATGTGCACGCGGTGCCGTACAAAAGCAAGCAACGGCCAGTGGTCGGGCTGGACGCCGTGTTAGCGTCTTTCGATTTGAACCGCATTCTCTATCTCTATCTTGCGTAGGTATGATTAGCGTAGCGTAACGGGAAGCATGAATTCCATCCTATTGGCAAGCGTTCGATCCGGGGCTGCGATCTAATGCTTCAGTTATCTGCGAGGTTCCGTATCCCATCCGGCTGTTAATTAATCTGAAACCGTTTACTCGCCTATCCCGTCTGATCCCGGCAACTCATCTGCTTGTCTGGAGTATCGCATGGCAGCATCTAATCCCAACGGAAGCCGCAATACCTTCCTTTGTTTCCTCACCATTTTCCTGCCGCTTTGGTCTTTGGCCAATATTGTGCAGTTGCAGCAATGGCTTTCGCCGGATTGGGCGGTGCAGTTATTGATGTGGTCGCCGGGTGTGGCGGCGTTGCTGACGATGTTGCTGCGCGGTATTCCGTTACGGAAAATTGGTTGGCGGCCGGGTTCGGTAAAGGTGCTGTTGGCCGGTTACGGCTTGCCGTTGCTGGCGGCGACGGTGCTGTATGTGGGGCTCGCTGCTGCCGGGTTGATTACGCTGAACTTCGGTGCGTTGCAGCAGGAAGTGAGCCGGGCGTTGGGCGCGCAGTTGTCACCGATTCTGATCTTTGTGATTACCGGCACCGTGGCGTTTTTGTTTGGCTTGTTGCCGGCGTTGGGTGAGGAGATTGGTTGGCGCGGGTTTTTGACGCCGTTGCTGCGTAGTGAACACAGCGCGCTGAAAACCTCGTTGATTGTCGGCGTGATCTGGGCGGCGTATCACTATCCGGGTTTGCTGCTCGGTGAGTATCACGGGCAGGGCAATCGTTGGTTGGAGTTGTCGCTGTTCACGGTGATGATTCTGGCGATGAGTGTGATCATGACCTGCTTGCGGGAGCGTTCGGCGAGCGTGTGGCCGGCAGCGATTTTTCATGCGTCGCATAATTGTTTTCTGCAAGCCTGGTATGGACCGATGACGGTGCAGGATGCCGATAGCGCGTTCTGGGCGGGCGAGTTTGGTGTCGGGATGGCGGTGGTGTATTCGGTGTTGGCGATTGGAATGGTTTGGTCGCAGAAGCGGAAGGTGGTTGTGTCGACTGAACGAGTGGGTGCGTTGGTTTGAACGATTTCGATTGTGATAGTGGGTTTTGTGCGTAATTCTTCCCCCTCTCCCCAGCCCTCCCCCACCAGGGGGGAGGGAGCTACAAGTACCTCGCGGTATTTACATGTAGAACCATTGGTCGCCGAGGTATCCAACGATGTACTCAGCGAGGTTGGAGGAGAACAGGTTGTCGGAGTTGCCAAAGATGACAATGCCGTCGCCGGTTATTGGGTAAAAGTGACAATAGCTGCGGAAGTCGCCACTGTTGCCGGCATGATAATAGCGAATGCCTTTCTCGCTGCGTTTTACCGGAAAGCCGAGGCTCCGATGCATCTCGCCTGCCTCATGCGGCATTTTCGTTTGCAAAGCCAGAAATGTTTCAACCAGGGCTTTGTTCTCCGGCGATGGCCGCATCAGCGCGAGCAAAAACTTGGCGTAGTCGGTTGGTGTCGTGTGCAGGCTGTAGGCCGCGCCAAAGTTTTTGTCGTGTTCGGTGTTATCGGTAGCCTTGCCATTTCTGTGGCCGAAGGTTTTGTTTGCGGGAAGGGTGTTATCCCAAGTGTATTGCATAAACTCCGCACCGATGTTTGCTACCACTTCTTTTTGCATCCGTGCTTGCAGGCCATCATCATCGACAGCGAGCAGGTGTTGAATGATTTGCCGCAGGTATTCGTAGCCTTCACCGGAGTACTGGAACTCGGTGCCTGGTGTGAACAATAACTTCAGCTTGCCGCCGGTATCGCTGCGCCAGTTCGGTAGACCCGATGTGTGAGTCAACAGCATCCGTGCGGTGATCAGTTTATGGCGTGGGTCATCGACAAGATGCTCGTTCGGCAAGTATTCGTACACAGGGCGGTCGAGATCCAACACGCTCTGCTGCACTTGCTGCATGACAAAGTAAGCGAAAACCGGTTTGGAAAGGGAGGCGGCTTCGAATACGGTTTTGGTAGTCAGCTTTTTTCCGGTTTCCACGTTTTGCACGCCAAACGCCTTCCGATAAACGATTTTGCCGTCACGGATAATTGCCAATGAAACACCCGGAACGTTGCGGGCCTTCATTTCTTTTGTAATGTGCGCTTCCAGTTCGCTGAAAGAGTCATTGGTATGGCTTGTTGTTTGGCAAGCGGAAGTAAGGCAAATCAGACAAACCCATAGCACCAATTTGCCGATGGCGTTTTGCATGTTATTGCCGTTTGGATAGATCAAAGTTATAGCCGCTGTCGCGTGTCACCCGCAGCCATTTGATGCTGCCATCTTTGGCGGCGAGAAATTCGTAGGTAGTGTATTCGGCAGGATGAATGAACTTGTGTTCGCCAATGGCAACCAGTTCAGGCGTGGTAGTCTGAGTGCTTGAAGTGAGCAGCAGCCGATCTCCCTCTACCGCGAATGTCGTCAGGTCACCGCCGTTACCGTTATCAAACTCCCCGACATAGCGACGCAGCTTTTCCGCTGGCACTTCAATTGCACTGAAAACCTGCGGTTTCAGCACTGGCCAGTCGTATTCATCGGCAACGGCTCTGGCGATGGATGCCATCAGACCAAAACCGTTGTCGCTGTTGGTCATGATTACCAGCGCTTGTTGATCGCCGAGTGAGCCCACCAGGTAGCTGGTAAAGCCAGCGTTGCTGCCCCAGTGATCGAAAATCAGTTCATCGTTTTTCTCACCGAGCTTTTTCGTGAAGCTGAGACGGCTTTGGTTTCTGGCGAATACCTGGTCAGCGAGGGGCTTTGAAATCAGTGTTTTGCTGCCGTACTGGTAATCGTTGATCACTGCCGCCGCAAAACGGGCCAGGTCGCTGGGTGTGGTCCAGATGCCGCCTGCAGCACCAAACGGAAACAGTTTGTAGGGGTAGGCTTGCAGCTCCTTGCTGTAACCGGTTGCCATGCGCTTTTTCAGTGATTCAGGAATGGGTTGGGTAAATGAGCTGTTGTTCATGCCGGCAGGAGTGAAAACCAGCTTGTTTATCGCGGCATCAAAACGCTGATCGGTCGTATCGGTGATCAACTTTTGGATAATCGTATAACCGGGATTGGAGTATTTCTGTCGCTCGCCCGGCGCGGCAATCATCGACACGGCCGGATCAACCGAAGGCGGTTTGCCGGCGAGCATCTGTTCCAATGTCGGAACCTCTGCACCAACATCATAAGATGACCATAAATGATTGCCGACACCGGAGGTATGGCCAATCAAATGTCGCAAGGTCACCTTTTGTTGTTGGGTGAATTCATTTGCAGGCAGCTGCCAGTCTTTCAAGTAGCGATTAACGTCTTGATCCAGGCTCAATACATTCTGATCCACCAATTTCAATGCCGCCATTGCCGCTATCGGCTTGCTCAACGAAGCGCCGGCGAACACGGTGTCAGGCGTTACGTTTTCAGCAGTAACCAGTTGCGCATAGCCATAGGTCTTGGTCCAGGCGATTTTGCCGTTATCGACAAATGCGATGCTGACGCCGGGAATATTTTCTTCCAGCATCACCTGCGGAATGGATTTGCTGATGACATGGCCACGCAAGTACTGAACCGGCAGCAGGTTGTTTTCTATACGTGATGCGGCTTGATGCGCCGTATTGTTGGGTGCTTCGATGTTGGAGTTGGATGAGTAGGCCAGAGCGGGCAGCGCAGCCAGAATGCTCAAGCAATAAAGGATTTTTCTCATTGTGCGTTCTCCTTATGGCACCGGGCGGCATGATTTTAGCGCTCAAGCGTTGATCGACGCGGATGGACGTGAATAGGTTTAAACGCAGACTGATTTTTTTCGTTGCGGGATTGCGGCCGATGAAAGATGTACGGAGACAAACTATCGGCAGCGGAGGGAAGCGTCAACCAGTAATCCTTGAGGCATCAGGCTGTAGACAGTGGAGGTTCTATGGGAAGCGGCGATGAAGTCCTTGTTCGCGTAAGTGCTTACTTTCAGTGATGGGATGGTTGTGGCTGAGTGCTCGGAAGTCGCTCGCAGAATAAAGCCGCAACAGCTAAGTAATGACGGGGCGCGCTAAAGTTTGCGTGTAATACCCCCTCTCCCCAGGCCTCCCCCACGAGGGGGGAGGGAGGCGAAAGTTCTGCTTAGTTCGATGGAATGATGTGCGTGGTTCTTTCCAGTTCGGCTTCTTTGTCGTCGATGAACTTGAACGTGTTCCAGGCGATGCGGACGACGTCGTTATGGCGCAGGCGCTCACGCTTGGTTAATTTCTTCTCGTTGATGTAAGTGCCGTTGGTGCTGTCGAGATCGGACAGGAAGTATTCGAGGAATTGCGGGAAGTGCTCGTTGCGTTTGGCTTCGAGTTTGGCGTGGTTGCCGCTGACCGCGGAATCCTGGATTTGGATGTTGCAATTCGGATGGCGGCCGATGGTCAGCGAGCCTTCCCGGATTTCGAATTTGTTGGCGACGACGTCATCGACCAGTTGGACCAGGGTTGCCATGGTGTTACCTCATTAAGTGGTGGATCTGAAAAGCAAGTTGAACCAAGTCATCTCGTTTTACCTTGTCATACCCGCCTACGCGGGTATGACACGTGATTTTTTATTCCCCTCTCCCGGTGCTTCGCACCACCCTCTCCCACAAGGGGCGAGGGTTAATTAAATCGCATTACGCAACGCCTTGGCCATTTCGGCGGCATTCTGGTAACGCTCGTACGGGTCTTTCTGCAGCGCTTTGTTGATGATACGACTGGCGGCGCTCGGCAAACCGGAACGTGCATCACGAATGGGCTTGTGTTTGCCGTTCATGATTTGGTGGCTCAGCACGGCGATGTTCTCGCCTTGGAACGGCAGCTCGCCGCTCAGTAACTGATAAAGCGTGACGCCGAGGCTGAAAATGTCGGTGGGTTTGCTGACTTTCTTGCCGACGATTTGTTCTGGCGACATGTACAGCGGACTACCGACGATTTCACCGGTTTGCGTGCGCTGCTCGCTGACGATGCGGGCGATACCAAAGTCGGTAACCGTCACTTTTTTCTGTGCGCGGTCATACATGATGTTGCCGGGTTTGATATCGCGATGCACGACTTGCTGTTCGTGGGCGTAATGCAGTGCATCGGCGACGTCAGCCACAATCGCGAACACTTCACTGACCGGCAGCAGGTTCGATTTGCCGACAAAATCGCTGAGCGGTTGGCCGGTGATGTAGTCCATCGCGATAAATGCCAGGTCGTGATCTTCACCGACATCGTAAACACTGACGATGTTTGGGTGGCGCAGTTTGCCGGCGGCTTCGGCTTCACGGAAGAAGCGCGCTTTCACCGCTTCGCGTTCGCTGGCATCGTACTGCGCGTAATCGAGCGTTTTGATCGCGACTTTGCGGGCGATGTGCGGGTCGAAACCCAAATACACCACGCCCATGGCGCCACGGCCGAGTTCGCTTTCGATTTGGTAGCGGCCGAACTGCGGGCGCCCGTGCTGATCGTCGAGCACCATGGTTTTGGTCAGCGCCAGCGAGGTGGGCTCGACGATTTGTGTCGTTTGCTTCTGTTCGAGCTGGGCGATGCGTTTGGCGACATCTTTATAACGCGGCTTGCGTTGCAGCAGCGCTTTGTAGACTTCAACGGCGGCGGCTGGGCGACGTTTGCGTTCGTGCTGACCGCCAATTTCATACATCAGTTCAAGCACCGGTTTACTCGGCGGGCAGGCATTGAGTGCTTGCAGCGCTTGATCGAGCTGGCCTTGTTGCACCAGATGATTGCTCCATTGCAGCGCCATCTGCAGATGCTGTTCGCGCAAAAGGGTAATCGGTTTTTGTTGCTGACGCCAAAGCAACATGATCGCCGAACTGAACAGCAGAAACTGCATGGTCAAACCGAGCGGCAGCCATTGCGCTTGGGTCAGTTGCGTGCCGAATTGGCCGACCACAATCAAACCGAGCAACATCGCGCCAATCAACAAGGAAACGCCAGGATGCACACGCGGCACCAAAAGAAGCGTGTACAGCAACACCAGCAGCAGCACGGCTTTTTCCAGCGCCGGGAACCACCACGGCGAATGGTAGTAATAGCCGCTTTGCAAACTCTGAACGTTGCCGGCCAGTTGCAACAAAGCCGGATCATCGGCGAGGCCGATAAACAAATAAGGTGTTACACCACCGCTACGAACAAAACTGCGCATATCGTGTTGCACGATGTTCGGTGTGTAGGCGGCATCGGGCTGCAGCAACGGATAAATGCTGCCATCGGCATTGATGGGATACACCTGGCCATCAGGTAACCGTTGCAGAAAGTTTGGTGCTTGCCAGTTCAAATGGCTGCCGTTGTCGCTCGGTTGCAGCATGGCGAGATCGAGGCTCGGATACCACTGTTCATCGTGATGCCAGAGCAGCGGTTGCTTGATGCTGTCGTGGCTGGCGCCGGGCAGGCTTGCCGGCCAAATCGCCAAGCGGTTATTCGAGGGAATGCTTTGCACGTATTGCGTTGGCGCCGAATACTTGCCGATTTTGCGACCGAGCAGCGCGTTGAAATCGCGTTCGCCATTGGGCTCCACTAACACGCGCTGTTCGCTGCCAAGGCGCGGCGTTAGCGTGTTGCTGGCCACGCGCACAGAAGGCGAATGTAACCACTGCGCAAATTTTTGGCGCAACGCTTCGCGTGATTGAAAGGCTTGATACACCAGCGACTGTTCACCAGCATCGCGCAGCAATTGTTCGGCGCTGAATGCTTCCGTGCGTGGCAGCAGCGGCGTGATAAAGGCGATTTGCGCCTTGCTGTTCAACAAGCTGTAGAGCAGGGCGGTGGTGTCGGCGTGGGCAACGGGGTCTTGCATCAGTTGCTGCAATTCCGGTTGCGTCAGCGCTAACACTTCGATGGCGTCGGGCGTGATGGGCGCCGGCATCAGTTGCGCGCCAACGGAAAACAGTGCGCGATCAAACTGGCGCAGGCTGCCGGAGGAAGGAGTAAATAAAATCAGCCACATACCACCGACCCAGACCAGCATTCGCAGGTCCAGCAGCGGCAGCAGGCGTTGCCACAATGCACGCATATGATTCAACAACGACGGGATTTAGCGGGCAGTGTAATACAGGCCGGGTATCCAGCTCTTTTTGATCTTCAAGGTTTTTTGCAGCTCGTCGGAAATGTGTTCAATCAGGCAGAGCGTGTGGGTGCCGATGATGATCACATCGTTTTCATTGATGAGCGCACTGGAAGCTTTTTCGCCGTTGACACGAATGCCATTGGTGCTGCCGAGATCGCGTATCTGAATGCCGGCCTCGGTTTTCTCAATGACGGCGTGATGGCCACTGACCGTGGCATCGTCGATCAGAATATGGTTATCGGCGGCACGGCCAATTGTTAATTGCTCACCCAGCTCGTAATGGCTGACGGTGGCGCCGTTGAATTGATGTTGGATGTAAGGCATAGCGATACCGCCCTTAAGCTATCGATGGCCCGAAGCCTGTCGTCGGGCGCCTGGTTCAATCAGATGTCTGGTTAAACAGATCAGGCCCGACGTTAGCACAGGGGGCAAAGCGGATTGTGTGACGGTTTGCGCCTTTAAAGGGATGAGGCGGGTTCGAGCAGGACCACCCCCTAACCCCCTCCTCAATGAAGAGGGGGAACGACCCACCCATCTGATTCGCTGGTAGCAAGCCGGTCTCGACCGAAAGATTTTGTTCCCCCTCCTTTTCAAGGAGGGGGGTAGGGGGTGGTTGCTGGGGGAAGAGTGATGTTTGCGGATTGACCTCCTCCAAACCCCTCCTTAGCAGGAGGGGGAGTTAACGGCTGTTCAATAGTTCAGCAGCCGCCTCCATTGCCGGGTCGCGGCCGCTGCGCAGTGCCGCCACGGTCAGTGGTGCATAAATGTCTGGCTTCAGCGACTCGACACGCACGTCGAAACGGTCGCCGTAGCAGGCCGGCTCGCCGGCGCAGCCGTGCTGTAAATCCCAGACGCCGGTAGAGCGAATGAAGCAGTACTGGCTATGCGGCAGGCAGACTTGCTGACCCTCGGACCAGAAGCGCAGGGTATCGCCGACCTCGTCGCCGATAATCGTCACGCGCTCGCGACCAAGCTGTTTCAGTTCAGCGGCCATGATGATGCCGGCCGAAAGCGTATGCGGGCCGGTCAGCACGACGATGCGCTCGAACGGATGCTTGGCGATTACCGGGCGTAGCGGCTGGGTCAGGTCAACATTTCCGCCAAGATCAAAACGCAAATCGACGATCAAATGGCGCGCTGAGTTTTTCTCGATGGCGGCAATCGCTTGCTCAATAAACTCCGATAGCGAATGACCATCGGTATCGAAATGCAGGCGCAGTTGCAGCAGCAGTGCATTGAGTTGGTCGTCGGTGCTCAGACGATACGGCAGCTCTGCTTGCTGCAAATACCAGGGCTCTGCGGTCGGTACGCGCATCGTCTGCCAGCCTTTTTGCTGTTCGGAGGCATTTGGCTGCATCGAATACTGACGGTGTGGGCGCATGCCATCGGGAATCGCGGATTTCGGCACGAATAAAACGCTTCGCTCAATCAGACTGCCATCGGCTTTACGTAGTCGAAACTGTAAACGGTCCGGCGCTTTCGCCAAACCCATCGCATGCAGCATGCCGGCTTGTTCGATCAGCCAGGTGATATCCCAGCGCACCATCGCCAGCGGCCCGCCTCGGTAATTTTGTAAATCGCGGGCAATGGTTTCTGGCTCGTGGCCATCAATGCTCTCCACGACTGCGCCAAGCAAGTCGGCATGGGCGGGCGCTGCGCGGGTGACCAACACGCCGTCCCGCAGCCACAGCAAACGCAGCGGCAATTGCTGGCTTGGGTGCCAACCCTTGCCGGTGATCAGCATATCGTGACCATTGCCGGCAAACGCGGCGGTTTTCAGCATCGCCAACAAATAGGCTTCGTTGCTCAAGCGATTCAGTTGCGGCTGCAAGTCGTCGAGAAACTTCAGTGCCTTTTGCCGGTTGTCATCAGAAAACGACAGACTTTTCAGCACGAATTCATCGCGAGCAATGGCCAAATCGGCTTCGCGATTCGAGCTGGTGCTGCCATCAGCAAAAAGCGTCGGACAGGTGAATGTGAGCGCCAACAACAGCGCTTGGAAATGGCGGTTTTTCATCAGTGAACGTCTCGGGAAAGACTGGCCGGCGGTTTCATGCTGAGACGAGGCAAAACGCCAAACGGTTTCAGCTCGCGTGCCAAGGCGGCGTCGCCCAGCGCTTGAGTAGAAAGTCGATAAAGCGCCGGACTTTGGCCGGCAGCAAACGTCCTGATGGATACACCGCCCAAATAAACGAATCGGTGTCGAACGGATAGTCATTGAGCACCGTCTGCAGGCGGCCATCGGCCAGCGCCGTGTGCACACTCCAGCGCGACTGTATGGAAATGCCGAGGCCTTCAATGCTGGCGTCACGCAGGCTTTCGCCGTGGTTGCTGGTCAGCGGCCCGTGCACGCGCACTTTCTTTTGTTGCCCGTTCGGCGTGCGAAAGCTCCAACTATGTTGTTCGTGCAACACGAGGCAAGCATGATTGCTTAAGTCTTCAGGTTGTTCGGGCCGGCCATGTTTCGCGAGATAGTCCGGCGAGGCACAAAGCACCCGTTCGCTGGCAGCCAGTTGCCGGGCCACCAAACCGGGCTCAATGGTCGGCGCGATACGAATGCCCAAATCAAAACCTTCGCGCACCAAGTCGACGATGTGATCGGACAATTGCAGGTCGATTTGCAGTTGCGGGTGCTCGGCCAAAAAGCGCGTCAGCTCCGGCACCAGATGCTGGCGACCGAACGAGGCGGAGCAGGTCAGCCGCAAGGTGCCGCTCGGTTGTTGTTGGCCTCCGGAGAGCGCTGCCCGAGCCTCGTTGAATTGTTCAATGAGCGCTTCGGCATGCTGCTGAAACGCCCGGCCATCTTCGCTGAGGCTGAGCTGACGGGTAGTGCGGTGAAACAGGCGCACGCCCAGTTCCTGCTCCAATTGCGCCAGCCGGTGACTGACCACGGCCGGCGACAGGTGCAGTTCGCGGGCAGCAGCGCTCAGGTTGCCCAGGTGGGCAATGCGCAGAAATAGCGTCAGGTCGGTGTCGTTCATTTTCAAAAAATACCGAATAAAGCTTATGTGATTTGCCTGATTATCGTTCAAACGTTTAATAAATACACTGGCCGCCAATACCATCCATCAGGAGTTCCACATGAAAGCGCAAGTATTGATGCAGGCCGGCGGCCCGGAGCAGTTCGAGTTGCAACAGCGGCCAATGCCGAAGCCGGGCAAAGGCCAGGTGCTGGTGCGCGTGCACGCGGCCAGCGTCAACCCAGCCGATATCAAAACCCGTCGCAACGGGCCACCAACGTTGCCCGCAATACTCGGTGCCGATTTTGCCGGCACGGTGGCCGCGCTTGGCGAAGGGGTCAGCGACTACGCCATCGGTGATGAGGTTTATGGTTGCGCCGGCGGCTTTGCCGGTATCGATGGCAGCTACGCCGAATACATGGTTGCTGATGTGCGTTTAATGGCGCCAAAACCTTCGGCACTGGATTTCCGTCAGGCCGCCGCGTTGCCGCTCGTTGGTATCACCGCTTACGAAGGGCTGTTTGATCGGGTGCGAGTAAAACGTGGCGATAAGGTGCTGGTGTTTGGCGCCGTCGGTGGCGTGGGCCATGTCGCACTGCAACTCGCGAAAGCGGCTGGCGCCATCGTTACTGCTGTGGTCTCTACGCCGGAAAAAGCCGCATTGGCGCGCAAGCTCGGCGCTGACCATATCGTTAACTACCGTGAAGAATCGGTTAGCGACTACGTGCAACGCCTAACCGATGGTGTTGGCTTTGATGTGGTGTTCGACGCCATCGGCAGCGACAACCTTAACATCGCCATCGAAGCGGCCCGCCCGCAAGGGCAGGTGATTACCCTGGTTGCCAGGCAAAGCTACGACCTCGGCCCGGCATTCAGCAAAGGCCTGAGCATTCATATCGTATTTATGCTGATCCCAATGCTGCACAACCTTGGCCGTGAACGGCATAGCGAGATCTTGCGAGAGCTGAATGGATTGGTCGCGCAAGGCAAATTGCAACCGTTGCTGGACCAAAAACGATTCCAGCTCGCGGAGTTGAGTGAGGCGCACAGCTATCTCGAGCAGGGTAGAGCGGTAGGGAAAGTGGTGATTGATATCGGCGGCTGAGCTATGGAGGCCGTCAGTACTTCACTATACTGACGGCTGTATTCAGTACATTTCTTATGACTTTTCCACTCATGAAAGCAGTAATCGTCAGCTACGACTGTTCAGACCACGATCCGATTGATGAATGGACACCGACTGACCCATTTGATGTCGATGTATGGATCAATTTTACAATTGGCCCAACAGCACGAGCGGGACATAACTATCAGGTCAGGTTTGTGACTTGGAATAACTATGTAGCCGATCAAAGATTTACTATTCCATTAGAGCGATACAGCTTTTCTGCAGTTTTAGATGCCGTAGAAGATATCTTGAAAAGCAATCAAGGTTCGAACTGGGAGGAGGTGTCGAGGGTGTTGTCTCGGTATTTTGACTGGGAGTACGACAACTGCCAGCCTTATCCTTCACATTGAGGAATGGTTACTTAAGGAGATAGGAATGAATCTAGGTGCATTTTCCATTAGCCTTGCCGTAAAGGACATTAACGCTTCAAAAGCCTTTTACGAAAAGCTCGGCTTTGAAACCATCGGCGGTGATTGCGGGCAAGGGTGGACCATTCTGAAAAATGGCGATCACATCATTGGTTTGTTTCAGGGCATGTTTGAAAAGAATATGCTCACGTTCAATCCGGGCTGGGATCAATCGGCGCAGAACCTGAGTGAGTTCACCGACATTAGAGCGTTACGTGATGAGCTGGTTCGTCGAGGCGTCAAGTTGCTGAGTGACGATATCAATCAGGAGTCGGGGCCAGGCAGTATCATGCTGGAAGATCCGGATGGGAATCCGATACTGCTTGATCAGCATAGGTGAAACAAGCAAATGCGCACGGTAAAAAGAAGCAGATTAACGGGCTCTTGTGAAACAGTTTGGGCTTTTGACAAGCTGGCTAGTGGGCATGTATGAAAATCAAAGCCCCATGGTTCATGCGCGCTGCACATGTTTTCCCCTCCATTTACCACGTTGAATATGGTTATGTGATAGGTGATGCAATGGCTTGGCTCTCGACCAGCAGTGGTGGCGGTCAGTTAATTCAGTGAATGAGGTAGGTGAATGTCAGAGTCCATTCAAGAAGTCATTAGAAGAGCTGAAGAGATTCTGCAAACCGCTTGGCATGGCTATGAAGATCTTGTTGGGAACAACAAGGGGAGAAGATTTACCGGCTTGCGTAACCTCATAGTTTTTGGTCGTTCAGTTAGCTTCGTAATTCAGAACTTAAGAACTCCCGTAGGTGATAAGAGGTTTGATACATGGTATGAGAAAAAGCAAGGCGAAATGAAAAGCGATCCGATCATGAAGTATTTCGTGAGCGTGAGGAATGAGATTCTAAAGGAGGGAAAGCTTGGCATCTCCACCGCCGCTCACATCCATCACTTTTCATCTGAAGTTATGAGAAAACTCGGCACGCCTCCGCCCGGCGCAAACTCATTTTTCATAGGCGACCAGTTCGGTGGCAGCGGGTGGGAGATTGAAATGCCCGATGGAGCGACAGAAAAGTACTATGTTGAACTTCCGGCATCAGTGGCTGAGGTAAAGCAGCAATTTATAGATTTGCCAGTCCCAGAGGACGATGAACTAAAATCCAAGTCAGTTGAAGAACTAAGCAAATACTATCTGGAAAAAGTCGAGCTACTGCTTGACGATGCTAGGAGTGAGTTTTTGGGGGAGCCCGCAAAAAAACTTGCGGGAAAAAGATTACCCCCATATATAAAAGTCATCAAATAGCCTGACATCACTTTAATCAAAAAAGCTAGGGAAGGAAGCTTTCGCAACTCATCAACTTAGTGCGGCAAACAGCTCGTTGAATACTAAGCCGTAACGGGAGTTCCCCCGGCTCTGCCGGGGTGGCAGCAGCAGTTTGACAATTACTGGAGTCCATAACGGAAACTCCGAAACGTGAGCCGCCAAGCAACACGAATCGGAGAAACCGAAATGGACGAGTTTGAAAGCCTAAGCCACTCAAAGTGGGAGTGCAAATACCATGTAGTATTTATTCCGAAGTGCCGTCGAAGGACGCTGTATAAGCAACTGCGACCGCATCTCGGAGAGATATTCCATAAACTGGCCGCGCGGAAGGAATGCCGGATCGAAGAGGGGCATGTGATGCCAGATCATGTGCATATGCTGATTTCGATACCACCGAAACATGCGGTGTCGCAGGTAGTGGGTTTTATCAAGGGAAAGAGCGCCATACATCTAGCGCGAGTATATGGAGAACGAAAGCAAAATTTTATCGGTCAACACTTTTGGGCGAGGGGGTACTTCGTTTCGACAGTGGGGCGAGACGAAGAGACAATTCGAGAGTACATCCGGAACCAGGAAAAAGAGGATGAGCGCCTCGAACAAATGAAGCTGTGGAGTTGAGAGGCCACCGTCAAGGTGGCAGAAAATACGCGGGGCCGCGTTAGCGACCCCGAACAAGCCGCTTCGAGCGGCTCACAAATTTAAAGCCCCCGGCTTTGCCGGGGGATATTTACTGTAAGAAATCCCGCTTAGGAAATTTCCCAAGCGGGATTTTTTGTAGTGCGTAAAACTTACTCCGCGTCGCCCAAGCTCAGCAGCGTCGCGTTACCGCCCACTGCCGCGATGTTATTACTGACGGTGCGTTCGGTGGCAAAGCGGTGCAGGTAGTGCGGGCCGCCGGCTTTCGGGCCGGTGCCGGACAGGCCTTGGCCGCCGAATGGTTGCACGCCGACGACGGCACCCACCTGATTGCGGTTGATGTAGACGTTGCCGACGCGGGCGCGTTTGGCAATGTAATCAGCCGTAGCTTCGTTGCGGGTGTGAATGCCGATGGTCAGGCCGTAACCGTAAGCGTTGATGCTGTCGATCACTTTATCCAAATCATCAGACTTGTAGCGAATGATGTGGGCGACCGGGCCGAAGTTTTCCTGTTTCAGATCGTTGATGTTATCGATTTCAAAAGCGATGGGCGCCAGGAAGTGACCCTTGTTGGCGTCGGCTGGCAGTTTGCCTTCGGCCAGCAGTTTTTTCGTTGCGCGCATGTTCTGGATATGGGTTTCCAGATCTTTTTTCGCCGCAGCGTCGATAACCGGGCCGATATCGGTTTTGTGGTCGAGCGGATTGCCAAGCACCAGTTCAGCCATGGCACCACGCAATACTTCGATCACGCGTTCGGCAATTTCTTCCTGCAGATACAATACGCGCAGCGCCGAGCAACGCTGACCGGCGGAAACGAACGCCGAGCGAATGACATCGGCAACGACTTGTTCTGGCAACGCCGAGGAATCCACAATCATTGCGTTCTGGCCACCGGTTTCGGCGATCAGCGCGGCGATTTGGGCGCGACGTGAGGCCAGTGAGCGGTTAATCGTCCAGGCGGTTTCGGTGGAGCCGGTGAACGCGACGCCAGCGATGCGCGGATCTTCGGTCAGTACCGGTGACAATTCAGCGCCACTACCCGGTAAGAAGTGCAGCACTTCACCTGGTACGCCAGCTTGCAACATCAACTCAACCGCACGATGGGCAATCAAACAAGTTTGGTTCGCGGGTTTCGCCAATACCGAGTTACCGGCGACCAATGCGGCAACGACTTGACCAGTGAAAATCGCCAACGGGAAATTCCACGGCGCGATACAGGCGAATACGCCGCGGCCATCGAGGAACAACTCATTGCGCTCACCGGTTGGCCCTGGCAAGGCCAGTGGCTTGGCAAATTCCAAACGGGCGCGCTCAGCGTAATAACGGCAGAAATCGACCGCTTCACGCACTTCATCGATACCGTCTTGCAAGGTCTTGCCGGCTTCGCGACCGCAAATGGCGATCAATTCGTATTTGTGTTGTTCGAACAAGTCGGCAATTTTGTCGAGAATCGCGGCGCGGCGTTCGGCTGGCGTCGCGTTCCAGCCTTCTTGCGCACGATAGGCAATGCTGAGCGCTTCTTCGGCTTGCGCTTTGGTGACGCGCACGACCGAGCCGACTTTTTCTTCGGTGTTGGCCGGGTTGAATACTGGTTTGGCATCACCGGATACGGGTTTGCCATTGATCAAGCCAGTGGCGTGCCATTGTTTTTGATTGAAGCTGTTTACTTCAGCAATGAAAGGGTCGCGTTGCGCTTGGATATTCAAATTGGTGCCGGCGGAGTTCATGCGAGCTGCTCCAAAAATGTGGGGTGGCAAAGGAATGCGGGCGTTGTGCAAAGTTTTGAAACTTTGCAGTTTGAGTACCGGGTGTTGCACCAGCATGCTGCTCGGTGTGTCTTCATCAACGAGCTGATGCACGAACGAAGTGTTGGCGCCGTTTTCGAGCAGGCGACGGACCAAATAAGGCAACAGATCTTTATGGGCGCCGACTGGTGCGTAGACGCGGCAGTAAAGTTCCGGGTGTTCGGCGATCAGCGTGTCGTACAGCGCTTCGCCCATGCCGTGCAGGCGTTGGAATTCGAAGCCGCGTTTTTCGCCGGCCATGTCCAGAATGGTCTGCACCGTTTGCGCGTTGTGGGTGGCGAACTGCGGGTAGAAACAATCCATTTTACCGAGCAGGAATTTCGCACAGGCCAAATAGGACACGTCAGTCGCGGCTTTGCGGGTGTAGACCGGGTAACCGGGCAGGCCAGCCATTTGTGACCATTTGATTTCTGAATCCCAGTAGGCGCCTTTGACCAAGCGCAGTGGAATATTTTTGCCAATGTCCTTTGCGAGTTTTTGCAGATAGCAGAGCACCGGCAGTGCGCGTTTGGAATAGGCCTGCACGACCAGACCAAAACCGTTCCAGCCTTTCAAGGAGTCGTGACGCAGCACGTTTTCAATGACGCGTAGCGAAAGTTCCAGGCGATCGGCTTCTTCGGCGTCGATGGTGATGTAGACATCGAGCTGACGGGCTTCGACGGCGAGTTCAATCAACGTTGCGGTCAGCTCATTCAATACGCGCTCGCATTTCGATTCTTCGTAACGCGGATGCAAAGCCGACAACTTAATGGAGATGGTACCGGGCGGAACGCGCTCGGGTTTTTTCTGGGCGCCGATGGCGCGAATTGCCATCCGGTAGGCTTCTTTGTAGCGCACGGCGTCTTCAGCGGTGAAGGCGGCTTCGCCGAGCATGTCGAACGAATGGGTGTAACCGCGTGAGTGGCTTTTGCGAGCACGCTCCAGCGCTTCTTCGATGGTGCGGCCAAGCACGAATTGGCGGCCCATCAATTTCATCGCCTGATTCATCGCCTGACGAATCACCGGTTCGCCAGCGCTTTGCACCAAGCGGTTCAGCAATGCAGACGGGCGGGTGTCGCCATCTTCGTGCAGGTTCATCCATTTGCCGGTCAGCATCAGGCCCCAGGTGGACATGTTGACCAGCAGCGATTCGCTCTGGCCAACGTGCTTGTCCCAGTCAGCCAGTTTTAGTTTGTCGGCGATCAAACGGTTGGCGACGTCGGCATCGGGAATGCGCAGCAGCGCCTCGGCCAGGCACATCAGAATGACGCCTTCCTGAGTGCTCAGGCTGTATTGCTGCAAGAAGGCTTCGACGCCTTGCTTGTCGCGGTTTTCGGCGCGCACGTGTTCGACGAACGCGACCGATTTTTCGGTGACGCGCTGGATGCTTTTTTCGTCGGCATTCAGTAGCGCCAGCAGCTCGACCAGATAGTCGGGTTCGCTGACATAGGTGTTTTGCGTGATGAGCTCACGCCATTCGTTGAGCGGCTTGTCGAGAAAGCCGGGCTCGTTGACGCGACTGGCACTGAACATGAAACGTTCTCCTGACAGGCGTGCGGACCTTGCGGCCGGCGGAACACGCCCAGTATGGTCAATAACGGCGCCATTTTCCTTGGTTTGCCGGAATTAACCTTGTACGGAGATCGGCATTAAGCCGTTGGCAGCCGCCAAGTCAGCAATCGCCATTTGCGCCGTGGGCGGCGGATATCTAACATGAGTGCCAAATTCGTGGCCTTTGATGCAAGGCTTTCTGAACGAGCCTGAAGGATTTATCGTGTCATTCCCGCGTAGGCGGGAATCCATCGTTTTTGAAGCGTTCTGGATACCCGCCTACGCGGGTATGACTCTCAATTTAGACTTGTTCTGAGTTTCTTGGTTATCCTCGGCGTTTGCTGTTTAGGTCGTTCTTGTTCCTTGCGGGACGAGATCGCCATGGAAATTCAACAAGAATCATGACTGACGACACCATCTCCCGTTTACGTAGCGACTTTTTCGCCCGCCTTGCCACGCCCGGCTATGTCGAGGTCATGCTCGATCCGGTGCCGGATATCGTGTTCGCGATTAAGACTCGGGAAGGCCGCTATGTCTCGGTCAACGAAGCCTGGGTCAAACGCTGCGGCCTGCGTCATAAATCGGAAGCGTTGGGGCGTACCGCCCGCGATTTGTTCCCGGCCCATATGGCGGCACGCTACGAAGCCCAGGATGAGAAAGTGCTGAAAACCGGGCTACCTCTGATCAACAGCCTGGATTTGATTCTGCGCATCAAGGGCAAAGCCGGGTGGTGTTTGTCGAACAAAGTGCCGCTGCGCGATGACCGCGGCAAAATCATCGGTATTGCCTCGTTCTCAAAAGATTTGATCGAACCGAGCCGTGCTGCCCATATTGATGAAAAATTTGCGGCGGTGGTCGATCACATGCAAGCCAATTATTTCGAGCAGATGGGGGTTGATGAGCTGGCGCGCATGGCCGAGCTTTCGACCGCGCAATTCGAGCGCCGGATGAAGCGGGTGTTTCAGATCAGCGCCGCGCAGTTTATCAGCAAGACACGTATCGATGCCGCGCTGCAGGCGCTGACGCAAACCAGCACGCCACTCGGACAAATCGCCGTTGATTGCGGTTGGTATGATCACGCGGCGTTTTCACGGCAGTTCAAACAAGTGACCGGCTTGACGCCAAGTGAAGTGCGGCAGTTGGCGATTGATGTGCGCTAGTTAAGTTAGGTATTTGATCCAACGAGATTAGCTGTCATTCCCGCGAAGGCGGGAATCCAGTGACTTTCAGGTATTCTAGATTCCCGCTTTCGCGGGAATGACATGAGAAAGCGCAAAAACTTAGTCACTGTCTATAGCTCGCATCCTTACAACAAAAACTCCGGCGCCAGCCAACTCAATAACTTCATGCCAAGGCGTTTCCAAAATCCGGTCATCGGCTCCCGATCAAACACGACGACTTCAGCATTGCGGTTGCGGGTATGCCATTGCAGCTTGTCGCCGGACAGACTGACGGCAAAACTCTGGTCGGGCTCGCACAGTTCGCGATACAACTGCTTCAGTTGTTTGACGATCACCGAGCTTTCGATCACGCAAGTGAATTCAGTATTGAGAAAAATCGACCGTGGATCGAGATTGGCCGAGCCAATCAGCGCGTACTGGTCGTCAATCAGAATCAGTTTGGTATGCAGGCTGGCCCGTGAACGCCCGAGCTGTTTACGGCGTTTTTTCCATTGCTTTCGGTCCAGCGTATCCGGGCGCAATTCAAACAACTGCACACCGGCTTTCAATAACTCCTCGCGATAGCGTGCATAACCGGTGTGCACGACCGGTACGTCGGTGCTGACCAGAGCGTTAGTCAATACCTGTACCTGCACGCCAGTCGCGACGTAATCAGCCAGTCGCTCAACACCAAGGGCACCGGGAATGAAATACGGTGAAATCAGGGTAATCGATTCGCGTGCCTGCTTTAGCAGTTCGATGATGCGCGGCCCTTTATGCTCACCGGCAATCAGTTTGCGTTTGCCGATCGCTTTTTCCGGTGTATCCCATACGGCGTAAGCGCGACCCGGAATCAAGGCTACCGACTGATGAGCCAGCTCGCGGACAAACTGGGTATCGCGCACGTCCTGAAAATAACCTGAGCCACGAAAGTCGCGCAGCAGCTTTCGATAACCAATGGCGCGGCGGCGCAGCTCGGCTTCGCTGCTCGCTTGCTTGTGCAGGCTGGTCAGCGGCACGGCAAATTCGCTGCGCCAGAAATCCTCAAAACTGCGGGTGGTTTGCTCGGCAATCGGGCCGACGCCCAGCACATCCAGGTCGACAAACAAGGTATCGGATTCGGCGTTGAAATACTCATTGCCAAGATTACGGCCGCCGATCACGACAGCCGTGTTGTCGGCAATGAATAATTTGTTATGCATGCGCCGGTTCAGTCGCACCGCATTACCGAGCAGCTCAAAAAAACGCGATAGCCCAAATGGGCCGCGCGCCATGAATGGATTGAATAGGCGCATCTCGATATTCGGATGCGCATCGAGCAGGCTCCATTCCAAGTCGCGACCGACAGCGTAAATGTCGTCGAGGAGTAGCCGTACTCGAACGCCGCGATTGGCCGCCTGGATCAGCGCGTACAACAGGGCGCGTGTGGTCTCGTCATCGCGCATGATGTAGTACTGCAAGTCCAGCGTGCGCTCGGCCAAATCAATCAACGACAACCGGGCGATAAACGCTTCATGGCCATCATCAAGCAAGCGAAAGGCGCTTTCACCGTTTGTGTATGCCGGACAAAGCTGAGCCAATCGGGTGCTGGAAAAATCGACCTCCTGTTTCTCTCTGCTCGATTTTTCGCTTTCGGTTACGGAGCCAGGTTTGCGCCGCGCTTGAATCAGGCCCTTAATCAACGAGCCGCGATCACGGGTGCGCAGCAGGCGATACCAGGCATGGCGCAGACGCTTGCCGGTTTTGGTTTTGCTGGCGAGAGGGGCAATGGACACGATTGCGGTTTATCCGGAAAAAACCAAACGGAAACCGCTGCAGGTATCGCGCCGTGCCGGTGCGAAATAATTGCGGAAACCGGTTCGACAAAGCCCGGTATGCAGCAGTGGCGAATGGCCGCGCAATTCCTGGTGGCTATGAAAGCTGGTTTGTGAATAATCGCGGTACGGGTCGGGCGAGAATCCTTGATAGGGCTCAAAGCGGTTTTGCAGCCATTCCCAACAAGGCGCGATAACAAAGCGCGCATCGCGACTGGCGGCCAGCCATTCGGCACTGTTCGGTAAACGTCCGCCGCGCCAGTTGCCGTACGCTTCGGCTTCATAAACGTTCAGGTAACGCATGGCCTGATCGACGTGCGGCGGCCGCCAGAAGGTGAATTCGCGCAACTGCCAGCGGCCATTTTCTCGCTGCCAATACAGCGGTTGCTCTGCCTGTTGCTGCGTTCGCCATTGCCAGCCTCGTTGCGACCAATGGGCTTCTTGCTGGTAACCACCCGCATCGACAAATTCCGCAAACTCGAATTCGGTCACCAGCCGGTTCATGATGTTGACGGCCGCAATCGATTGTTGTTCATGGCCTTTCTCATTGTCGAACGCAAACATCTTTTCCGCGGGTGGCGCCAGGGTTACGATTTGCGCTGGCAAGTCAATCAAAAGCGATTGACCCAGGCTGTGTTGCGGCGGCGTTCGGAACGATTGTGACAGCAGTTGCGCCCGGCGCATGAAATTCTCTTCGTGCATGGCTTCGTGATAAAGCGAAAGTTCAACGAAGTAGGGGGCATGAAGATTACCGGCAATTTTTTCGAGCACCTGGGTCAGCACGCGCTGACCATAATCAAAACTCGTTTCGATATCGGGTAGTGTTACCCACCAGCGATTGTCATGGGCGAGAAGGGAGGAATCAAAGCGGGCATCGGCATCAGGCATCATCGAGGCAAACAATGGCTGCTGCTCGCCGCGATAACGCAGACACCAATACTCCTGAAACCACACCAGGTGCAGCCACTCCCATAATGGCGGGTTCAATTCCGGATGCTGCGGACCAATCCAGTCGTTATCAACCAGTCGCTGCAGATAATCGAGCGTGAAGAGCCGTTGCTGCTGCAACAGTTGGCTGAGCATATCCGGGCTGAATTCGCTATGCTGTAACACTCGGACGTTACCTTTCATCGAATCGCCTAACGATAGCAGGCATCATGACAATGTCGACAAGGACTGGCAAATCTTCTCCGCAAGTACTGCTGCTGACGCATGCACCGCGTCATTCGCGGCTCGGCAATCGCATCACGGCGTTGCGCTGGGCCGCATTCATTCGACACATGGGTTGGCGGGTGCGTGTGATCAACCGTTATCAACAGCAGCCGGCTGATGTGATGATTGCCTTGAATGCACGTCGTAATCAGGCGGATTTCCGGGCGTACGCGGAAAACGGGCAAGGCGCTTTGATTCTGGCGTTGACCGGTACCGACAGTTACGCCGGATGGCCGAACGCCGATGAGCAACGATTTGCCGAGCAACATGTCGATGCACTGATTGCCCTGCAAGACGATATGCGTCAGCGCCTGCCGGTCACACTGCGCAGTCGTTGTACGGTCATTTACCAGTCTGCCGCGCGGCTTGACAATGAGCGCGCGCAAAACGCGACACCGGTTTTTTTACTCAGCGGTCATTTGCGCGCAGAAAAAGCGCCGTTCTTGCCTGTACAATCGATACACGAATACCTGCCGACCATGACGATGCAGTTGATGCACTGCGGCGGCGTTATTGATGCGGGTATGGATGAGCAGGCGCGACAATGGATGCAGCGCGAAACTCGCTATCATTATCTTGGTGAGCTGCCGCATCGTCAGGCCCTGCAGCAGTTACAGCACGCTGATGCCTTGATCAATCCATCACGTATTGAAGGCGGGCCGGCAGTGGTGACCGAAGCCATTGTTGCGGGTGTGCCGGTGCTGGCCAGTAATATTCCGGCGCATCGTGGTTTGCTGGGCGAGGATTATCTCGGCTTTTTCCAAGTCGATGACCCGGCTGAACTCGCGCGCCGTATTACTGACTTCATTGAGCACCGCGATTATCGTGAACGCTTGCGTCAACAAATCGTTGCGCGCGAGCACTTGTTTCAAACTGAACATGAACGTGCCTGTCTACAGCGCTTGTTGTGCAGCGTTGTGGATCAGGCGCCCTGATCGTTGATCAGCACCAATAAAGGAGTTGTCTGATGTCTGAACCGATTCGTTTGACCCAGCTTGCCCATGGCGGCGGTTGCGGCTGCAAAATTGCCCCGGCACTGCTGCAGGAAATCATTGGTGACAGTGTCATCAAGCAGGTGTTCCCGAATTTGTTGGTCGGTGTGGAAAATAGCGATGATGCGGCGGTTTATCAGATCAATGACGAGCAGGCGATTGTCGCCACCACTGATTTTTTCATGCCGATTGTCGATGATCCGTTCGATTTCGGTCGTATCGCCGCCACTAATGCTATATCCGATATTTACGCGATGGGCGGAAAGCCGCTGTTCGCGCTGGCCATCGTCGGCATGCCGATCAATAAACTGAAACCGTCAACGATTCGCGAAATTCTCCGTGGCGGAGAAACGATTTGCCAGCAAGCCGGCATACCGATTGCCGGTGGTCATTCGATTGATGCGCCGGAACCGATCTATGGTTTGGTCGCGATTGGCATCGTCAACCCCAAACACCTGAAACGCAACGACACGGCCAAGGTCGGCGATGTATTGGTGCTCGGCAAACCGATTGGTGTCGGTGTGCTGTCGGCGGCCATCAAGAAAGGCGAATTGGATCAACGCCACTATCAGCAAATGATCGACGCGACGACCAAGCTGAACACGCCTGGTGTCGAACTGGCGCAACTGCCGGGCGTATCGGCCATCACCGATATCACCGGTTTTGGCATCGCCGGTCACGGCTGGGAAATGGCGCGCGGGTCGAAAGCTCAGCTGGTCGTTGAATACAGCAAAGTGCCGAAAATTTCTGATGTCGAATCGCTGGCGCAACAGGGATTTATCACCGGTGCCTCGACACGCAACTGGCAGGGCTGCGGTGAACATATCCAGTTGTTCGAAGGCTGCAAGGACTGGCAACGCGATCTGTTGACTGACCCGCAGACCAGTGGTGGATTGATGGTAGCCTGTCAGCCGGAAAGCCTCGGCAAAGTGTTGGAAATTTTTCAGCGTAACGGCTTCCACGACGCGGCAGCGATTGGCCGTATCGAAGCCGGTACGCCAATGGTCAGGGTGTTGCCGTGAATCGAGCCGATCCGCCGATACCGGCAGCGGTGACATTGCAGCGCTTGAGCACACCGCAGGATATCGATCTCGATAAGGTGCTGCAGGATTTGCAGCTGCACCGCCGCCTGCCATTCTGGCTTTTTTACGATGATCGCGGCAGCGAATTGTTTCGGCAAATTACCAGCACGCCGGAATACTATCTGACCCGAACCGAGAAAAGCATTTTGCAGCGTTATGCCAGCGAGATGGCGGAAGCATTCGGTCGAGGAAGGTTGTGGATTGAGCCCGGCGCTGGCTGTTGTGACAAAGCCGCCTATTTGTTGAGTAAAGCCGAGCCGCGGGCTTACGTCGCGATCGATATTTCCGAGGAACCATTGCAAGTCGCCGCCGAACAATTGGCCAGCCAGTTTCCGGATTTGCCGGTTTATTTGTTGGTGGCCGATTTTCAACAGTCGTTCAGCCGGGTACACGAATTCCTGCCTGCAGCGCCGCGCGTGGTGTTTTACCCTGGCTCATCAGTCGGCAACTTCACACCAGAGCAAGCGGTGGATTGGCTGGCGCGTTTGCGCCGCTTGGCCGGCGAAAATGGCGAATTGTTGCTCGGTTTCGATTTGCTGAAAGATCCGTCCTTGCTGGAAGCTGCTTATAACGATGCCGATGGCGTGACCGCCGAATTTCATCTGAACCTGCTGCAACATTTGCAAGACCTCGGTGTGCAGCTGGATCCGTCGGCGTTTGTGCATTCTGCGGTTTTCAATCGCCAGGCCTCCCGGATTGAAATGCGATTGCAGATAACGCAAGAGACGGTAGTGACGTATCAACAACGGCGCATTCAACTGCGCCAGGGCGAGCAGATTCTGACCGAGTATGCCTACAAGTTTTCGTTGGAAATGATTCGGCAATTGGCGGCCGACGCCGGATGGCAGCTGCAGCAACACTGGACCGATGATAAACAGTGGTTTGCACTGGCACGTTTTACCTGTGCGTAATTTCAATTCTGAGCTGGATGGAGAGACGTCATGAAGCAATGGGCGCGGTGGGTATCGGCAATGGCTGCGGTGCTGTCGGCAGCGGCAGCGCAAGCGGTGGAACCGCTGCGGGTATCGGCTATTCCGGATGAGTCGCCGACCGAGCTGCAACGCAAGTTTGCACCGCTTGGTAGATACCTGGAACAACAGCTCGGTCGCGAAGTGCTGTTTGTGCCGGTCAATGATTACGCGGCGGTCGTCGAAGCGCTGGCCGCAGGAAAAGTCGACCTCGCCTGGCTCGGCGGTTTTACTTTTGTTCAGGCACGTTTGAAAACCGGCAATGCGCTGCCGCTGGTGCAACGTGAGGAAGACGCCAAATTCACTTCGAAATTTATCGCCAATGTCGATAGCGGTATCAATACGCTCAGTGACCTGAAAGGCAAGAATTTTGCGTTCGGTTCACCGTCTTCGACGTCGGGGCATTTGATGCCGCGTCACTTTTTGGCCGAGAACGGTATTGATGCCGGCACCGATTTTGCCAACATCGCTTTTTCCGGCGCCCATGATGCTACTGCGGCCTGGGTTGCCTCCGGCAAAGTGCAAGCCGGCGCGCTGAATGCTTCGGTTTGGGATAAATTGGTTGAGCAGAAAAAGGTGGATACCAGCAAGGTCAAGGTGATTTGGACGACACCGAGTTATTACGATTACAACTGGACCGTTCGTGGCACGCTCGATGCCGCGTTGCAAAGGAAAATCGCGCAGGCGTTTCTGGCGCTGGATCCAAAAAATCCGGCGCATGCAGAAATTCTTGAACTGCAGCGTGCCAGTCGCTTCATTGCTACCAAACCTGAAAACTATCAAGGCATCGAATCGGCTGCACGCAAAGCCGGTTTGCTGAAGTGAGTACGCGGCATTGAGTTCGGTCATCGAGGCGCCGTCGATTCGTTTGCAGCTCAACGGCGTCACCATTCTGGATGGCATTCAACTGCGCGTGGAGGCCGGTGAGCAATTGGCCATTATCGGCCCGAGCGGTGCCGGTAAAACCTCGCTGCTGCGGGTGCTGGCCAGTGAATGGCGCTCGCAACCTCCGGCCTTGCTATTCGGCAAAGATCCTTGGGCTTTATCGGGTCGTGAGCGACAACGTTTGCGGCGTGACATCGGTTTGATTTGGCAGAAGCCGCCGCTGCCACCAACGCAGCGGGTAATCACCGCCGTCAGCGCTGGCAGACTGGCTGATTGGTCGCTGCTGAAAAGTCTGCGCACACTTTGGCACCACGATGACGCGGAACGCATTCAGACCGTTCTGCAATCGCTGGGCATTGCCGACAAATTGCTGCAGCGCTGTGGTGAATTGTCCGGCGGCCAATTACAGCGCGCTGGTATTGCCCGAGTGCTTTACCAGTCGCCAAAATTGATCTTGGCCGACGAACCGGTTTCAGCACTCGACCCGACCTTGGCGTGCCATACCATTGATGTCATTTGCTCGCATGCGCGCCAGCACCAGTTGGCGCTGGTGGCGAGCTTGCATGCCGTTGATCTGGCCTTGGCGCTTTTCCCGCGCATCATCGGCTTACGCGACGGAAAAATTCAATTTGATTGCCCACCGGCACATATCAGCACGGCAATGCTGGATGCACTTTATGCCGGTGAACATGCTGCGGTTGCGTTTGCCAATCCAGCCACCGTACCGGCTGCACGGTGCAGTTGAGATGAGTGGCTCGACACAGCAGCTCGTTGATCGCCAGCATAAACAACAACTGCTTTGGCTGGCATTGGCGGCGATGGTATTGCTGCCGATTTATTACGCCAGTGGCTTTCGCGTGCAAGGCGTGTTCGATGCCAACAGTTGGCAGGTCATGGGCCAGTTTGTCGACGGTTTTTTTCCGCCGCGACTCGATCAAGCGTTTCTGCAATTTGTGCTGCGTGCCAGCGGCGAAACCATCGCGGTGGCCACACTTGGCCTTGCCGGTGCGTTTGTTATCGGCGCACCGTTGTCGCTGATCATTTCCCGCGCTTTGTCACTGTCAGAAATCGGGCCGGCGAATTACTGCTTTGTTTGTAAACTGCTGCGCTGGCCATTCCGCTTTTTTGCGCTGTTGATCCGCAGCCTACCGGAAATCGTCTGGGCGTTATTGTTTGTGCGTATGACGGGTCTTGGGCCGATGGCGGCGGTGCTGGCCATTGCTGTCAGCTACGGCGGCATGTTGGCCAAGGTGTACAACGAGATCATGGAAAGCGGCGCGCTCGAACCCTCACGAGCGCTGATGCTAGGTGGTGCCGGCCGCTTGCAGGCGTTTTTCTTTGGTGTGTTGCCTTCGGTGTATCGCGAGCTATTGTCCTACACCGTTTATCGCTGGGAATGCGCGCTGCGTGCTTCAGTGATTATGGGCTTTGTCGGCGCCGGCGGTTTGGGGCAGCAACTGGAATTGTCGATGCGTCATTTTCAGGGCAGTGAGGCGGCGACACTATTGCTGGCGTTCTTCCTGCTGGTGTTGCTCGCTGATGGCATCAGTGCGCTGTTGCGTTGGGCGGTGCGCTGATGCGGGCGCTCATTTTTTTGACGTTGATTGTATTGATGCTGGTGTTCAGTATCTGGATGCTGGACTGGCGCATGATGCTGTTTAGCTTCAGTGGATTTACCGAGTATTTTCAGCCGTATCTGTCGCCGAATCTTGAGCCGGCGTTTCTCTGGAACGTGTTGAAGCTCAGCGGCGAAACACTGGCGATGGCGATCATCAGCAGTCTGCTCAGTGTGCTGCTGGCAGTGCTGCTCGCCTGGTGGGCCGATGGTCGGCTGAAATGGCCGCTGAAATTACTGTTCAATCTTTTGCGCTCAGTACCGGAATTGTTGTTCGCCAGTTTGCTGGTGATCGCGGTTGGTCTTGGGCCCACGGCAGGCATTCTGGCGCTGACGCTGCACACCGCTGGCGTACTGGCGCGGCTATTTACCGAAACACTGGAAAATGCTGATCGCGAGCCTTCCATTGCGTTGAGATTATCCGGCGCCAGTTCAGCACAAGCATTCTGGTTTGGTTTGCTGCCGGTGGTGCAAACGCAGTGGCTGGCCTACAGCCTGTATCGCAGCGAAATGAATATCCGCGCGGCAACGGTGCTCGGCGTGGTCGGTGCCGGTGGTATCGGCCAGCAGCTTTTTGTCGCGCTCAGTCTGTTTCAATATGCCGAGGCCAGCACCTTGATTCTCGCCATCATCTTGCTGGTGATGCTGGCCGAAGCGCTGAGCCGCGCGTTACGGCAAGGCCGCTTTGCCCAGGCGGAAGTGGAGTGAAGCAGGTGACGAAGCCGACGCGCTGGTTTACGCTCGCGCTCCCTTTCGTTTGATTACCATGACCGTGTCCAATCCGCTTTCCCTGTTTGAACCTGTTATAGCGACACTGAAGCAACAATTCAGTCCGGCGATGCTGCGCAAAAGCCTGCCGCTGTGGCTGGTGATCGCGCTGACCGGATTGCTGGTGCTGCAGCCGGCGTTGACCGAGCTGCTGCGCTACGACCGCGAGTTGTTCGTCCAGGGCGAATGGTGGCGATTGATCACGGCCAATGTCGTGCACAGCAATGGCTGGCATTGGTTGCTGAATGTGCTCAGCATTCTGGTGCAATACCTGCTGTTTGCCGATACCTGGCGCGCTCCACGTTGGTGGTTGATTGCGATGGTTTGTACGCCGCTGAATATTCTCGGCATGCATCTTTTCACTGACATCAACTGGTATGTCGGCCTTTCCGGTGCGCTCTACGGCACCGCGATTTGCGGCTCGGTGGCTTTACTGTGTCAGCGCGAATGGCGGGTTGGTGGTGTGTTGTTCGTTTACTTGAATGGCCGCATTGTGTACGAACAGCTGACCGGCTCTCCGCAGGACTTGGCCGTGTTGATTGAAGCACCGGTCGCGATCGATGCTCATTTGTGGGGCTTGATTAGCGGCTATCTGGCGCTGGCGTTGATTTATGTCGGGCACAAGCTGGCGCGGTCGCGATAATTGATCCGATGTTTCATGGACAGATGGCCAGACTGTCTTTAAAATCCCACTAATTTTGTCCACCCTGTTTGCACGCCTGTCTGGTTTCAATCCTGAATCGCCGGACGGGTAGGCGCACGCCTGTCTCCGGAGGAACTTGTGACCCAGCCTGCCTTGCTCGCCCTCGAAGACGGTAGCCTTTTTCGTGGTATTTCGATTGGTGCCGAAGGCGCCTCGGTCGGCGAGGTGGTGTTCAACACCGCCATGACCGGCTACCAGGAAATTCTTACCGACCCTTCTTACGCCAAACAACACGTTACGCTGACCTACCCGCATATCGGCAATGTCGGTTGCAACGACGAGGACGCCGAGTCCAACCAAGTCTGGGCGGCAGGGTTAATCATCCGCGATCTGCCGCGATTGGCGTCGAACTTCCGCAAACAGGAAGATTTGAGCGACTATCTGAAAAAGCGCGGCGTGGTCGGCATTGCCGATATTGATACCCGCAAACTGACCCGTCTGCTGCGCACCAAGGGCGCGCTGAACGGCTGCATCGTTGCCGGCGACAACATCGACGAGCAGACGGCGCTGGCCAAGGCCCGCGATTTCGGCGGTCTGAACGGTCTCGATTTGGCCAAGGAAGTTTGCTGTAAAGAAAGCTACGAATGGCGCAAGGGCGAGTGGAGGCTCGGTCAGGGCAGCCAGGACACCAATCATGCCCGCTTCCATGTTGTTGCCTACGACTACGGCGTCAAGCACAACATCCTGCGTATGCTGGCCGAACGCGGTTGCAAGCTGACCGTGGTGCCGGCGCAAACCCCGGCCAGCGAAGTGTTGAAGCACAATCCGGACGGCATCTTCCTGTCCAATGGCCCTGGCGACCCGGCCGCCTGCGATTACGCGATTGCAGCCACCAAGGAACTGCTGAAAACCGGTTTGCCGATTTTCGGTATCTGCCTTGGCCATCAGATTTTGGCGCTGGCCAGTGGCGCCAAGACCGTCAAGATGAAATTCGGTCATCACGGCGCCAATCATCCGGTCAAGGATATCGACGATGGCACCGTCATGATCACCAGTCAGAACCACGGTTTTGCGGTGGACGAATCAACGATGCCTAACACGCTGCGCGTCACCCATAAATCGCTGTTCGATGGCACGCTGCAAGGCATTGCCCGCACCGATGTGCCGGCCTACAGCTTCCAGGGGCACCCGGAAGCGAGCCCCGGCCCGCATGACGTGGCGCCGCTGTTTGACCGCTTTATCGAGATAATGGCGAAAAACAAGTAACCACCAGCCGGTTGTACCCGAATTCCAAGTTGAAAGGTTGAACAATGCCAAAGCGCACAGACATCAAAAGCATCCTGATTATCGGTGCCGGTCCGATCGTGATCGGTCAAGCCTGCGAGTTTGACTACTCCGGCGCACAGGCCTGTAAAGCGCTGCGTGAAGAGGGCTACCGGGTCATTCTGGTCAACTCCAATCCCGCGACGATCATGACCGACCCGAACATGGCCGACGCCATTTACATCGAGCCGATTACCCCGGAAATCGTTGCCCGCATTATCGAAAAAGAACGCCCGGATGCATTACTGCCAACGATGGGCGGACAAACCGCGCTGAATTGCGCGCTGGCCGTTGCGAAAATGGGCGTGTTGGAAAAATTCGGCGTCGAAATGATTGGCGCCCGCGAAGAGGCGATCAACAAAGCTGAAGATCGCCAGTTGTTCGCGCAGGCAATGCGCAAAATTGGCATCGACATGCCGCGCGCCGGTATTGCCCACACGATGGAAGAAGCCTGGAAAGTGCAGGAAGAGGTGGGTTTCCCGGCGATTATCCGTCCGTCGTTCACGATGGGCGGCACCGGTGGCGGTATCGCCTACAACCGAGAAGAATTTGAAGAGATCTGCCAACGCGGTCTGGATTTGTCGCCGACCAAAGAACTGTTGATCGATGAATCCTTGATCGGTTGGAAAGAATACGAAATGGAAGTGGTGCGTGACCGCGCCGACAACTGCATCATCGTTTGTTCGATTGAGAATTTTGATCCGATGGGCGTGCACACTGGTGACTCAATCACCGTCGCGCCGGCGCAAACCCTGACCGACAAGGAATACCAAATCATGCGTAACGCGGCGATGGCCGTGCTGCGCGAAATCGGCGTCGAAACCGGCGGCTCGAACGTGCAGTTCGCGGTCAACCCGGAAGACGGTCGCTTGGTCGTTATCGAAATGAATCCGCGCGTGTCGCGTTCCTCGGCGCTGGCCTCGAAAGCAACCGGTTTCCCGATCGCCAAGGTTGCGGCCAAGCTGGCCATTGGTTACACGCTGGATGAACTGAAAAATGACATCACCAGCGGTGCGACGCCGGCCTCGTTCGAACCTTCGATCGATTATGTTGTGACGAAAATTCCACGCTTCAATTTCGAAAAATTCCCGCAAAGCGATGCCGTGCTCAGCACCCAGATGAAATCGGTCGGTGAAGTCATGGCCATCGGCCGCAGCTTCCAGGAGTCGGTGCAAAAAGCGCTGCGCGGTCTGGAAGTCGGTGCCCACGGTTTTGACCCGCACGTCGATTTGAAAGCGGCCGATGCCGAAGAAACCCTGCGTCAGCGTTTGCTGAGTCCTGGACCTGAGCGTATTTGGTTTGTTGGCGACGCCTTCCGTTTCGGAATGAGTGTTGAGCAGGTATTCCAGCTGACCAAAATCGATCCGTGGTTCCTGGTGCAAATCGAAGAGCTAATCAAGATCGAGCAGGACTGCAGCAAGCGCGCACTCGGCACGCTGACCAAAGACGATATGTTCCAGCTGAAGCGCAAAGGTTTTTCCGACAAGCGCTTGGCTGAGTTGTTTGGCGTCAAGGAAACTGAATTCCGCAAAGTGCGCCATAAACTGGAAGTGCGCCCGGTCTATAAGCGCGTCGATACCTGCGCGGCCGAGTTTGCGACGTCCACCGCTTACATGTACTCGACTTACGAAGATGAGTGCGAAGCCGAACCAAGTAGTCGTGAAAAAATCATGGTGCTCGGCGGCGGCCCGAACCGTATCGGTCAGGGTATCGAATTCGATTATTGCTGTGTGCACGCGGCGCTGGCGATGCGCGAAGACGGTTACGAGACCATCATGGTCAACTGTAATCCGGAAACCGTTTCGACTGATTACGATACTTCTGATCGTCTGTACTTTGAACCGGTGACCTTGGAGGACGTGCTGGAAATCGTCGACAAGGAAAAACCAAAAGGCGTTATCGTTCAGTACGGTGGCCAAACGCCGCTGAAACTCGCGCGTGCCTTGGAAGCCGCTGGTGTGCCGATTATCGGTACTTCGCCGGATGCCATTGACCGCGCCGAAGATCGTGAACGTTTCCAGCAAGCCATTGAGCGTTTGGGCCTGCACCAGCCTCCAAACCGCACCGCCCGCAATATCGAAGAAGGCGTGCGTCTGGCCAATGAAATCGGTTATCCGCTGGTCGTGCGACCTTCGTATGTACTCGGTGGTCGGGCGATGGAAATCGTTTACAACGACGAAGAGCTGCGTCGCTACATGGAGCACGCGGTAAAAGTTTCCGATGAATCGCCAGTGCTGCTCGATCGTTTCCTTGATGACGCGATTGAAGTCGATGTCGACTGCATTTTCGATGGCGAAGACATGCTGGTCGGCGGTTTGATGGAACACATTGAGCAAGCCGGTGTGCACTCCGGTGATTCGGCCTGTTCACTACCTCCGTATAGTTTGTTGCCGGCGGTGCAGGATGAATTGCGTCGTCACATGTACTTGATGGCGAAAGAACTGGATGTGCTCGGTTTGATGAATGCTCAGTTCGCAATTCAAAACGGCAAGATTTTTGTACTGGAAGTGAACCCGCGCGCCTCGCGTACGGTGCCATTCGTTTCGAAAGCGATTGGCAAGCCGCTGGCGAAAATTGCTGCGCGGGTCATGGCCGGTCGCACTCTGAAAGAGCAGGGCGAGCTGAAAGAAATCATCCCGCCGTATTACTCGGTCAAAGAGCCGGTGTTCCCGTTCGCGAAGTTCCCGAAAGCTGACCCGATTCTGGGGCCAGAAATGAAATCGACCGGCGAAGCGATGGGCGTTGGCGATACCTTTGGTGAAGCTTACTACAAAGCCAAGCTCGCCTGTGCTGCGCAAGCACCTGAAGGCGGCAAGGCGATTGTTTCAGTACGCGATGCCGACAAGAACAAGTTGCCAGAGCTTGGTCGTCAGATGACCAAGCTTGGTTTTGAATTGTTCGCGACCGAAGGTACGGCGAAAATCCTGAACGATGCTGGTGTGGCTTGCACCAAGATCAACAAGGTCAAGGAAGGTCGGCCGCATATTGTCGATTTGATCAAGAATGGCGAAATCAATTACATCGTCAACACCACCGAAGGCAAACAAGCGATCGCCGATTCGTACTTGATTCGTCGCTCAGCGTTGCAGCAAAAAATTCCGTACACGACGACGATTGCCGGTGCCTATGCCTCATGCGCCGCGCTGCGCGAGCAGGACCGCGATGCCGTCGTTTCGTTGCAGGAATTGCACCAGCGCATTCGCAAACCTTGATTGAGTCTTGAATGAAACGCAGAGCGCCGCGTGCGCTCTGTTCTTTTTTGAGTGGAGAAACGGACATGAATCGTGTACCGATGACGGCGCGGGGCGCCGAAGCACTGAAAGTCGAATTGCAGGAATTGAAAACGGTTGCCCGTCCACGTGTGATCGAAGCGATTGCCGAGGCGCGCGCCCATGGCGATTTGAAAGAGAATGCCGAGTATCACGCCGCGCGCGAACAACAGGGCTTTATCGAAGGCCGTATCGCTGAGATCGAGGCCAAGCTGTCGAATGCGCAGATTATCGATGTCAGCAAGCTGACCAATGACGGCAAGGTCATTTTCGGGACCACCGTTGTGCTGTCGAATACCGAGAATGGTAACGAAATGACGTATCGCATCGTTGGCGAAGACGAAGCCGATATCAAGAATGGCTTGATCAATATTGGTTCGCCGATTGCCCGGGCCTTGGTCGGAAAGTTTGAAGGCGATGTCGTTGTCGTGAAAACGCCGGGTGGTGATATTGAGTATGAGATTGTTGAGGTGAAGTACGAGTAGTCATTTGCTGGAGGGGCAGTGTTACTTCTCCCTTGCAAAGGGAGAAGTTTAGGATGAGGGATGGTTTTAGGCTCGACTTCAACGCTTTGAGTAAAATCGGACAACGCTCGACTACCATCTTTGCCGGTTCTCGGACCGGCAGCCGAAGTACTTTCTCTTGTTCGCGCAAGAGAAAGTACTCAAAGAGACAAATTTGTCAGGAACAAATTTGGGCGCCGAAGGCGCCCGCAGGGTGAATGCCAGGATGGCATGAATCCACCGCGCCCCGAAGCGCCAGACAAGTGTAGTTGCTTCGACCTGGCCGTTCCGGCAACGACATGATTCCAGCTCGGGCCGCGCTGACTCGGCATCCCCGCCTCAACAGCGCTACAACCGCTGTCCCTGCGTTTGTGCCCGGCCCCCATCACGCCGTTGCCGGCTGGCGCATACGGGGGCCTCGTTTTCCTCTTTTCGATTTTAGTGACTTCGAAAAAAACGAAGGGTGATTGAGAAAACGATTGCTGTCATTCCCGCGTAGGCGGGAATCCAGGTGCTAGAAATTGCTGAAGCATTGAAAGAAAGGCTGGACTCCCGCCTACGCGGGAGTGACAAGAGAGTGTTACTTGGCTTGATTGGGTTTCGGCAGCGGGTAGTTGCTGTCTTTTTTCTTGGCCCGGAACAAGGTCAGGTTATGGCCGAGCACTTGTACTTTCGTGGCCTGTAGTTCGGCGCAAATGGATTCGACGAATTCGGCTTTTTGCTCGCGGTCTTCGGCGACGACTTTCACCTTGATCAGTTCATGGTGATCGAGGGCGGCGTTGATTTCGGCCAGGACGTTGGCGGTCAGGCCGTTGGCACCGAGCATGACCACCGGTTTCAGCGCATGCGCTTTGGCGCGCAGGTGACGAATCTGGTTTGAGGCAAGGGTGGTCATGAGTACACTCCGGAATAATGGGCGCGCTATTGTAGCGGCCAAGAGGTTTAGAGACGAGTATGGCAAGAAGCAAAAGCTCCTCGCAGTGGTTGAAACGCCATTTTGACGATCCGTACGTCAAACAGGCCCAGAAAGAGGGCTGGCGTTCGCGAGCGATTTATAAGCTCAAGGAAATCGATGACAAGGACCATATCGTAAAACCGGGGATGGTGGTCGCCGACCTGGGTGCCGCGCCGGGATCATGGTCCCAGTATGTCGTACAGAAAGTCGGTGACAAGGGGCGGGTATTCGCGCTCGATATTCTGCCGATGGACGGCATTGCTGGCGTTGACTTCATTCAGGGCGATTTCCGCGAGGAGTCAGTGCTGGCGGCGTTCGACGCGATGTTGGAAGGGCGGGCCGTCGACCTTGTTTTATCGGATATGGCCCCCAATATGAGTGGCATGAACACGGTGGACCAGCCTCGTGCCATGTATCTGCTGGAGCTGGCGCTCGAATTTGCCCGCGCACATCTGAAACCTGGCGGCGACCTGGTCGTCAAAATGTTTCAGGGGGAGGGTTCCGATGCCTACCTCGCCGATCTGCGAAATACGTTTAAAAACGTAAAAATTCGTAAACCGGATGCCTCCAGAGACCGTTCTCGTGAGATCTTTGTGGTCGCACGGCACTATACTGGTCAATAGGACTGGTAAGTAACTGGCAGTTAAGCAAGTAAAGCCTCGGCCAATGGTGCGGCTCGGGGAGGAGAAACGACTTTGAACGATATGTTCCGCAATGTCTTGTTATGGCTGGTGATCGGCGTCGTGCTGATCTCGGTGTTCAATAATTTTTCCGGCACCCGGGGCAGTGTTCAGGCACTTGAGTACTCCCAGTTCATGCAGGACGTGAAAAACGGCAAGGTCGATGAGGTCAATATCCGCGTCGATACGCTCGAGGCCGAAGGCACCTACAAGAGCGGCCAGAAATTCACCACCCAGCTGATTCGCTACACCGAAAAGCTGGAAGCCGAAATGACCGACTCCGGCGTGCGTGTAAACGCCATTTCCCCGGAAAAGCAAAGCTGGCTGTTTGCCATTTTCATCAATCTGCTGCCGGTATTGCTTCTGATCGGCGTCTGGATTTTCTTCATGCGTCAGATGCAGGGCGGTGGCAAGGGCGGCGCGCTGAGCTTTGGCAAGAGCAAGGCCCGTCTGCTGGGCGAAGATCAAGTCAAAACCACGCTGGCCGATGTCGCTGGCTGTGAAGAAGCCAAAGAAGAAGTCGGCGAGCTGGTCGAGTTTCTGAAAGATCCGAGTAAATTCCAGAAACTGGGCGGCAAGATTCCACGCGGTGTGTTGATGGTTGGCCCTCCGGGTACCGGTAAGACTTTGCTGGCTCGCGCCATCGCTGGCGAGGCAAAAGTACCGTTCTTCACCATTTCCGGTTCCGATTTCGTCGAAATGTTCGTTGGTGTCGGTGCCTCGCGTGTCCGTGACATGTTCGAGCAGGCGAAAAAGCATGCACCATGTATTGTCTTTATCGACGAGATTGATGCCGTCGGTCGTCATCGTGGAGCCGGTTTGGGCGGCGGTCATGACGAGCGCGAGCAAACGCTGAACCAATTACTGGTTGAGATGGATGGTTTCGAAGGCTCGGAAGGCGTCATCATCATCGCTGCGACCAACCGTCCGGATGTATTGGACCCGGCGCTGCTGCGTCCAGGCCGTTTCGACCGTCAGGTCGTCGTCGGTTTGCCGGATGTCCGTGGCCGTGAACAGATTCTGAAGGTGCATTTGCGCAAAGTGCCGTCGGCCGACGACGTCGAGCCAATGGTCATTGCTCGCGGTACGCCAGGCTTCTCGGGTGCCGATTTGGCCAACCTGGTCAACGAAGCGGCGCTGCTGGCAGCGCGTGCCAATGCCCGCACGGTGACGATGGATTTTCTGGAGAAAGCCAAAGACAAGATCATGATGGGCACCGAGCGTCGCTCGATGGTCATGACCGAGGAAGAGAAAACCAATACTGCGTATCACGAGGCCGGTCACGCGATTGTTGGTTACCTGCTGCCGAAAACGGACCCGGTTTACAAGGTCACGATCATTCCTCGCGGCCGTGCCCTCGGTGTCACCGTGCAACTGCCGGAACAGGATCGCTTGTCGTATTCGAAAGACTATCTGGAAAACCGCATCGCGATTCTGTTCGGTGGTCGTATCGCTGAGGAACTGATTCATGGTTTCGATGGCGTCACCACCGGTGCGTCGAATGACATTCAGCGTGCCACCGAACTCGCTCGCAACATGGTGACCAACTGGGGGCTGTCCGAGCGCATGGGGCCGCTGTCTTATTCGCAGGATGAAGGGGAAGTGTTCCTGGGCCGTTCGATCACCCAACACAAGAACATTTCCAACCAGACCGCGGCGGCGATCGACGAGGAAGTACGTTCCATTATCGATCGCAACTACCAGGTGGCCGAGAAGCTGTTGAAGGACAATCTCGACAAGCTGCACGCGATGGCGAAAGCGTTGATCAAGTACGAAACCATCGATGCCAAACAGATCAAGCAGATCATGGATGGCAAGGATCCGGAACCGCCGGTCGGCTGGAAAGACCCGAAAGGTGGTAGCGGTGTTCAATCTGACGTTAATGTTGGCTCGTCGCATGACATTGCCGACGATGCTGCCGCAGCCGGCTCGCATTAATCAGCAAAAATAAAAAAGGCGCCAAATGGCGCCTTTTTTGTTGGTCATGTGCTTTCGTGGTGAGGCGTAACTCAGAACCGGTTGCGCAAGGTGACCAGCACCTGCCATTCATCCAGTTCTGGATCGTCGTCGCGCACCAACGGTGTCGCAATGTCGATATGCAACACCGCGACACTGCCTTCGGTATCACTGCCAGTTCGGGTCGGTGATAAACGAAAGCCGAAACCGACATCGGCCAGCCAACCGCCATTCGGTCCATTGTCTTCGCCCTGGTTCCAGGCACGACCGTAATCGGCATAAACCGCACCTCCGATATCGAACAGCGACCAGACATCGTAGGCAATATAAAAACGTCGTTCGAGATTGAACAACACGCGGTGATCGCCGTTTTGATAATGGATCGGATAACCGCGCAGGCCGCTGTCCCCGCCAATGGTCAGCGGTTGATCTACGAACAGATTCCAGCCTCGGCTGAGCTCCAGATTGGCAAACCATTGCTGTTCCGGTTTCGGTGTGTAGTAGAAGCGATTGAACAGATGCACGATCTGATTGCGCGGGCCATCGTCATGCAAGTAACTGTTGGCATTGAACTGATAGTAATGCAGCAGTTCTTCGCTGAAGCGGCGATATTGAAACGCCTGCATGCGCAGCACGGTGGCATTATCACGTGAGTTGAAGGATTCATCGGCGTAGCCGATCTGGATAAACGCGTTCAAACCGAAGTTGATGTCTTCGGTTTGGCTCATCTGGTTGACGTGCTTGGTCTTGATGTACTGATCATTGACCACTTGCCAGCTTATCCACGGGTACTGGTATTCGCGCGTGACCGGAATCGACCGGTTTGGATCGGTTTCATCCGCGCTGGCGAAATTACTGCGTTCGATCGTGTAACCAAATACCCAGCGTTCGGTGCGCTTGCCCTGCAGACCATCGGAAAAGCCCCAGTAAACCGATGAGCGATATTCATCGTGATTGAATTCCTGCACCTCATCGCCGCGTTCGTACAAGGTGTCGTCGCGCTGGTCTTCGGTGAAGTTGATGCCGGCGGTCCAGCGATCATCGAGTGAGTAAAATGGATGGGCGAGATTGAAGTGCTTGACGTTGCCGTCGTCATTGTCCTGGTATTGCAGATCGAGTTCGTTATGACTGCCGAACAGATTCGGATCTTCAAACGCGAACAATACGCCCGTGCGTTCGTTGTTTTCCTTGCGGACAATGATGATGCTTTTGCCGGTGCCGAGAAAATCCGAATCACGAAAGCCCAGGCGTGAACTGTTTTCACCGCCACCGCGAGAAAAACTGACATCCGGCAGCAAGGTCCAAACATCTTTGACGCTGACATTGACGTTGACGACTTCGGCGCAGGGGTCGTCGACATCAACATGGGCATCGCGCAGGAATTTGCGCGCGCGCAGAATCCGTTCCGACTCTTCCAGCAATCTGGCGTTGTAGGGCTCGCCGCGCTCGAACAACAAGAAGTCTTCGACGACATCCTGGTCAGTGGAAATTTTCAGCGCGTTGGCGCCACGAAACAGCCAGTTGTTTTCTTCCGGCTTGTCGAGATCGAAAATCGGTTTGACCTGTACCGAGATCTCACCAATGTGTTGCGGTGGCGCGGTCTCCTGCTCGCCGGTCTCGTCGCTGGCGCTCGTTGCCGGACATTCGACATTGGTGAAGTGTGTGGCAAGCGCCGGTGCAGCAAACCACAACGTGGACAGCACAACCACGATTTCTGTCAGACGCAATGCTTCATTCCTTTGTAGGGGTTACGGGGGAGCCCGCCAATGGTCAACGGCCGAGTATAACGACAATCTGGTCATTCCTTACCAGAACCGCTCGTCAAATTCCCGACCGCGGCCTCCTGCGATGTAGACCGTTCTCAGCGTCAACAGTGCGATAATGCCGACCATTTTTCGGAACCGGGACTCAAGTATGGCTTGGCATTGGCCGCAGGCGGCAAAGCCGCAGATCATGGCGATTCTGAACGTGACGCCGGATTCCTTTTCCGATGGTGGCCGCTGGCAGGCGCCGGCGCTGCTGCCCGAACGGATTGACCAGTTGCTGGCCGAAGGCGCCGACATTATTGATATCGGCGGTGAGTCGACACGGCCCGGGGCGCAGGCCGTATCCGAGCAGGAAGAGCTGGATAGGGTGATGCCAGCCGTGGAAATCGCTTTGCAGCAGGGTGCTGTCGTCGCCGTCGATACCAGCAAGGCCGTCGTTATGCGCGCGGCAATTACGGCCGGCGTGCAGATCATCAACGATGTCTATGCGTTGCGTCAGCCGGGGGCGCTGGAAGCCGTTGCGATGAGTGATGTTGCTGTGTGCCTGATGCATATGCAGGGCGAGCCACGCACGATGCAACAGACGCCCATCTATGGCGATGTCGTCGCCGAGGTGGCGGAATTCCTGCAAGCGAGAGTCCAAGCCTGCATTGCCGAGGGGATTGCGCCAGAGCGTATCGCGCTCGACCCCGGCTTTGGTTTTGGTAAAAGCCCGGAACATAATTTGCGCTTGTTAAACCGGCTGGAGCAGTTGCTGCCACTGGGTTATCCGCTGCTGGTGGGCCTGTCGCGCAAATCGCTGATCGGTCAGGTTACCGGCGCCGCGGTTGACGATCGAATGGTTGGCAGCGTCGCGCTGGCGCTCTTGGCATGTCAGGCCGGAGCGCGTATCGTGCGCGTCCATGATGTCCAGGCCACCCGTCAGGCATTGCAGCTCTGGCAGGCCGTAGCAAACGAGTTCATTACTTCATGAGCAAACGCAAGTTTTTTGGCACCGACGGCATTCGCGGCAAGGTCGGTCAATACCCGATTACCCCGGAATTCGTTCTGAAGCTGGGTTGGGCGGTCGGCAAGGTGCTGGCCAACGGCGCCGGCAGCAAGGTGCTGATCGGCAAAGACACCCGGATTTCCGGCTACATGTTCGAGGCGGCGCTGGAGGCGGGGCTCTCTGCTGCCGGTGTCGAAGCGCATCTGCTTGGTCCGATGCCGACGCCAGCCATTGCTTATCTGACCCGTACCCTGCGCGCCCGCGCCGGTATCGTCATTTCTGCCTCGCACAATCCGTTCGATGATAACGGTATCAAGTTCTTCTCGGCCGAAGGGTTAAAGCTGCCGGATAGCATAGAGCTGGAAATTGAGGCCATGCTCGATCAACCGATGACCTCAGTCGAATCGGCCAAGCTCGGCCGGGCTCAGCGGGTTATGGAAGCGACCGGCCGCTATATTGAGTTCTGCAAGGCCACCGTGCCTTCTGGCCTGAACCTGCGCGGCCTGACGATGGTCGTCGATTGCGCTCACGGTGCCACCTACAAGGTCGCGCCAGCGGTGTTCGAGGAGCTCGGTGCGACAGTGCACACGATTGGCGTTGAACCGAACGGCCTGAATATCAATGACAAGGTTGGCGCCACCTCGCCGAAACTGCTGGCCGCAGCAGTGCTGGAAAAGCAGGCTGATATCGGCATCGCGCTCGATGGTGATGGTGATCGCTTGATCATGGTCGACCATAAGGGCGAGGTGGTCGATGGCGACGAAATCCTGTTCATCATGGCTCGCGATGCCAAGCGCCGAGGTCATTTGGCTGGCGGCGGCGTGGTCGGCACCGTCATGAGCAACCTAGGTCTTGAAGTGGCGCTGAAAGAGCTGGGCATCGATTTCGCCCGGGCCAAAGTTGGCGACCGCTACGTCATGGAACTGATGCAGGAAAAAGGCTGGATACTCGGTGGTGAGTCGTCTGGGCACCTGATTTGTCTCGATAAGACCACCACCGGCGATGGCATTGTCTCGGCGCTGCAAGTGCTGGCGGCGCTGGTACAGAACAATGTCTCGCTGCACGATTCCAAGCGCGGCATGCACAAATTCCCGCAAACGCTGATTAACGTGCCGCTGAAAGCCGGCAGTAAGCCTATGGAGCATGACGGCGTCAAGCAGGCGGTCAGCGCCGTTGAAGCCGAACTGGGCGCGGCAGGCCGGGTGTTGTTGCGACCATCCGGTACCGAGCCATTGATTCGGGTCATGGTCGAAGGCCGCGATGCCTCGCAGGTGCGCCGCTGCGCCGAGCAAATCGCCGAAGCGGTTCGGCAAAGCTGAGTGTGAAAACTATCGGAAACGGCGCCTTTGGGGCGCCGTTTTTGTTGCTATCAGCGTTATCGTTTAAGTGCGGATTGCAGCTGTGTGCCAGCCTCGCAAACCGCTTGATGGGCCATCAGCTTCAGTTGCAGCAAGTGCCGGGTGCGGCGGAATTCGGCGCTGTCATCGAACAGAAAATGACTGACGCTGGCGAGAAAAATACTGCTCAGGGCGATTTCATCAAAAGTCTGCGCCAGGCCGGTTTGCTCGCGCCGGGATACTTCCCGCCACCACTGCACCGTGCGCGATACCCGGGTGATTAATCTCACTTGCAAATGCAGATGGCCCGGCTCGAGCTTATAGGCCAGCATCTGTCGGGTCAGGCGTTTATGCACCGCCAGCACTGACAGCCAACGCAGCAAGGCTTGCTCCAGCCGTTCCACCGCAGACGATGACGACGGGCCCGTTTCGGTCAGCAGCGCCCGATCAGCGCGGTTTAACCAGGCATCAACCAATTCGTCTTTCTGTCGGTAGCTGCGTTGAACATCGAGTAGCGTGACGCCACAGGCATCGGCCAGCTGGTGCAAATGAACGGCTTCCCAACCCTGCTGTTCACCGATGATTAGCGCTTGGTCGAGCAGGCGTTCGGCCAAACTTTGTTCGGTGCTCATGGGCTTCTCCTTGTCTATACCCAAAAGTATAGGATCTGAAGCCACTCAAACCGATTGCAGGTAGGTATGCGCGATGTATTGATGGCCATCAACCGGCTTACTGAACAAATAACCTTGAGCGAAATCGCAACCCCAATCACGCAATAACATGACCTGCGCTTCCGTTTCTACGCCTTCGGCAACGATGCGCATACCCAGATTATGGCCAAGCTCAATGGTTGATTTGACGATGGCGGCGTCGCTGCCTTCGGCTTGCAGCGACATGATAAACGCTCGGTCTATCTTCAATTCCTGAACCGGTAATTGCCGCAAGTAACTTAGCGAGGAATAACCGGTGCCAAAGTCATCGATAGACAGCTGCAGACCCAGCTCGCGCAGTTGCTGTAAAGAGCGCATGGCACGCTGCGGATCATCAACAAAACTGCTCTCGGTAATTTCCAGACAGATCAATGCCGGTGGAACACCAGTTGAGATCAGTTGCTGCTGCACAAACGGACTGAAACTTTCGTCAAGTAAGTCATGACTGGAAATGTTGATCGACAAATGGATTGGCAGCTGTTGTGCCAGCCAATCGGCACATTGCCGAAACGCTTTTTCGATCACCCAGCGGGTCAGCTGCTTGATGTCACCGGTTTGCTCGGCAAACGGAATGAATTCAATGGGCGGGATCATGCCGCGATGCGGATGCAACCACCGGATCAGCACTTCGGCATAACGCGCGCTTGAGCGATCAAGCGGGATTTTCGGTTGGAAATACAACTGAAGCTGAGCCTGGCGCATGGCTTCGTTCAGTTCGCCTAGCAGCGACAAATGCTCCGGGCGAAACGGCCGCAAATTCGGGTCAAATAGTTGCAGCGATTGTTTGTTGGCTTTTGCTGCATGCAGCGCCAGATCAGCCGCGCGGATCAGCTCTTGAGCGTGTTGGCCATGGCGCGGATAAACGGCGTAGCTGATGGTGACGCGCACGTCGACAAGGCGACCGGCACATTGAAATGGCTCGCGCAATGCCATGCGGATGCGCTCGGCGTAAAGTCGCGCTTTGGCGACATCGCTGTCGGGCAACAGCACGGCGAATTCGTCGCCTACCAACCGTGCCAGCACAGCATTGTCCGGTATCTGCTGTTGAAGGCGCTCGCTGGCCATGACCAGGACTTGATCGGCGGTGCTGTAACCGAGCGTACTATTGATCAGCTTGAACCGATCAATATTGATCAGCAGCATGGCAAAAGCGGCTGGCTCGGTTTCAATCAGCTGGTGCATTTTTTCTTGAAAACCAAGGCGATTGGGCAAGCTGGTTAACGGGTCGTTGAACGCCAAAAAGCGCACTTGCCGTTCGCGGTCGGCAATGGTGCCAGCCATGTTGTTGAACGTGGCGGCGAGGCGTCCGACTTCGTCGTGACGGTCAATACGCAAGCTGTGGTGAAAATCGCCAGCGGCCATCCGTTCGGCGGCGCGTTGCAAGCCGATAACCGGCCGCACAATGCCGCGCGCCATCCACCAGACTACGAGCAGCGTCACGGCAATACTGAGCAGACCGAGCAGCAACAGGAAACGGCGCAATTCGTAATACGGCGCACTGATCTCTTGTTCGGACACCAGCAGCAGCGCGGCGTAATCATCGGCCTGCTGATCGAAGCGGCGCAGGATACCGGCATAGCGCTGATCATTGAGGTGCAGCAACTGTTTGCCGACTTTCTCATTTTCAGGCGACCATTCAATGAGCAATGGCTGCTCGTTGTGTTCAAGGCTGTGCAAGTTGCTGAGCCAGCGTAAATCCTGAAATTGCACGAACGCGATATCGAGACCAGTCAGCGTACGCAAATCATTGATGTCATCACGACCAATGGCAAAGCCAAGAGCCACCAGCGCAATCGGGTTCGGCGCTCGCACCGTCACCACCACCAATTGATACCATTGCTGATCAAGGTTGATGATGGCACTGGCGACACCGCCAGCACTGGCGCGCTGAAATACGCGGCGCAATTGTTGCGAATCGAGCGAGTTATCGATCTCGGAATGCTGCTGCACTTGGCCGTCCAAATCCGCCAGAATGGCGAGATCGGCACCGATTCGGCTGCGATGATTGTCGAGTGCCGAACGAATGGTGTCGGCGTCGTTGCTGCTGACCGCTTCGCGAAAACCAAAATCGGCAGCCAGCACTTGCGCCGCTTGAATCAGCAACGCCCGATTCTGTTCGCTGGCGCGGTCGAACACCTGTTGTCCGAGCTGCAATTTTTCGCGAATGGTTTCCGCCAGCCGTTGCTGCTGGAAGTTATCGATGATCAGCAGCGTCAACGCCAGCACGGCAATCATCAAGGCGCCGTAAGCGAACGCCATGCGTTGACCTAGCGGCACCCGTCGCCACCAGGGCGCTCGTTGCTCCGGCACGCTGTCTGCCATCTCAAGGCGTTCCGCTAATCTGACGGCTCAGTACCTTCGGTGTGTCGCTGAGCTGCACTGATTCTTGCATCGGTGCGTTCATGCCTGGATGCCAAATCAGCAATTGGTAGGCGCCGGCCGGTGCCTGCAAGCGCGCTTCCGTTTGATTCTGCAACACAGTGAAGTAAGGGCTGTCGACGACCAGTACATAAGCGATCATCCGGTCGTGGATATTGCAACCGAGCACGACTATCCCTTCGCGGGCAAACGGCACCGGATGCGAGGGTTCGCCGCTGTACAGTTTCAGTTCGAATTTGTTGGTCTCGGAAAACGAGTAGACGTGATGACGAATGTTGTCGCTGTTCGGAAAGCGCACCAAGGCACCGGCCTGCACCACCGACAAGTACGGCACGAATTCCTTGTTGACCTGATCAATGATCGCCGTTTGCGCTGGCGGTCGTTCGACACCACTTGCTGGCACCAGGGCCACGGCAACTTCAGGAATCGGCGCGCCGTTGGTATCGGTCAACTGCAGACGCAATTCGGCTGCCAGCAGTGACGACATTGGTAGCCACAGTAATAACCACATCAGCCAGCGTATGTTCATTCGACCACATCTTTTTTCATCGGCGCCAGCTTGGCCAGCAACTGGTTCTTACTACGAGTGTCGATGGCCATATCGTCCAAAATGACGCGCAAATGCTCAACCATTGCGTAAAACTCCCGTTCGCTGATGCCCAGCCCCTTGTGCACCCGACGCATGTCATCGCCTTGATAACGACAGGGGCCCTCACTCAACTCACAGAGCTGGGTCGCCAGCGATTGCTTCAGTTTGACCAGATCGACCTTGTCGAAACTGCGCCGGGTTTCTGGATGCTCACTGCTGTGATCAATCAAGCGCTCGGCAATGGTTTGCACGCCCTTTTCGCCACCCAGTCGTTGGTACAGGGAAGTCTCATCTCCCAGCCCAACACCGGCCAGCATCAATCCGATGATTACCGTAACCCACTTCATGATTTGACAGCCACCCGACCTGCATTAGCCTTTAAGCATAGTCAGGCTTGGACGAGCCAACCAGTTAATGGAGAGGGTATGCGTGCGTGGTGTGGAGTGATGGCGTGCTGGGCCGTCGTTGCCTTCGCCGATCCGGGTGGGCGCCTGCCGGCGACCGGTGGTGTCGTGCAGGTGGAAGGAGCCGGCGGTGGCGGCTTGACTCAATGGGCACTGATTTCCGGTTATGGTACCAACACGGAATGGGGCGGAGCCGCCGCCGTGACCGTCGCCGAACTGGACGATTTTCGTTTGTCCGTCGTCGCGGTCAATGTCGGTTTGTTCGACACGCTGGAGCTATCGCTGGCCGAACAACGCTTTGACTTGCAGGACGTGGTGCCTGGTGAAACACTCCGCCAGCATATCGCCGGCATCAAATGGCGGGTCTGGGGCGATGCCGTGTTCAGCGATTCGCCCTGGTTGCCGCAACTGTCCGTTGCCGCCTATCACAAGCGTAACCGCGACTTCGATTTCATTCCTGCCGCACTCGGCGCCCGCGATGACAGCGATACCGAACTGGTGCTGTCAGCCTCTCGCCTGTGGTTCGCCGCGTTGGCGGGGCGCAATCTGTTGTTGAATGTCAGTGGCCGCTATAGCCGGGCCAATCAGTTCGGTTTACTCGGCTTCGGTGGCGACGACGGCAATGGCCGGCGCTGGCTTGCAGAGGCTTCCGTCGGTGTGTTCCTGACTGACGCGCTGCTGCTCGGTGCCGAATACCGGCAGAAACCGGATTTGCTCAGCGCGGTGGCCGAGCAGCATGCCCATGGCCTGTTTTTGGCCTATGTGCCAAATCGCCATTGGGCATTGACGGCGGCCTGGCTGAACCTCGGCGATATCGCTGGTCAACGCGATCAACAGGGCGCTTATTTGTCCTTACAGCTCAATTTCTGAGCAGCACCGTTCACGACTTTTCGCTCGCTTGTAAGTTAGCGGGCAGATCGCTACCATATGCGCCCGTTTTGCCAGCCCCCGAAACCCATGACAAAACGCACAGCGCTGATTGCTGGCAATTGGAAACTGCACGGTTCAACTGACCTGGTTCAGGCCCTGACCCGCGCCGCCAAACAAGCCGCCAGCTCGGTCAACGCCGAGATTCTGCTTTGTCCGCCGGCGATCTGGATTCCGGCCGTGGCGAGCGCCCTGCAAGGCAGCAGCGTCAAGGTCGGGGGCCAGGACGTCAGTGCCCATGAACAAGGGGCCTACACTGGCGAAATTTCGGCCGCGATGCTGAAAGCCTGTGGCAGTCAGTATGTCATCGTCGGTCATTCGGAACGGCGCCGGCATCACGGTGAGAGCAGCGAACTGGTTGCCCGCAAAGCGGAAGCGGCGTTCGCCGCAGGTTTGACGCCGATTGTCTGCGTTGGTGAAACGCTGACTGAGCGGGAAGCCGGCCAGAACTGGTTGGTGGTGGAAAGCCAGCTGAACGCGATTCGCGGTTTGCTGAATAAAACCACAGAGATTGTGATCGGCTACGAGCCGGTCTGGGCGATAGGCACCGGCAAAACCGCAACGCCGGAGCAGGCCCAGGAAATGCACGCGCTGATCCGGCAATGGCTGGTTCAGCAGAATGCACAAGCCGGGCACATCCGTATCATTTACGGTGGCAGTGTCAAAGCGGATAATGCGGCAGCGCTGATGGCGCAGCCGGACGTCGATGGCGGCCTGGTCGGTGGCGCGTCATTGGATGCAGAGGAATTTATCGGCATATGCCGAAACGTGGGTTAAACGACTATGTATGAAGTCCTGTTGGGCATTTTTCTGTTCGTGGCTTTGCTGCTGATCGGCATCATTCTGATCCAGCAGGGTAAAGGCGCGGACGTGGGCGCATCGTTTGGTGCCGGCGCCTCCAATACCGTGTTTGGTTCGTCTGGTTCCGGCAGCTTCCTGACCCGGATGACTACCGGCCTTGTCATCGTGTTTTTCGCGATTGCCTTGGCGTTGAACTACATGGTCAGCCATCGCGACAAGAGCCAAGACAATGTCGACGACGTGTTCAGCTCGTCAGAAGCGGCAACGGAAGTACCAGCCGCGGCTGCCGTCAGCGAACCAACGGGTGATGTCCCTGCCGCCGAAATTCCGGTCGTGACCGCGCCACAAGTTGACGTGCCGAATACCGATGTGCCTGCTGTTGAAGCGCCGGCAGAGCAAGCGACAGAACAACCGGCCAAGTCCGAAGAAGACAAGCCGACGCCGTAAGGCAAAAAGAATTCGCGGAAGTGGTGAAATTGGTAGACACACCATCTTGAGGGGGTGGCGACGCAAGTCATGAGGGTTCAAGTCCCTCCTTCCGCACCAACATACGGCCGCAAGGCAGCCGGCCTGAACAAAAACATGGCATCTATCGACCGGACAGATGCCATTTTTTTTGATCGAAACATGGCCTATCGGTTTCGGCAAACGTGAACCGATGACCATAAGCTGCTAAAATTCCGGGACTTTTTTATCCCGCCACGATTGTGCGTGCGTCCGACGAGGCTTTTCAGGGCACACGCAGGGTGACACACATGCTAGAAAACTACGCTCCCATCCTGGTGTTCATGGGGGTCGGCGTCGGCTTGGGTACTGCACTGGTACTGATCGGCTGGCTGCTTGGCTATTTCCTTGGACGTCACAAACCCGATGCCGCCAAAAACGCGCCGTTCGAATGCGGTTTCGACGCCTTCGAAGACGCTCGCATGAAGTTCGACGTGCGTTTTTATCTGGTCGCCATTCTGTTCATCATTTTCGATTTGGAAATCACCTTCCTGTTCCCGTGGTCAGTCGTCATCGATCAAATCGGCTGGTTCGGTTTCTGGGCGATGGCGGTGTTTCTCGGTGTGCTCATTCTGGGCTTCATTTATGAGTGGAAAAAAGGAGCGCTGGAATGGGAGTAGAAGGTGTTGTTGAAAAAGGTTTTGTGACCACGCAGATCGATACGCTGCTGAATTGGGCACAAACCGGATCGCTGTGGCCGATGACCTTCGGTCTCGCCTGCTGTGCCGTCGAGATGATGCATGCCGGCGCTTCGCGTTATGACCTTGACCGTTTTGGTGTCGTGTTCCGTCCAAGTCCACGTCAGTCCGACGTCATGATCGTCGCCGGCACGCTGACCAATAAAATGGCGCCGGCTTTGCGCCGCGTCTACGACCAGATGCCGGAACCACGCTGGGTGATTTCGATGGGTTCCTGCGCCAACGGCGGCGGTTACTACCACTATTCCTATGCCGTCGTGCGTGGTTGCGATCGCATTGTACCGGTCGACATTTACGTACCGGGTTGCCCGCCCACAGCAGAAGCGCTGATGTACGGCATCATCCAGTTACAGAACAAGATTCGTCGCACCAATACCATCGCGCGACAGGCCTGAAGGAGCATCCCTACTCATGCAACAATTGGCCGACCAATTGCAGGCGCACTTTGGCGCCCGGTTGCAAACCTGCACGGTCGATCGTGAAGAAGTCACGATTGAAGTCAGCAACGAAGACTATCTTGCCGTATGCAAGGAACTGCGTGATCACGACAGCTTCCGCTTCAAGATGATGATCGATCTCTGCGGTATCGATTACGCCCATTACGGCCGAGTCGAATGGGAGACCGAGGAGTCGAGCGGCAAAGGTTTTTCGCGCGGTGTCGAAGCCGGTGTCGATACCACCGTTACCTGGGAAAAGCCGCGTTTTGCCGTCGTGCTGCATCTGTTGTCCGTCGATCACAACCATCGTGTTCGCGTTCGCAGCTTTGTTGACGAGCAAGTACCGATGATCAGCAGTGTTACCGGTTTGTGGCCGGTCGCCAACTGGTTCGAGCGCGAAGCGTTTGATCTCTACGGCATTCTGTTTGAAGGCCATTCCGATTTGCGTCGCCTGCTGACCGATTACGGTTTTGTCGGCCACCCGTTCCGCAAAGACTTCCCGCTGATCGGCAACGTTGAGTTGCGCTACGACGCTACCCAGAAACGCTGCGTCTACGAAGCGGTGTCGATTGAACCGCGGACACTGGTGCCGCGCGTTATCCGTCACGATCAGCGTTACACCGAACAGGGCAAATAATCATGGCAGAAATTCGCAATTACACCCTGAACTTCGGTCCCCAGCATCCAGCCGCGCACGGCGTGTTGCGCTTGGTGCTGGAGCTGGATGGCGAAACCATTGTCCGTGCCGATCCACATATCGGCTTGTTGCATCGTGCCACCGAAAAACTGGCGGAAAGCAAACCATTCAACCAGAGCATCGGTTACATGGATCGTCTCGACTATGTGTCGATGATGTGTAATGAGCACGCCTATGTCATGGCCATCGAGAAATTGCTTGGCATCGAAGCGCCGCTGCGCGCCCAGTACATCCGCGTCATGTTCGATGAGATCACCCGTATCCTGAACCACCTGCTGTGGCTCGGTGCGCACGGTCTCGATATCGGCGCGATGACCATGTTCCTGTATTGCTTCCGTGAGCGCGAAGCGCTGATGGATTGCTACGAAGCGGTTTCCGGTGCGCGTTTGCACGCGACGTACTATCGTCCGGGCGGTGTCTATCGTGATCTGCCGGATCGCATGCCGCAATATCAAGCTTCGCGTTGGCGCTCGGAAAAAGACGTCAAGAAACTGAACGCTGAACGTCAGGGCTCGATGCTCGATTACCTGTGGAATTTCACCGAGTATTTCCCGAAACGCGTCGACGAATACGAAACGCTGCTGACCGATAATCGCATCTGGAAACAGCGCACGGTCGGTATCGGCGTCGTGTCACCAGAGCGTGCGCAAGCGCTCGGTTTTACCGGCCCGATGCTGCGCGGTTCCGGCATCGTTTGGGATCTGCGCAAGCATCAGCCTTACGAAGTCTACGACAAGCTCGATTTCGACATTCCGATCGGCAAGAACGGCGATTGCTACGACCGTTACCTGGTGCGCGTTGAAGAAATGCGCCAATCGAACCGGATCATTCGCCAGTGCATTGAATGGCTGCGCAAACATCCGGGTCCGGTCATGGCCGAGAACCATAAAGTGACGCCGCCGAGTCGTGAACGCATGAAGCACGACATGGAAGCGCTGATCCACCATTTCAAACTGTTTACCGAAGGCTATTGTGTGCCGGCAGGCGAAGTCTATTCCGCCGTCGAACACCCGAAAGGCGAGTTCGGTATTTACCTCGTATCGGATGGTGCCAACAAACCGTACCGGGTCAAGATCCGTGCGCCGGGCTTCCCGCATTTGGCCGCGACCGATGAAATCGGCAAGGGCCACATGCTCGCCGACATCGTCGCGCTGATCGGTACGATGGATGTCGTGTTCGGGGAGATCGACCGCTAATGAACATCGAAATGAATCAAGAGCCGTTGAAAGCGATTCTGCCGGCGGAAAAAATTGCCGAAGTCGAACAGTGGTTGGCCAAGTATCCAGCTGATCGTCGTCGTTCGGCGGTCATGGGCGCGTTGCGTATCGTTCAGGAACATTGCAATCACCTGAACGAAGAGCGGATGAACGCGGTTGCCGATTATCTTGGCATTCCGCGCATCGCCGTTTACGAAGTCGCGACCTTCTACTCGATGTATTTCCTGCAGCCGGTTGGCAAGCACGTGATCAACGTCTGCACCAACGTCAGCTGCATGCTGCGTGGCTCCGATCAAATCGTTGCCCATCTGCAAAAGAAACTGGGTATCGGTTTCAAAGAGACGACTCAAGACGGCAAATTCACGCTGCGTGAAGTGGAATGTTTGGCGGCTTGTGGCGGTGCGCCCTGCTGTCAGATTGATTTCGATTACCACGAGAATCTGACGCCGGAAAAACTCGACAAACTGTTGGCGGAACTGGAGTAACACGATGCAAGAAGTCGCTTACCAGCTCCAGCGCGGACCGGTCTGCTTTCGCACGATTGGTCTCGACAATGCCTGGACCCTGAAAACATACGAGTCGGTTGGCGGTTACAGTCAGCTGCGCAAAATTCTCAGCGAAAAAATTCCGCCTGAGCAGATCATTGAGTCGTTGAAATTGTCGAACCTGCGTGGCCGTGGCGGCGCCGGTTTTCCGACCGGTTTGAAATGGTCGTTCATGCCGCGCAATGCGCCGGGTCAGAAATATGTGGTCTGCAATGCCGACGAAGGCGAGCCGGGCACTTACAAAGACCGCGACATTCTGCGTTTCAATCCGCACCAGTTGATCGAAGGCATGGCCATTGGCGCTTACGTCATTGGCGCCACCGTGGGTTACAACTACATCCGCGGCGAGTTCTGGGAACCGATCCAGCGTTTTGAAGGCGCGCTGAAAGAAGCCTATGCGGCCGGCCTGCTGGGTAAAAACATTTTGGGTTCCGGTTTCGATTTCGATTTGTACACCCACTACGGTGCCGGTGCTTACATCTGCGGTGAAGAAACGGCGCTGATCGAATCGATTGAAGGCAAGAAAGGCCAGCCGCGTTTCAAACCGCCATTCCCGGCCAACTACGGTGTCTTTGGTCGCCCGACCAACGTCAATAACGTTGAGTCATTCGCCTCGGTGCCGGTCATTCTGGAACAGGGCGGTCAGTGGTTCCTGGAGCAGGGCAAGCCGAATAACGGCGGCACCAAAATCTTTTCCGTTTCCGGTCACGTCAATAAACCGGGCAACTTTGAAGTGCAGCTCGGCACGCCATTCAAGGATTTGCTGGAAATGGCTGGCGGCATGTGGAATGGCAAAAAACTGAAAGCCGTTATTCCTGGTGGTTCCTCGACACCAGTGTTGCCGGCAGAAGTGATGATGAACCTGACGATGGATTATGACGCCATCAGCAAGGCCGGTTCGATGCTCGGCGCCGGTTCCGTGATCATCATGGATGAAGACACCGACATGGTGAAAGTGCTGGCCCGTATTTCCCATTTCTATTACGAAGAATCCTGCGGCCAGTGCACGCCGTGCCGTGAAGGCACCGGTTGGTTGTCACGCATGCTGCACCGGATTCTGCATGGCGAAGGCACTCGCGATGATCTGGCCAAACTCGACGCGGTGGCGGCGAACATTTCCGGCCGGACCATTTGCGCGCTGGGCGATGCCGCGGCAATGCCGGTGATCAGCTTCCTGAAGCATTTCCGGCACGAGTTCGAACATTACATCGAACACAAGAAAAGCCTGGTCGGCGGCGGCCATTAATCCGAACATTCAAAACTGAGACGGTAGCACGATGGTAAACATCGAAATTGACGGCAAGAAACTGACGGTCGAACCCGGCTCGATGGTGATCGAGGCGGCGGACGCGGCGGGCATTTATATTCCGCGTTTCTGCTATCACAAGAAATTATCGGTCGCGGCCAATTGCCGTATGTGCCTGGTGGATGTCGCGAAAGCGCCGAAAGCCTTGCCGGCCTGCGCGACACCAGTCAACGAAGGCATGGTCATCCAGACCAAATCGAAAAAAGCGCTGGACGCGCAAAAATCGGTCATGGAATTTCTGCTGATCAACCACCCGCTGGATTGCCCAATTTGCGATCAGGGCGGCGAGTGTGAGCTGCAGGATCTGGCCATGGGTTATGGCGGCGATGTTTCGCAGTACGTCGAAGGCAAGCGCGTGGTGGCCGATAAAGACATCGGCCCGTTGATCGCCACCGAAATGACCCGTTGCATTCACTGCACCCGCTGCGTGCGTTTCGGCACCGAAGTCGCCGGCATGCGTGAACTCGGCGCCACCGGTCGTGGCGAGCACATGACCATCGGTACCTTCATTGAAAAAAGCGTTGATTCAGAAGTTTCCGGCAACGTCATCGATTTGTGCCCGGTCGGCGCGCTGACCGCGAAACCTTCGCGTTTTACCGCTCGTGCTTGGGAACTGCAATCGCGTCCATCGATTGCTCCGCATGATTGCTTAGGTTCGAACATCGATGTTCACTACCGTCGCAATGAAGTCATGCGTGTCGTACCGCGCGAGAACGAAGCGATCAACGAAGTCTGGATTTCCGATCGCGATCGCTACAGCTACGAAGCGCTGAACAAAGCCGAGCGTCTGCTGAACCCGAAAGTCAAACGCGATGGAGTCTGGCAGAATGTGTCCTGGCAGGACGCGCTGGAACTGACCGCGACCAATCTGAAGCGGGCAGGTCAGGGCGTTGCCGCCTTGACCTCGGCCAGCAACACCACCGAAGAGCTTTTCCTGTTGCAAAAAGTCGTGCGCGGTCTCGGCTCGAACAATATCGATTTCCGTCTGCGTCAGAGCGATTTTTCTGCCGACGCACAAGCGGCGTTGATGCCGCAGCTGGGATTGTCGATTGCTGAACTGGAAAATCTCGACGCGACTTTGCTGATCGGTTCCAACCTGCGTCAGGAACAACCGATCGCCGCCGTGCGTTTACGCAAAGCAACACGTGATGGCGTTGTCATGTCCTTGTCGACGGTTGATGTCGAATGGACTTTCCGCGTTGCTCCGGATGTCGTCGATGCCGATTTGCTGGCTCAGGTCGCCGGTGTCGCGAAAGCGCTGGTTGATGCCAAAGGTTCAGACGCCGCTGAATTTTCTGCGGCCGTTGCTTCAGTCAACGCCAACGATTCGCACAATGCGATTGCCGAGCAATTGCTGAAAGCGGAAAAGAAAGCGGTGATTCTCGGCGCCATTGCCATCGAGCATCCGCATTTCGCCAGTATCGATTCGCTGGTGCAAATCATTGGTAAATTGTCTGGCGCTTCGGTCGGCATGCTGACGCCTGGCGCCAACGCGGCCGGCGCATGGCTCGCCGGTGCTGTGCCGCATCGCCGCGAGGCCGGTCACGCGGTCAATAACGCGGGGTTGAATGCCCAGCAAATGTTGGCCAGCTCCCAGAAAGCCTATGTGCTGATGAACGTCGAACCAGAGCTCGATTCGGTTCTCGGTGAAGCGGCGCTGGAAGCCGTCAAAGGTGCCGAATTTATCGTCGCGCTGACACCGTTTGCCGATGGCAAAGTCAGTGAGTACGCCGATGTGTTGTTGCCGATTGGCGCGTTCACCGAAACCTCCGGCAGTTATGTCAATGCCGAAGGCACGTTCCAGAGTTTTGCCGCTGTCGTGCCCGCCAAGGGCGAAGCGCGTCCGGGTTGGAAAGTGCTACGTGTTCTCGGCAACCTGCTGAACCTGAAGGGCTTTGATTACGTGTCGTCGGAAGATGTGCTGGCGGAACTGCAACAGGCATTGAAAGCGCCGGGTGCCAGCGACGCGAAATGGATTGCGCCGAAGCAGCTTGCCGGTGGCAAAGCGGTGACGTCACAGAACATGTACGCGATTGACGCGCTGGTGCGTCGCGCCCCGAGTTTGCAGCAAACGACGCAGGCGCGTCGCGGTCAGGGAGCCTAAACCATGTGGGTGGATTATCTGATTGAGGGCGCCTGGATACTCGCGAAAATTATCGCGATTGTGTTGCCGTTGATCCTCGGTGTTGCGTATGCCACTTACGCTGAGCGCAAAGTGATTGGTTACATGCAGTTGCGTATCGGTCCGAACCGGGTCGGGCCGCTTGGTTTGTTCCAGCCGTTCGCCGACGTGATCAAGCTGCTGACCAAGGAAATCATCACGCCGACGCTGTCGAACCGTGGTTTGTTTATCGCGGCGCCGATCATCTGCTTTGCGCCGAGCTTGGTTGCCTGGGCCGTGGTGCCGTTTGAAGCCGGTGTCGTGCTCGCCGATGTCAACGCCGGTTTGCTGTTCCTACTGGCGATGACCAGCTTGGGCGTTTACGGCATCATCATCGCCGGTTGGGCCTCGAACTCGAAATATGCCTTCCTAGGTGGCCTGCGTTCGGCGGCGCAAATCGTTTCCTACGAAATCGCCATGGGCTTCACGCTGGTAGGCGTGTTGATGGTTGCCGGCACGATGAACATCGGTGACATCGTCGCCAAACAAGCCGGTGGTGTGCATCAATGGTTTGTTTGGCCGTTGCTGCCGTTGGCGGTCATTTACTGGATTTGTGGTGTTGCCGAAACCAACCGGGCGCCGTTCGACTTGCCGGAAGGTGAATCGGAAATCGTTGCCGGTTTCCACGTTGAATACGCGGGCTCGACGTTCGCGGTGTTCTTCCTGGCCGAATACGCCAACATGATTTTGATTAGCTTCCTGACCGCGCTGTTGTTCTTCGGCGGTTGGTACAGCCCACTGCCGGAATCAGTACCGCTTATCGGTGCCTCCGGTACGCACTGGTTATTCATCAAAGCCTTCCTGTTCCTGTGCGGTATGTTCTGGCTGCGTGCCACGTTCCCGCGCTTCCGCTACGACCAGGTCATGCGCCTTGGTTGGAAAATTTTCATTCCGGTAACGCTGGTGTGGGTGATGTTGGTCGCCGCGCTGGTGAAACTCGGCTGGGTAGGTTAAGGCTGAGGATGCTTTCATGATTCAAACCGTTAAACAAGTGCTGAAGTCCTACACGCTGGCTGAACTGCGTTCCGGCCTGATGGTGACCTTCCGCCATATGTTCGCGCAGAAAATCACCGTTCAATATCCGGAAGAAAAAACCCCGCAGTCACCGCGTTTCCGCGGTCTGCATGCGCTACGCCGTTATCCGAATGGTGAAGAGCGCTGCATTGCCTGCAAACTCTGCGAAGCGGTCTGCCCGGCGCTGGCCATAACCATCGAAGCCGGTCCGCGCCAGAACGACGGCACCCGTCGCACCACGCGCTACGAAATCGATCTGTTCAAATGCATTTTCTGCGGCTTCTGTGAAGAAAGCTGCCCGGTCGATTCGATCGTCGAAACGCGCGTGTTCGATTACCACTTTGAAAAGCGTGGCGAACAAATCATGACCAAAGCGAAATTGCTCGCCATTGGTGACAAGTACGAAGCGCAGATTGCCGCCGATCGCGCCGTTGACGCGCCGTATCGCTAAGGAACCGCCATGGATTTGAAAACCCTTGTGTTCTACCTGTTCGCCGCGTTGCTGCTGTTGTCGGCAACGATGGTGATCACCGTGCGCAACCCGGTTCGCGCCGTGTTGTCGCTGGTGCTGACCTTTTTCTGTGCCGCCGTGTTGTGGCTGCTGACCACCGCCGAGTTTCTGGCGATTGCACTGGTGCTGGTTTACGTCGGCGCCGTCATGGTCTTGTTCCTGTTCGTCGTCATGATGCTCGATGTCGAGTTTGCTGCGGTCAAGCAGGGCTTTATCCGTTACCTGCCGGTCGGATTGACGGCAGCCGCGATTGTCGGTGTGTTGATTTGGCGCTTGGTTAGCGAAGGCGCGTTTGCTCCGGCTGGCGAAGCGGTGGCCAGTGACAAGAGCAATATCGAAGTGCTCGGCGTGCTGCTTTACACCGAATATTTCTACGCGTTTGAACTCGCCGCACTTGTATTGCTGGTGGCATTGATCGCTGCCGTTGCGCTGACCTTCCGTGGTACCCGGATGCGCAAGATTCAGGACGTCGGCCGTCAGGTCGCGGTCAGCAAAGAAGAACGTCTGCGGGTGGTCAAAGTCGAGCCGGTCAAACGCGCTCCGGCCGCTGCTGCCAATGCAGAAGGGGAAAAAGCATGATCGGCTTGCACCATTATTTGGCGGTCAGCACCGCGCTGTTCGCGATTTCCGTTGCCGGCATCATTTTGAACCGGAAAAACGTCATCACCTTGTTGATGTGCATTGAGCTGCTATTGCTCGCGGTCAACACCAATTTCATCGCCTTCTCGCAACATTTGGGCGATGCGGCCGGCCAGATTTTCGTGTTCTTTATTCTGACCGTGGCTGCCGCCGAAGCGGCGATTGGTCTGGCGATTCTGGTCGTGCTGTTCCGTAACCGTCGCACCATCGACGTAGAAGATCTCGACGAGTTGAAGGGGTAAGAGGCGACATGGAAAACATTTATCTTGCCGTCGTTCTGGCTCCGCTGCTCGGCGCCATTATTGCGGGGTTGATGGGCAAACAAGTCGGTCGCGCCGGCGCCCATTGGGTGACCATTCTCGGTGTGGCCGTATCGGCGGTGTTGTCCGCATATGTGTTTTATCAGCACGGCATCAACGGCCTGCCGGCGTATAACGCCAGTGTTTACGAATGGGCCACCATTGGCGGTTTACGTCTCGAAGTCGGTTTCCTCGTCGATAACCTGACCGCGATGATGATGGTCGTGGTCACCTTCGTCAGCTTGATGGTGCACATCTACACGATCGGTTACATGGAAGAAGATCCGGGTTACCAGCGCTTCTTCTCGTACATCTCGCTGTTCACGTTCTCGATGCTGATGCTGGTCATGGCCAACAACTTCCTGCAACTGTTCTTCGGTTGGGAAGCGGTCGGTCTGGTCTCGTACCTGTTGATCGGATTCTGGTTCAAGAAGCCGACGGCGATTTTCGCCAATATGAAAGCCTTTTTGGTCAACCGCGTTGGTGACTTCGGCTTCCTGATCGGTATCGCCGCCGTGTTGTATTTCTTCGGTTCGATGGATTACGCCACGGTGTTTGCCGCCGCGCCCGAATGGGCGACGCAGAATCTGACCGTGCAGATCACTGACACCACTTACTGGTCTGGCATTACCGTCATTTGCATTGGCCTGTTTATCGGCGCGATGGGTAAATCGGCGCAGGTGCCACTGCACGTCTGGCTGCCGGACTCGATGGAAGGCCCGACACCAATCTCCGCACTGATTCACGCCGCAACGATGGTTACCGCTGGTGTGTTCATGGTCGCGCGTATGTCGCCGCTGTTTGAACTCTCCGAAACCGCGTTGTCGTTCGTCATCGTCATCGGCGCCACGACCGCGTTGTTCATGGGCTTTATCGGTGTCGTGCAAAACGACATCAAGCGCGTCGTTGCTTATTCAACACTGTCGCAGCTTGGTTACATGGTCACCGCATTGGGCGCCTCCGCGTACGCTGCCGGTGTATTCCATTTGATGACGCACGCGTTCTTCAAGGCGCTGCTGTTCCTGGCGGCCGGCTCGGTGATCATCGGCATGCACCACGAACAGGACATCCGCAAAATGGGTGGTCTGTGGAAGTACATGAAGATTACCTGGATTGTGTCGTTGGTCGGTTCGCTGGCGCTGATTGGCACGCCGTTCTTCAGCGGTTACTACTCGAAAGACGCAATTATCGAAGCGGTTCATGCATCGCAAATTGCCGGCTCGACTTACGCCTATTACTGCGTACTCGCTGGCGTATTCGTTACCGCGCTATACAGCTTCCGGATGTTCTTCCTGGTGTTCCATACCAAAGAGCGTTTCCACGACAATCATCACGATCACCACGGTCATGATGACGATCATGACGATGCACATGGTCATCACGGTGGCACACCGCATGAGTCACCGTTGGTTGTTACGCTGCCGCTGATCGCGTTGGCGATTCCGTCGCTGGTTGTTGCCTGGTGGTGGGCCGAGCCGATGCTGTTTGGTTCCTTCTTCGATGGCGTCATTTACGTCAAACCGGAACACGCGACGCTGACTGAACTCGGTTCGCACTGGCATGGTTGGGTCGCGTTTGCGTTGCACTCGGTACAAACGATTCCGTTCTGGCTGGCCGCTGCTGGCGTGTTCACCGCCTGGTTTGTCTGGGTGAAAAAGCCGAGCATCGCCGATGCGTTCCAGAACAAACTGGCGTTCCTGCACAAGCTGCTCGACAACAAGTATTACTTCGACGATTTCAATCAGGCGACGTTCGCCAATGGTTCGGTACGTCTCGGTAATCGTTTGTGGAAACACGGTGATGCCCAGCTGATCGATGGCGTCATGGTCAATGGTTCCGCCAATCTGGTCGGTCGCATTGCCGCGCAACTGCGCAAAATGCAGAGCGGTTATCTTTATCACTATGCCTTCGCGATGCTCATTGGCCTCTTGGTCATGATCTCCTGGCTCTACTTTTTAATTTAAGCTCGGGAAGTGACAAACGATGAATAATTTTCCCTTGCTCAGTCTGTTGGTCTGGTTGCCGATGGCCGGTGGTCTGGCCGTGCTGTTGTTTGGTGGCAAAAGTCCGGCGCGAGCGAAATGGTTGAGCCTGCTGACAGCGTTGGCAACACTGGTCGCCTGCGCACCGTTGTACAGCAACTTCGATATGACCACGGCCGATCTGCAGTTCGTCGAACGCGCCGTCTGGTTCCAGTTTGAAACGCTGAAAATCGAATACGCACTTGGCGTCGACGGTTTTGCGATGCCGCTGATTCTCCTGACCTGCTTCACGACCGTGTTGGTCGTCGCCGCCGGTTGGGAAGTGATCGAAAACCGCGTATCGCATTACATGGCTGCGTTTCTGTTCATGACCGGTTTGATGAACGGTGTGTTCGCTGCCATGGATGCGATGCTGTTCTATGTATTCTGGGAAGCGATGCTGGTGCCGATGTTCTTGATCATCGGTATCTGGGGTGGCCCGAACCGCGTTTACGCAACGATCAAATTCTTCCTGTACACCTTCTTCGGTTCGGTGTTCATGCTGGTCGCGCTGATTTACATGGGTCTTGAAGCCAACAGCTTCATGATCAGCGATCTGCACAGCCTGCCGCTGGAAATGAATCCGCAGCACTGGATTTTCGCCGCGTTCCTGATCGCTTTCGCGGTCAAGGTGCCGATGTTCCCAGTGCACACCTGGTTGCCGGATGCCCACGTTGAAGCGCCCACCGGTGGTTCTGTCGTGCTGGCCGCGATCATGTTGAAAATGGGTACCTACGGTTTTATCCGCTTCAGTCTGCCGATTGCCCCGGATGCTTCGGCTGCCTGGGCTGATTTCATGATTGCCATCAGCCTTGTTGCCGTTGTTTACATCGGCTTTGTCGCGCTGGTGCAGAAAGACATGAAGAAGCTGATCGCTTATTCGTCCATCGCGCACATGGGTTTTGTCACGCTCGGCTTTTTCATCGCGTTCGCGTTGCGGGAAAATGGCGACCAAATGCAAGCCGCACTCGGCGTGCAAGGCGGTCTGGTGCAAATGATTTCGCACGGTTTTATTTCCGGCGCGATGTTCTTGTGTATCGGCGTGCTTTACGACCGCGTACACAGCCGAATGATCGCCGATTACGGCGGTGTCGCGAACACCATGCCGAAGTTTGCTGCGTTCATGATGCTGTTCACGATGGCCAATGCTGGTCTGCCTGGCACCTCCGGTTTTGTCGGTGAGTTCATGGTCATTCTGGCCTCGTTCAGCGCCAACTTCTGGTACGCGTTCCTGGCCGCGACGACCTTGATTCTCGGTGCCGCTTACAGCCTGTGGATGTACAAGCGCGTCATTTTCGGTGAAGTCGCCAACAGTCATGTTGCCGAGTTGAATGACATCAACGCTCGCGAACAATTGATTCTGGCGATTCTCGCCATCGCGGTACTGGCCCTGGGTCTGTATCCGAAAATGCTGACCGACATCATGGAGCCGTCAGTACAGCACTTGTTGAACTGTGGCCTGCAATCGAAGCTGGGCGCCATCGGAGTGTGCCAATAATGTTTGAGACACCCAATCTTTACCTGATGTCGGCCGAGATCTTCCTGGTCATCGCCACCTGCTTGGTGATGCTGGTCGATTTGTTCTTTGCTGGTGCCGAACGCAAGAACACTTACGCGGCAGCGATGTTGTCGCTGGCGGGCACCCTGCTGGTCACGCTGCAGTTGTACGAAGTGCCGGAAGCGATTCTGTACAGCGGCCACTACGTGCACGACCAACTCGCGATCATCCTGAAAGTGGCGATTTACATCGTCAGCATGATCGCGCTGATGTACGCCCGCACCTATATCGCTGAGCGTCAATTCCTGCGCGGTGAATATTATTTGCTGACACTGTTCGCCGTGCTCGGTGCCAACGTGCTGGTCGCCGCCGGTTCGATGCTGACGATTTATCTTGGTCTGGAACTGATGTCACTGTCGCTTTACGCGATGGTCGCGATGCAGCGCGACAGTCACAGCGCACCAGAAGCGGCGATGAAATACTTCGTCATGGGCGCGCTGGCTTCCGGTTTCCTGCTCTGGGGCATGAGCTTGCTGTATGGTGTCACCGGCAGCTTGCAATTGGATCAGATCGCGCAACTGCCAAGCAGTGCTGATCAGTTAATCATCTATCGCTTCGCGATGATTTTCATTGTTGCTGCCATTGCCTTCAAGCTCGGTGCTGTGCCGTTCCATATGTGGATTCCGGATATTTACCACGGTGCTCCAACGTCGGTCGTCGCGTTCCTCGGTAGCGCGCCGAAAATCGCCGCGTTCGGCATGATCATCCGCTTGCTGACCGAAGCGATGCCGGGCATCTCTGCCGACTGGACTGCGATGCTGGTGATGCTGGCCGTGTTGAGTTTGGCGATCGGTAATATCGGCGCCATCATGCAAAGCAACCTGAAGCGTCTGCTCGCATATTCAGCGATTGCGCACATGGGTTACTTCGTGATCGGCCTGACCACCGGTAACAACGAAGGCTTTGCCGCTTCGATGTTCTACATGCTGGTCTATGCGCTGATGACGCTGGGCGGTTTCGGCATGATTCTGTTCCTGTCGCGCGCCGGTTTCGAAAGCGATGAAATTTCCCATTTCAAAGGCCTGTGGCAGCGCAGCCCATGGCACGCGCTGCTGATGATGTTCATCCTGATGTCGATGGCCGGTATTCCGCCGTTTGTTGGCTTCTGGCCGAAGTTGCAAATCTTTATGGCGGCCGTGAATTCGGGCCAAGTGGGTCTCGCCATTTACGCTGCCGTGATGTCGCTGATTGGCGCCTACTACTACCTGAAAGTCGTCAAGGTCATGTTCTTCGATACTGCCGAAGATATGACACCAATCAAAGCGAGTACATCGCTGCAACTAGCGATCAGCGCCAACGGCCTCGCGATGCTGGTGCTGGGATTGTTCCCCAGCGTCATTCTCGCTTGGTGTTTGCAGGCCTTCGCCTGATATCGCGAGATAGCGACACAAAAAGCCACCGCAAGGTGGCTTTTTCGTTTCCGGTAGGTGCCGAATTTATTCGCATAACATCGCCACGATACGGCGGTCATTGTGCGAATGAATTCGCACCTACTCTGAATGATCCAGGCTCCCTAGCAATGATGCCTGCTGACTTACCAAGATAGGCAATTCATCGGTTTCTGGTTACCATCAGCGGATACGCTTTGGGGTGCTCGTATGGATAAATGGGAACGCTTTCGCCAGCTGCAAAAGATTCTTGAGGCGCGGCGCCATCCGGTGCCGTTGAAAACGCTGTCAGAGTTGATGGAATGCGATCCATCGACGATCAAGCGTTTGATCAAGGATATGCGGGAAAAGCACGATGCGCCGGTGGCGTCATCGAAAGCCGGTTATGCCTGGCGGCCGCGCCCTGGTCAGGTGTTCGAGTTGCCGGGCACCTGGCTTGGTCAGGAAGAGTTGCTGGCGCTGATGGTGCTTGATCAGGCGCTGTCCGGCATGGGTAGCCGGGTCATGGAAAAAGAATTCGCCGCGCTGCGTAAAAAAGTGCGCGAGTTGCTGCAAAAAGACGCCGTCGACGGCGAAGATTTCATCAAGCGACTGCGCGTCGTCAGCAGTCGTCAGCGTCAGGCTGAGTTTCCGTTTTTCACCCAAATTGTCATCGCCTTGCAACAGCGTTTGCAGTTGCGGTTTCAGTACCTGACCCGTTCCCGCAATGTGCAAGAAGTGCGCACCGTCTCGCCGCAACGCTTGGTGCTCTACCGCGACAACTGGTATCTCGATGCCTGGTGTCATGATCGCAAGGCCTTGCGCACGTTTGCCCTGGACGCCATATCAGCTTGCGATCCGCTGCCGGAATCATGCCAAGACATCGACGATAAAACGCTCGATGCCCATTACGGCGGTTCATACGGCATTTTCAGTGGCGAGCCCACCGGCATTGCCGAAGTTCGCTTTAGCAGCGATGCAGCGCGCTGGGTGCGCTCGGAGAGCTGGCATCCTGAGCAGCAAATGGTTGAGCAGGAAGATGGTTCCTTGTTGCTGCGCATTCCTTATTCGCAGTCCACCGAGTTGTTGCGCGATGTATTGGCGTGGGGAAAGGATGCAGTCATCGTAGGACCACCATCGTTGCGACAGGAAGCGGTGAACATACTGAAGCAGACGCTACAGGCTTATGAATAAGCGAAAACGGCGACGCGCCCGATGGCTACTGTCCAAACAATGAGCCGCATTGGCAGCGATTCCGCGTTTCCGGCGCCGGAAACGCTGCGGTTCTGAACATCATTTGACCAGTTGCATCAGCGCTTGCAAGCGGTCGCATTAGGCTCCACCATTAGGCGCCGCTTCACGCGGACAAACCCCAATCCGAATTCTCCACGCCTGCCATGACGGGCGTGCCATGACCGGCGCGGCCGGCATGAATTCAGCAACAGGAAATACCATACGTATGGCCAATCAGCAGTACACCGCCGACTCGATTGAAGTATTAAGTGGTCTGGACCCGGTCAAACGCCGTCCGGGCATGTATACCGACACCACCCGGCCGAACCATCTGGCGCAAGAAGTCATCGATAACTCGGTTGACGAAGCGCTGGCCGGTCACTGCAAAAACATTGCGGTGATCTTGCACCCGGATGGCTCGTTGGAAGTGCAAGACGATGGCCGCGGCATGCCGGTCGATATTCACCCGGAACAAAAAGTACCGGGCGTTGAAGTGATCATGACCAAGCTGCACGCCGGTGGTAAGTTCTCGAACAAAAGCTATAAATTCTCCGGTGGTTTGCACGGCGTCGGCATTTCCGTCGTTAACGCGCTGTCTTCGCATGTCGAAGTGAAAGTGCGTCGCGACGCCCAGGAATACCGGATGACATTCGCCGATGGCGATAAAAAATCGAACCTGAAAGTTATCGGCGAAGTCGGCAAGCGCGTGACCGGCACGACCATTACCTTTCTACCGAATCCAAAATATTTCGATTCGCCAAAGTTCTCGATACCTCGTTTGAAATATGTACTGCGCGCCAAAGCGGTGTTGGCCCCGGGCTTGCGCATTTCGTTTCACGATGTCGCCAATAACGACAAAGAAGAATGGTTCTACGAAGATGGCTTGCGCGCTTATTTGCAATCGACGCTAGGCGATAACGAATGCATTCCGGAAGACCTGTTCTGCGGCGCGATGGAATCCGAGAACGAAGCCGTCGATTGGGCGCTAACCTGGCTGCCGGAAGGCGGCGAAGCGCTGGCCGAAAGTTACGTCAACTTGATCCCGACCGCGCAGGGCGGCACCCATGTTAACGGTCTGCGTCAGGGCCTCGCCGAAGCGATGCGCGAATTCTGCGATTTGCGCAGCTTGTTGCCGCGCGGTATCAAGCTGGCACCGGAAGACGTGTGGGAACGCATTTCCTACGTTATCTCGGTAAAAATGAAAGAGCCGCAATTCTCCGGCCAAACCAAAGAAAAACTCAGCTCACGCGAATGCGCGACCTTTGTTTCCGGCGTCGTCAAAGACGTGTTCAGCCTGTGGCTGAATAACCATCCGCAAATCGGCGAAGCGCTGGCGCAAATGGCAATATCGAACGCCAACAAGCGCTTGAAAGCTGGCAAGAAAATCGAGCGGAAAAAAATCACTCAAGGTCCGGCACTGCCCGGCAAGCTCGCCGATTGCGTTGGCGCTGACGTGATGAAATCGGAACTCTTTTTGGTGGAAGGCGATTCCGCCGGCGGCTCAGCCAAGCAAGCCCGCGATAAAGAATTCCAAGCGATTATGCCGCTACGCGGAAAAATCCTGAACACCTGGGAAGTCGATTCCGATCAGGTCTTGGGTTCGCAAGAAGTGCACGATATTGCGGTGGCCATTGGCGTCGATCCCGGCAAGAACGATCTGAAAGGTCTGCGCTACGGCAAAATCTGCATCCTCGCCGATGCCGACTCCGACGGCCTGCATATCGCGACACTTTTATGCGCGCTATTCGTCAAACATTTCCGTTCACTCGTTGAAGCCGGCCATGTTTATGTCGCCTGCCCTCCGCTATACCGAATCGATATCGGCAAAGACGTGTACTACGCGCTCGACGAAGCCGAACGCGACGGCCTGCTCGATCGCATCCAGGCCGAAAAGAAAAAAGGCAAAGTACAGGTCACCCGATTCAAAGGCCTCGGCGAAATGAATCCGCTGCAACTGCGCGAAACGACGATGGACCCGAATACCCGAAGGCTAATGCAGCTAACCATCGATGACGCCGAGCAAACGGAAGCGATCATGGACATGATGCTGGCGAAGAAACGCGCCAGTGATCGGAAAGTATGGTTGGAAGAAAAAGGGAATATGGCTGAAGTGGTTTAAAGTAGGAGGGATGTGATGATTCGTTGTTTGTATGTCGATAATTTTCGAGGATTCCATGACTCCATACTGGAGTTAAGGAAGGTAAATTTTTTTGTGGGTGAAAACAGCACAGGAAAGTCATCAATCCTTTCTCTATTGAAGATCATTTCAGATTTTGAGTTTCAGTATCTCGGAGAGTTGAAGTCAAGAGATGTGTTTCTTGGGTCTTTCAAAGAGATCGCTAGCAAAGATCAGCCAATCACTATTGCGGAGTTAATGGGAAAGGAATCTGAAGATGGATTGGGGTTTGAGGAGATACGTTCTGCCCTAATGTATGAATTTAGGAATGAGGAAGGGCTTCCCTCATTAAGAAAGATTACATTCTACTCTGATCAGCAGATAGTTACTGTACACAAAGATAAAGATGCCACAAAGGCTAGAAGTTTAGCGATTAGTGAGTTCTTCTATATGGAAGACGCGCATGAACTGATGCGGAAAATGCGGGACTTTCAGAATAGTGAGTCCATCTCGGGATGGAAAAAAATCGAGTCTCCAAATATAGGTAGGACTGGGGCGGTCCAGCTTCTCGATATCGCGTGTGCTACGTTAGCCTTGAAAAAGATCTCAAGTTCACTCTACAAAAGAGAGAGAAGCGAAATAATCTGGTTGGCTCCTATTCGAGCTAAACCCAAAAGAACCTATGATGGTTTCAGAGCGGCCTATACGCCCGAGGGAGACCACGCCCCATATTTATTAAAAAAATTATTGACTACAGAAAAGTACAGAAGGCACGCAGAAATTATTGATTCTTTTGGTGAGGATAGTGGGCTTTATTCAAACGTTGAAGTTAATTCCTATGGGAAGGATGAGACATCTCCATTTGAGCTAAAAGTGAAAATTGGGAGAAGAAAGGTCCGCATTACAAACGTGGGTTATGGTGTCTCACAGGTGCTGCCAATTATCGCGGAGTTTGTAGCAAGGGGAAAAAGTTGTTATGTAATTCAGCAGCCAGAGGTTCATCTGCATCCAAGGGCTCAGGCAGCGCTGGGCGAATTTATTTTTACTTTTGCTAATAATTTAGGAGCTGAGTTCCTGATTGAGACCCATAGCGACTACCTGATCGATAGGTTTCGATTAAAAATGAGTGAGGCAAATAAGTCTCGTAACAAACAAAAACTAGATACAGATGCACAAGTCGTTTTTTTTGAAAAGAATAACAACGGAAATAAATTTACTGTAATACCTGTTTTGTCTAACGGACAGTATTCCGAGGTTCAGCCGAGAACATTTAGGGACTTCTTTCTCAAAGAACAACTAAGCTTGCTCGGTATTTGAGGTTGCTATGTGCGTAGTTATCGATACTTGCTCGATTTCTGTAGTGTTTGATCGAGGTAATCTCTTGCACAAGAATTTTGCGCCGGTTCTAGAGTGGATAGTCAATGGCGGCGGAAAACTAGTTATGGGTGGTAGTAAATATCTAAAAGAAATAGAGAATATGAGTAGATATCTCGCTTTGTTCAAAACACTTGACGATGCGAGAAAAATTGTTCGTGTCGACAGGGGGGCGGTCGATAAGAAGCAAAGAGAGTTAGAGAAGTTATTGAGGCACTCAGCGTTTGATGACCCTCATATTGTTGCACTTCTAAGCCGTAACGGGAGTTCCCCCGGCTCTGCCGGGGTGGCAGCAGCAGTTTGACAATTACTGGAGTCCATAACGGAAACTCCGAAACGTGAGCCGCCAAGCAACACGAATCGGAGAAACCGAAATGGACGAGTTTGAAAGCCTAAGCCACTCAAAGTGGGAGTGCAAATACCATGTAGTATTTATTCCGAAGTGCCGTCGAAGGACGCTGTATAAGCAACTGCGACCGCATCTCGGAGAGATATTCCATAAACTGGCCGCGCGGAAGGAATGCCGGATCGAAGAGGGGCATGTGATGCCAGATCATGTGCATATGCTGATTTCGATACCACCGAAACATGCGGTGTCGCAGGTAGTGGGTTTTATCAAGGGAAAGAGCGCCATACATCTAGCGCGAGTATATGGAGAACGAAAGCAAAATTTTATCGGTCAACACTTTTGGGCGAGGGGGTACTTCGTTTCGACAGTGGGGCGAGACGAAGAGACAATTCGAGAGTACATCCGGAACCAGGAAAAAGAGGATGAGCGCCTCGAACAAATGAAGCTGTGGAGTTGAGAGGCCACCGTCAAGGTGGCAGAAAATACGCGGGGCCGCGTTAGCGACCCCGAACAAGCCGCTTCGAGCGGCTCACAAATTTAAAGCCCCCGGCTTTGCCGGGGGATATTTACTTGAGTCGGGTTGTAAGATCGTCGTTTCAACGGATAGCCGCGCATATCCATATTTTACGAAGCCAGAGTGGTTTGGCGGCGCAAAAAAAGTACCAAAAATTTACTGTGACAAGTCTGCAGCAAGAGCTAAAGAAATATTGGCAAATAGGAATGTGGCGGAATTATGTAAGCCATGTGTTAAACCAAATAAAGCTGAGAGAGTGCTTTTGGCTAGAATTTAGATCTTGTAAGTTGGTTTGGGCGAAGTGAAGGCCAACATGGCTGTTGAAAAGTCTGAAGTGGATAGTATGAGTGCCTTTATCTCTTGTGTGTAAGGCACACGAATTTAAAGTAACCATTTAGTCAAAAAGGTAAGCAATGACTGAATCCATGTACGGCGATATTGAACGCCGGGCCTTGTCGGATTTTACCGAACAGGCGTATTTGAATTACTCGATGTACGTGATCATGGATCGCGCCCTGCCATTTATTGGTGATGGCCTAAAGCCGGTGCAGCGGCGCATCGTTTATGCGATGAGCGAGCTGGGGCTGGATGCCGCCTCGAAGCATAAAAAGTCGGCGCGTACCGTCGGTGATGTGCTCGGTAAATACCATCCGCATGGCGACAGCGCCTGTTATGAAGCGCTGGTGTTGATGGCGCAGCCATTCAGCTATCGTTATCCATTGATCGACGGTCAAGGTAACTTCGGTTCGCCGGATGACCCGAAATCGTTCGCGGCGATGCGTTATACCGAATCGAAGCTGTCGAAGTATGCGCAGTTATTGCTGGAAGAACTGGGTCAAGGTACGACCGATTGGCAGCCGAACTTTGACGGCACGATGGAAGAGCCGGTGAATTTGCCGGCACGGGTACCGAATTTATTGTGCAATGGCACCACCGGTATCGCCGTTGGTATGGCTACCGATATTCCACCGCATAACCTGCGTGAAGTGGTTGCCGCTTGTACCTTCCTGCTCGATCATCCGACTTGCGAAATCGAAGAGCTGGCCGTGCGCTTACCCGGTCCGGATTTTCCGACCGAAGCGGAAATCATCACGCCGCGTATCGAAATGCTGGAGATGTACAAAACCGGCAAAGGCAGTATCCGTCAGCGCGCCAAATATGAAGTGGAAGACGGCGAGGTAGTGATCACGGCGCTGCCGTATCAAACCTCCGGTTCGAAAGTCATCGAGCAAATCGCTGCCCAGATGCAGCAGAAGAAACTGCCGATGGTTGCCGATTTGCGCGATGAATCCGACCACGAACATCCGTGCCGTATTGTTATCGTGCCGCGCTCGAATCGGATTGATGCCGCTGAACTGATGGGCCATTTGTTCGCGACTACCGATCTGGAAAAATCTTTCCGCGCCAACTTCAACGTCATCGGCCTTGATGGCAAGCCGCAAGTCAAAGATTTAAAAACGCTGCTGAGTGAATGGCTGACGTTCCGTGTGGATACCGTGCGTCGTCGTTTGCAATGGCGTTTGGATAAAGTCGAAGCGCGTTTGCATATTTTGGATGGCTTGCTGGTCGCGTTCCTGAATATTGATGAAGTGATTCGCATCATCCGTGAAGAGGAAAATCCGAAGCAGGAGCTGATGGCGCGATTTGGTTTGTCTGACAGGCAGGCCGAAGCGATTCTTGATTTGAAACTGCGCCATTTGGCCAAGCTCGAAGAAATCAAGATTCGTGGCGAGCAAATGGAATTGATGCAGGAACAAGCCAACCTGCAGCGCACGCTGGCCAGTGACACCCGGATGAAGAATCTGGTGCGTTCGGAACTGCTGGCCGATTCGCACAAGTTTGGCGATGAGCGCCGCTCGCCTATCGTTGAACGCGAACAGGCGAAAGCGATCAGCGAAGACGAAATGCTGCCATCGGAACCCGTAACGGTTGTGCTGTCGCAAATGGGCTGGGCGCGTTGCGCCAAAGGCCACGATGTTGATGCGCCGGGTTTGAATTACAAAGCCGGGGATTCGTATTTGGCCAGTGCGCAAGGCAAGAGCAATCAACAGGCGGTATTTATGGATAGCACCGGCCGTGCTTATTCGGTTACCGCCAAAGACCTGCCGAGTGCACGCGGCCAAGGCGAGCCGCTGACTTCACGCTTTACGCCAGAACCCGGTGCAACGTTTACCGGCGTCGCGCTCGCCGAAGAAAGCGAGCAATACCTGATTTGCTCCGATGGCGGTTACGGTTTCGTTTGTAACTACGGTGATTTGGTCTCGCGCAACAAGTCCGGCAAGAACGTGCTGAACATGCCGAGCGGCGCGCTGGTGTTGCCGATGCAGCCGGTGTCGAATATCGAAACCGATCGCGTCGCGGTGGCCACCAATGACGGCCGCCTGCTGGTGTTCCCGCTGAAAGATTTGCCGCAAATGGCCAAAGGCAAAGGCAACAAGATGATCGGCATAGAAACCGCGAAGCTTGAAAAGCGCGAGGAGTTTGTTGCCGGTGCCGTCGTGCTGCCGGAGAACGCCAACTTGCTGATTACTTCCGGCAAACGCACGTTCACGATGAAGCCTTCGGATCTGGAGCATTACCTTGGTGAGCGTGGCCGGCGCGGTCACAAATTGCCGCGCGGTTTCCAGAAAGTCGATGCCGTTGGTATTGAACGGAAAGATTGAACAATACGCGAGCAATAAAAAAGCCCGGTTTTCACCGGGCTTTTTTCTGTCTTGAATTCGAAGCGAATTACAGGACTTTTTTGCGGTTCAAGGCCAGCAGACCAAAGGCAATCAGTGCCAGTGAAGCCGGGGCAGGAACGCCAACCGGCGGCGCGCCCGTTTCGGCGGTGACCAGGTTCAGGAACATCTGGGTGTTGTCAAAACCGGCCCAGGTTGGCGAGTGATCCCAAACGTTTTGGTCGGTGATGAAGAACACGCTGCCAGGACCGATGTTTTGGTAGGCCATCATGACCGAGCCGATCAGGCCGTTGCCGTACATCAGCGCTTCGGCGCTGCCAGAAATCGACAGCTCGCTGTAGCAGGCGTATTCGTAGTTGTTCACGCCAGCGGTCAGCGTGTGCTCCAGGATTTCACCATCAGCGCGCGAAGCGGTTTGGAAACCACAGGAAACCGCGTTATTGACCGTGTGCATCGTGGCGCCCAGGAAAGCCAGCGCGGTGTTGATGCGGTTGTTCTGGGCTGGCATGAAGCTGCCGTGCTCGCCCATGAAGGCAATGCGGCCACCTTGGGCCAGGTACGCGGCCATCGCGTCCAGCTCGGCGCTGGTGTAGTCATTGGCTGGTTGCATGGCCCACAGCAGGTTAACGCCGTTCAGGTTGAAGCTGTCGAGGTTGCCGTTCAGCACGCTCGACGTGTGGCCGTTGGCATTGTAGAAATTGTTCAGGGTGTTCGGGCTGTAGGCATCACTCCAGATATTGACGATGCCGGCTTGCGATGCTGTCGATACCACTGCAAATACTGCGGCGGTGAACGCCATTTTGATCGATTTCATCAGGTGTCCCTAATTCAAGGTGGTTTCAGATGGAAAGCGCCGTCAGTCATTGGTGGCGCCGGCGTGCAGGTAAGCAATAATTACACCAATAAATAACTGACTGATTTATTTAGATATTTTTGGAATAGAAAATAGTGGGTGTAAATTATTTGGACAGTCTTGCCGAGTGATGGGGCGCTGAAAACCGAGTCGATTTTGCATGAAGCTGCGAGGAAAACCGCTTTAAAAACCGCTATTTGGCGGAAGTTTTCTGCCGATGGGGCAGGCGGCGGCCGTTAAGGGCTGTCAAACTGGTTTACAGCGACTCGGTAAGAATGACGTGAATAGCGCACAAGTTACTGAAAATACAGCGACTTACCGCTTTGGAACGCGATATGCATTTGGCAAAGCAGCGCTGGCGCAATCCGGTGTCGGTGTCTTTCCCAAAAACAATACATGGAGGTTTACCAATGAATTGGCGTTCAATTACCGCGGTGGCGCTGTTGATGGCGGCTTGGGTGTCGCCGGTGCAGGCAACGGTCCTGGTTCCTGACAGCTTTACGGATTTGGATGGCATCACTTACGACGATGACAACTCGCTCTTTGGCGTTGTGATCGAAGATATGTCGATTCCTTTTTCATTCAGCGCTTATGGCGGCACGGTATCCGGTTCGGTGCAAAGCCGCGTCGTGCTGAACGAGAACGGCACCTACGACTTTTACTGGCGGGTATTCAATGACGCGGAATCGGCCGGCGCAATTTATAGCTGGCGCATCGGCGGTTTTCTCGAAGATATTTACGACGCCAATTGGCGCATAGATTCACTTGGCGATGTGGCGACCAGCATGGCGCTGCTGTTCAGCGATCCGGGTGGTTTCGTCAACTTCTACTTCACCGATGATGCGGGCGCCGCGACGCTGCTGCCGGGTCTTTCCAGCCACTTTTTCTACATCCGCTCTGATGCCACGAACTACGATATGTCGGCCATCTACGACTTGACCAACTTTGGGCAAACGGAAATCAGCGGTTTGTACAGCACGTTTGCACCCGCACAGGTGCCGACGTTTGGGCCGTTGATGCTGATGCTGTCGGGTTTGCTGGCTTTACGGCGTCGGCAACGTTAACGCCAATACGAAAACAAAAGCAAAAAGGCTGCTTGATGCAGCCTTTTTCACGCGCTGAGTAAATCACGTTCAATCCGGATTGAATTTCAGTTCAATGAAAAACTCATAAGCTTGTTCTGGCAATTTTTCCGGCAGCGCGGGAAACGGCGCCTGGCTGTCGACCAGATTCATCGCGGTTTCATCAAGGATCTTTTCCGGACTTTTCTCGATATACCAGATGGCGTTGATATCGCCGCTGCGATCCAGATTCAGTTTCAGAATGACATGGCCTTTGACCCGCGCCAGTTGTGTCAGTCCGTATTTACGTTTCAATTCGCGATGTGGATATTGCAGCGCCTTTTGTAGCTGTGCTTGCAGCGCCAACTGATAATCAGCCAGTAGCTCAGCGACATCGGTATCGGATAACTTCGGTTTCGCCGGCTCGGCTTTCGCCAGGGTTTCGGCGGCAGGCTCCTTGGTGATAGCCGTCGCCGGTTTATCGGTCGGTGGCGTTGGTTTCGGTTTGTCGATGATCGTTGTTTGTTGTGGTGCGGGTTTGCTCGCTGCTGGCTTTTTCGTCTCGCTTTCTGCGCGGGTTTCGTTGCGCGCTGTCTCGGCTTTCGCGACGTCGGCACGTGCCGTTTCGGTCTGGGCGGGCTCGCTGCGAACCGCGGTGGATTGGGGCGGTTCATTACGCACCGGCTCTGGTTCGGGTGTTGGCGCTGGCGTGGCCTTGGCGATGCGCACCGATTGGTAAACCTTTTCCCGATTTTCTTGCACGATGAGCGCATTCAATTCCGACAGTCGCGCTGCGACATTGATACCATCGGTGGACAGCAATTCATTTTTCAATTGTAAGCCTGGCGGGCGCGGGCCGAGATAGCAGCGCAGCAGCATATTGAAAAACAGCGGTGAGCGAATGCGCAGTATTTCAGAGCCGTTGATCATGATCAGCGTGCTGCTGCCGTCACTGTTATCGAAAATGATTTCGTCGCCTTGCGCCAGACCATGTTGAAACACGCTGTAGAACTGCGCCAGGTTTTCCGCTTCGCGTTGCAGATCATCACGGCTATTGTTGACGTGCATCAGCTCGCGAAAATGGCGGGCGGTGCCGGTCGCGAACATGCGGTCGGCGGTGACGCGCAAATGCAGCACGCGGCGCTGGCGGGCATCGAACAATGCTTCCGGAGTCTTGCCCGTTTGGCTGACGTAAAGCGCAACGTGATAGAGATCGAGATTCAGTTGTCTGACCGTACCAATACCATTCAGCGTCAGCGTCTGGTCTTTACGCAGCAGCGTCGTGCTCAGGTATTCGGCCGGCAGCGCAGCACAGAAAAAGAACAGACAGGCAATAACGCTCCAACGCATGACGGAATTCTAGGTAACGCTCGGGTGTGTAAAGCGTAGACCACTTTGGGGGCAAATCGCTATTTCTTCAGCGTTTCCAGATTCGCCTGCACGCGTTGCGCCCGCTCGATCAGTGGTGGCACGTCTTTATTGTCCGGCTGGAGCGCAAGTACTCGCTGCCAGCGTTGAATGGCGCCGCTGATATCGCCTTCACGGTAGCGCTGGCTGGCCTCGGCGTTCAGTCTGACGACTTCGCTGTCTATCAGGGGTTGCGCCTGAGATTTGGCCAAGGCGATGTCGGCATCGCCAGGGAACAGCTTTCGCCACTCCTTCAAGCTCGCCAGCAAGCGATTGACGTCTTTTTGCTGCAGGGCTTGCTGCACGGCGCGCTTCAAGCCCAAACGATGTTCCTCGAGCACCTGCTGTTCACTGGCCTCGACCTCGGTGACCACCGCTGTTTTGCGCTGCTTGCTGCCTTCGAGTTTGGCGAGCTCAGTCTGCCAGCGCTTGGCTTCCGGCACCTCCAGATCCTGAGCAATGTTCAGCGCCCAGCGGGCAAAACCCGTGTGTTTGCGCTCGATGGCGCGCTGCGCGATGGCAAGAATTTCCTGGCCCAATTGTTCGCGCTCTTTTTCCAGTGCGCTCAAGTCGCCCGGTTCACCGAGCAAATCCGGCGCGTAGCTGTTGGTTTGCCGGTGCACGCGCAGCGCATCGGCGACAAAGCGACCGCGCACCAGCTTCAATTCCTCACGCGGCAGCGTCAGCCGCCGATCCAGCAATTCCAGATAATAAGTGCGACGACGTTGCAGCGCGGTGGAGTCCGGCAGCGTCAGCAAACCGGCATCGAGTTGATTGAGCGCCGCGCCCCATTGTTTCTTGTCCCAGAGCTGCTCAGCCCGGCTCAGGTGATCGGCTTCCAGCGCGGCGGCTTGCTGTTGTAGTGCCGCCAGTTCCGTTTTTAACGCGGCGTTGTTCGGGTCGTTGGCCAGCGCCTGTTCGGCCCGGCGCAATTGCTCGGATAAATCCTGACGCGTCTCGGGCGCCACGGCGTCCCGCACGGATTGCGGCATCAGTTGGCAAGCAGATAAACAGCAGATCAGCAGCAGCGCGCTGCAGGTTCGCATCATTGGCTCAATTTCGGCAAATAAGACAACACGTGTTCGACCTGGCGATCGATCAGCAGATTGAACGGTTCATGCAAACGTTTTAACACAAATGTCGAGGTCTGTTCACTTTTCCCTTTCAGCGCGATATTGCCTTTCGCTTCCACTTCGATGCGATGGCGAATTTTCGGCTGATGCAACACCGCTTCGCTGAGCACGATTTCACTGCCGGTGCTGGCTTCGCAAAGCCGCGCGGCAGTGTTCACCGAATCACCGATGACCGTGTACTGCATCCGATCTTCCGAGCCCATGCTGCCGGCAATCATGTCGCCGGTGTGCAAACCAATGCGGAACTGCACCGGTGGCATCCAGCTTGGGCGATGGCGTACGGAGGCTTCGACCAACTGGCTGAACAAGCTGCAGAAACAGAGCGCGTGAAAAGGATGCTCTGGATCTTTATGCGGCGAACCGAACACCAGCATGACGCCATCACCGATGTATTTATCGACATTGCCCTGATACAACTTGGCGGCGCGATTGACCAACGAGAAATAAAAATTCAGCAATTCGGCGACGCGCTGGGCCGGCAGTTTTTCGCTCAGCGAAGTAAAGCCAACCAGATCGATGAACACGACGGTAGCGACCACATGCTTGGCCGGTGCCTGTACGCCATCGTTCAGCATCAGTTGTGTGGCCACCGATTTCGAGACAAAGCGCGACAAGGTTTTTTCAGTGTGCTGACGTTTGTGCAGATGCTGAGCCATGTCGTTCAGCGTGCCAATAATTTCACCGATTTCGTCATCGCGTCGTTCGTTGATCAGCAACTCATAACGGCCTTCGCGCAGCGCACGTGTCGCGTGCGTTAAACGATCAATAGGTTGCGCCAGCCAGCGCCCGAGCAAATAAGCGCCGAACATCGCGACGACGATCATCAGCGCCGAGGCAATGGCGATTTTGCGCACGGAATTGCGCAGCGGATTTTCCAGGCTTTCCCGATCGAGTGTGATCAGCAAATAACCGGCTTTCAGATCATGAAACAGAATCGGTGCTGTCAACGCGACTTGTGTACTCAGTGACGGCATCTCACGCACCAGCGACAGTTTGTCGAGTTGATGAATCGGTAACGCTGGCATCTCATCGGTGCTGACGACAACGAGGCCGTACTGATCATAAACCGCGGCGCTCAAGATATACGGATCGTCTTTGATCGTACCGAGCAGAACTGACAATTGCAGTTTGTCTTCAGCGAGCAGTGGTTCAGCGGCGGAGCTTGCCGACAACTTAGCAAGATGATGGCCGTAGGCAATCGCATGCTGCGCCAGCAGACGTTCAACACTGAAACTGGTGAACCACCAACTGATCGCCATGATCACGGCCATGACGCCGCCGATCGCAAATGCGAGCTTCTGCGCCAGCGTCAGCGAAGGCGCTTCTGTCTTAAGGTTATATGGCGCGGAACGATAGCGTGATGTGGCCATTCAGTTCTTCGTTTACACTTGTTCGCCTGACAGCGTGATGGACGCAACGAATGAACGGGTCACCATGCGTGCTGCATTGATAGCTGGCCGATGGTTGATGAATCGTTATGCGTTCTTCGTTACTACGGCCGATGATTTTCGGCCCGCCGATCACGCCAGCCCTGGCATTACCCCTGAGAAAGCCTTGCTTTTCACCCCGCAATCCGGTGGTGGCCAGCAAGGAAACGAACCCGAGTTTGCCAGCATTCGCCCGATACGCCAAGCGGCAACACGCTGGAACGGAGCAATGCGACAACAATGAGCGAAAAGTAGGCAATGAATAGTCTGACGTTGGCGCCGGAAATCTGCGCGCAATTTGATCTTTCCTTGGCAGCCGAACAGGCCGCCGGCGAAATCTGGCTGCTGGCACCGACGCTGCAACCGGAAGCGCTACAGCGGGCCTTGGTCCAGCTGTCGCGGCAATCCATTGCGACAAATATATCGGCCACTCATGATAGCCATCAGCATCAATTGTTGCGGCTGCATGTCAGCTTGTTGCCGGACAGTCTGGCTTGCCGCGCGCTCACGGAGATTTGTGGCATTGATTGTGCGGCGGTAGAGCGTGCCGAGGCACCAAAAGCCATGCTGTTTGATATGGATTCCACGCTGATCACGATGGAAGTGATCGACGAGCTCGCTAAAGAAGCCGGTGCCGGAGAGGCCGTGGCCGCGATTACCGAAGCCGCGATGCGCGGTGAGCTGGATTTCAATGCCTCGTTGCAAAAACGGGTGGCGACCTTGAAAGGCTTGAAACTCGATGCGCTGGAGCGTGTGCGCCAGCGTTTGCAGTTCAACGTCGGTGTACCGGAGTTTGCCGCGTTTGCGCGCGCCGATGGCATTTATCTGGCGCTGGTGTCGGGTGGTTTTGTGCCGTTTGCCGAATGGGTCAAAGCACAATTAACACTCGATTACGCCCGCGCCAATACGCTGGTCAGCGAGCGTGATGAACTGACTGGCCAAGTCAGTGGCGATATCGTTAACGCCGTGGTCAAGCGCGATACCCTGCAAGAGATTCGCGGCACGTTGCCAGGCAATGGTCCGGTCTGGGCTGTTGGTGATGGTGCCAATGATGCCGCGATGCTTGGCGCCGCCGATGTCGGTGTCGCGTTTCGCGCCAAACCGAAATTGCGGATGCAGGCGACGCTGGCGCTCGATGTCAGCGACATGCGCGGCTTGGCGACGATTATCGAGTCGTTGCGACAACAACCGGCGCGATAAACGCAGAAAAACGTTAATGCTTGAAAAAACAAAACGCCGGTTTCAGCCGGCGTTTTGTTTTCTCGGATCGAGGCGATTAGAACTCGTTGGCGCTGAAGTCGAACTTCATCGATTCCATCGGTGGTTGCAGGTAGTAGCCTTGAACGTAATGCACATCAATCGGATACAAGAACGCCAAACAACCGGCGTCTTCAACACGAGGGACGATAGTGAGTTTGTTGTGCTCGTTGGCCAAATCGACCAAGGCTTTCAATTGCGCTTGGGCATCGGCATTGGTGGCGAGTTGTGGTGCGAAACGGCCATCCAGGCGCACGAAATCGATTTTCAGTTCTTTCAACAGCGACGCGTAAGAGTCAGTGCTGCCGAAGGCGTTCAGGCAAGACAATCCTTTGACTTTACGCAGACCCTCGGTGAATGCAATCGCACGTTTCAAATAGGTTTGCGCGTCGCTTTCATCAATCTGGAAAATCACCGAATTTGGTTCCAGGCGATTGGCGCGCAAGTTTTCGCCGATGAATTTAGTCAGTGTGTCTTCGGCCAGCGCGGCGCCCGATAATTGCACGAACAATTTCGGCAGCGGTTTGCCTTGATAACGACCGAGTGCGCGCATCGCTTCGGTGATTACCCAGCGATCCAGTTTGCTGGCAATGCCCGCTTGTTCGGCGACCGGGAAAGCCTGATCCGGGCTGACGTGATTGCCGTGCTCATCTTTGATACGCAACAACGCGGAATAATACGCGGCCGGTTCGCCGTGCAGTTTGACCATTGGCTGGAAGCCCAGCGTCGCGCGGCCGGAATCGAGCGCTTCCTGCACAGCCAGCAGAATATGTTTGTCGGCATCGCCGGCATTGAGCAGCGCCGGGTTGAATACCTTGACGCCGTTGCCGCCTTTTTCCTTGACCAGTACCAGCACCGCGTGGGCGTTACTCAGTACTTCTTCGGCATCTGGTGAATTCTCGCCAATGGCCATGACGCCGGCGGAAATCGTCGTCTTGACGGTTTGACCTTGAATTTCAAACAAATGTGCGGAGAAATCGCGACGCACGGTTTCGGCCAATTCGGTTGCCTGTTCCGGCGTGTCGATGGCTTTCAACAGCGCGAAGCTGTCATCGCCGGTGCGGAACATCTGCACATCGTCCGGCAGTTTGCGGCGCATCAGCTCGGCGCAATCTTGCATCAGATCGTCGGTGCCGGTGATGCCAAAACGCGATTTGATGTGATTGAACTGATCGAGCTCGAACAGAATCAACGCGCTCATGCCTTCCTGCTTGCCGGCGCGATCGATGGCGACGGTCAGGCGTTCGAGCAGGTGTTGCCGGTTGAACAATCCGGTCAGCTGATCGATGGCGCTGATTTCTTTCAGGCGCGCTTCCAGTTCGGCATTGTCGGTCGAACGGCGGATCAGCACTTGCGTGCATTCCTCGTCTTCGTAGCGGGCGGCCGAAAGGGTCAACACGGCATCGAAAGCTTCGCCGGAAGAGTGCAGGCCACGGAAGGTGAATTCGGTGGTTTCGTTGGCGCTGGTGTAATCGCGCAGGAAGTTCTTGAAGGCTTCGTGCTGCTCGTCGGCAATCATGTCCATGATTGGCATCGCTGACAAATCGTCCGGATCTTCATAGCCGAATAACTCGGTGTAAGCCTTGTTGGCGTAGATGTGCATGCCATCGTGAATATAGGCAATGGCGTCGCGTGAGCTGGCCAGCAGCAATTCGCAGCGTTTTTCGGTTTCGCGCAGCGCCGCTTCGGCGGTTTTGCGCCGGCGTCGGTCTTCGACATTGGCGAGTTCACGCGATACCACCAGGCGAATGCGCTCTTCTTCATTGACCGGCACCACATCCTTGATGCCGATGCGCAGCATTTCGGTAACCAGTTCGCTGCTGAATTGATCGGTCAGCAGCAGCACCGGCGTGTCACGCTGGTAATGCTCGATGATGCGCCAGGCTTTTTCGACGCTGAAGTCGCCGGCGGCGGCTTTGGCAATCAGCAAATCCCAGGCTTGTTTTTCCAGTGCTGCCCGCAGTTCATCCTCGGTAATGATTTGCGAGGCGCGCACCGCGTAACCGTTGTTGCGCAACAGGTTGATCGTGTGTTCGGCGTCATTGGACGAAGGGTCCAGCAGTAGCAGATGTATCGTGCGTATTTTTTTCGACATGCCGGTAAATCCATTGCCCGTCAGCGGCCAGCAGGCCGGACGGGCATTGTTTCGGGGAAGGAATGAACTGACTTCAAGTGTAAACGATATTGGCCATAGCAGGGCTTGGCCAATCGGTGAACCGTATCACAGAGCGCCCTCAGACCAGGGGCGCTGCCACCACGTCAAATCAGTTCCCAAAGATTATCAAAGTTTTCCGGGTCACCCGGTTTGCTGTCGCCGCGCACTTCGGTCTGGCTCAGCGCATCACTGAACTGGAATTGCCGGTAGGAGGCACTGGCCGCGACCAGCTTGTTCAGCTGCACGTCATAGCTCTTGTCGCTTTCCTTGATGCGCACCTTCTGCTTGATCGAATACGGAATCGGCGAGGTGATTAAGGTCGCTGGCTGGCCAATGCCTTTCAGCGCCGGCAGCAGCAGCGCGCGCTGGAAGCTGTTGCTGGTCGCCTGGCTGTTGCGCACCTGGGTTTCGACCGGGCGGGCGCTTGGCGCAATCAACTGCACGCCGAGGTTCAGCGTGCCATCCGGCAGCCGTTTCATCCAGCGTATCGTGCCGATATTCCAATGGCTTTCGCCGCTTTCGCTTTGTTCGACGATGCCGATGATTTCCCCGGTCTGGGTTTGCACCGGCACGGCGCCGCGCATCGCCAGGCAGTAGCCTCCAGGCGAGATGTTGATTAGCGCTGCGACATGAAAGTCATAGCTGACTTCCTTGTTCTGGGTGAAATTGCGTGCCGACTGGGCGGTGATGTCGCCGTGTTTCTGGGCGTCATGCTTGTTCGGTGAGCGATAGAGCTTGGCAAATGGGTCGTAGTCGCGGGTGGCGGCGTTTGACGGCGTCTGGTAGCGGGCCCTGATGCGGTCGTCGTCGACCAGTGTGGCATCGAGCAAGGAGCCGGACATCGCGCTCAGTTCATCAACCGCCGGCTCCGGTTCGGCCCGCGGTGCCTTGCCGGACAGCAGATAATGGGTGGCCGACAGACCGATGGCGATTTTCAGTGTGCCGTTGGCCGGCGTGCGCGAAAACGACCGGGTGGACTGATTGCCGTAGGCGTTGACCAGGTGGCGCAGCAGCGGTGCGCCCAGTTGCTGGGTGGCGGTGCGCTGGCTACCAACGACGACGGTGCCGGTGCTGCGCAAATCATCCTGGATGCGGGCGATGACATCGTTCAGCTGCAGTTGCCGGTACTGACCGACGGCTTTGGGTGTCAATTGGCCCTGGCTCAGCGGCCCGTTGTCGCCATCGAGGTCGACAACCATCAGCGGCGCACCGGCTTCATAGCTTTGCAGATGGCATTCGGCGGACAGCTCGCCAGCGGCGTCGAATAGCTGATCGATTTCTTTCTGGCGCAGCTGATACGGGTTGGCAGCGGCCAGCAGCAGAATGCGGAAATAGGCCCGTTCGATCGAATTGGCAGCGTCATCGCTGTCGACCGGTTGCCGGTGCAGCATGTTCTGCTCGGCGAACACAAACAGCGTATGCAATTCTTTCCAGATCCGGCCCGGATGCTGGGAATACAGCTGATAACAACGCACCAACACCCGGCTCAGGTAGGCAATCGAGTGATAAACGGCTGGCACCAGCACATTCGGCTGAATGCGCGGGTGATGGTCACTCATCATGTCTTCGACGACGGTTTTGAAGCCGATGGCCATTTCCGATTGCATGGCCTGGGCCAGCGCCGCGATCTTGCGTTGTTTGTCATTAAGTGACACAGATTGGCCAAGATAGTGCTTGCGCAGCGCGTCGTTAATCAGACTGACGGTCTTGCGCAGCGTCAGCATGATCTGCAGCCGCTCGTCGACGGACACCCGCTGACTGTTGATATCGACCAGGAATTGATAAATCTGCCGGGCACTTTCACCGGTGTTGGCAATCGGCAAGGCGTCCAGCCATTGCACGACGGCGCGATGACTCAGCCCCACGGCGCTTTGGCGCAGCGTCGAGATTTCACGAATACTTAAGCCTAACTGCCCTGTTCTCATTGTGCTTCAGCGTCCTTACCGAACCCATACTGCGGGGAACTCATACTAACCAAAATCTGCCACCTTGCCAGCCATTGGACGCCATCGATCGATAAAAAGCCTTTGCAAAAAGCCTGCCGCAACGAAATTGCCGCGCCTGATCAAAGGTTTAGACCAGAAACGGGAGCTTGTCAGCCAGCGAAGGATTAAAGGGTATCGAGTCGCAGGTCCAGCGGTATTTTGCTGGCTTTTTCGGCCACTTCCCGAGTCAGCTTTGGCACCAGGAAGCCGGGCAGCGCTGCCAATAATTCGACCATCAGCTGACGGGCCCGTTCATCGCTGACGGCAAAATGGGCGGCGCCGCGCACCTTATCGAGCTGGTGCAGGTAGTAGGGCAGCACACCGAGCGCGAACAGGCGTTCGGACAGCGCGGTCAGCGTTTCGGCGTTGTCGTTGACGCCGGCCAGCAGTACCGATTGATTGAGCAGTGTGACGCCGGCCGCACGCAGGCGATGCAGGGGCGCCGCCAGCTCATCGACCAGCTCGCGTGGGTGATTGTTGTGCAGAACCAGGATGGTCTGAAAGCGCGGTTCGCTGAGCAAGCTCAGCAGGGCTTCGGTAAAGCGCTCCGGAATTACCATCGGGAAACGGGTGTGAATACGCAAGCGCTTCAATTGCGGCAGTGTTGACAGGCGCTGGTGCAGATCGGTCAGGTAGCTATCCGGTGCTGACAGCGGATCGCCGCCGGACAGAATCACTTCGTTGACTTCAGGATGCGCGCGCAGGTACTCAACGATGGCATCCAGGCCCTTGTTGCCAGGCCGGTTGTCGCCATAGGGGAAATGGCGGCGAAAACAGTAGCGGCAGTGAATGGCACAGGCACTGGTGGTGACCAGCAGCACTCGCGAACGGTACTTGTGCAGCAAGCCCGGTACCGCTGCCTCCTGTTCCTGCAGCGGATCGGTGCTATAGCCTTCGGCTTCCTGCATCTCGATGGCCTGCGGCAAGACTTGCAACAGCAAGGGATCGTGCGGATTGCCTGTTTCAATCAACTGCAGGTAGCGCTCCGGTACCCGAACCGGGAATTCGACAGCCGCCTGCAGCGCCTCTGGCAGTTGCTCAAGACGCAGATTCAGACGGCCAAGCAAGGCTTGCAGGCTGATTGGAGCGGCTTTCAGTGCAGCCGACCACGATGCGGGCTGCCCTTCAAGCGGGATTTTGGCTAAAATGTCGGCCATTTTTTTCCTACCACCAGAATTCACGCAATTTTACTGAGGACGCTATGGCCAGTGTAAGCACTAACGAAATGAAACCGGGTACCAAAGTCATGATGGACGGACAGCCCTGCGCTGTCGTCGAAAATGAGTACGTCAAACCCGGCAAAGGTCAGGCGTTCAATCGTATCAAAGTTCGCTATCTGCTGAGCGGTCGTGTTGTCGAACATACCTTCAAATCCGGCGATTCGCTGGAAACCGCCGACGTCATGGATACCGAAATGGAATACAGCTACAACGATGGCGAATTCTGGTATTTCATGGACCCGGTCAGCTTCGAGCAAATCGCCGCCGACAAGGCCGCGATGGGCGATGCCGAAAAATGGATGCGTGAGCAAGACCTGTGCACGCTGACGCTGTGGAATGGCAAACCGATTTCCGTACTGCCGCCGCATCACGTCGTGCTGGAAGTGGTCGAAACCGATCCGGGCCTGCGCGGTGACACCGCCACCGGCGGCACCAAGCCAGCCAAACTGTCGACCGGCGCGGTCGTGAAAGTGCCGTTGTTCGTCGAAATCGGCGACAAGCTGAAAGTGAATACCCGCACCGAAGAATATATTTCCCGCGCGTAAGCGCCACCCCGAAACGGCGCCAATCGGCGCCGTTTTTTTACGCTAGAGCAGCATGCCGCGTGGCGTGATGGTACAGGGCAACACGACGGTAAAACGGCTGCCTTCGTTTTCTTTTGAGCTGAAACGGATTTGCCCGTGCATCTGCTCAATCAATTGTTTGGTGATCCACAAGCCCAAACCACTGCCGCCGTATTTGCGCAGCGCCGTGCTGTCAGCCTGCCAGAATTTGGTGAACACTTTTTCCTGCAAGTCGGCCGGAATGCCAATGCCGTGATCGATCACTTCGATTTCAGCACTATTGGTTTTCGGGTCGAACTGGGCGTTGACGTGCACGGCGCTGCCGGCCGGCGAAAATTTGATGGCGTTGGAGATCAGATTGGCCATTACCTGCGAGAGCCGATCACTGTCGACACGCACATTCAGTTCCTCGCCGATGTCGAGCCTTGCCAGCAAGGTGATGTCATGGCTGTTGGCAAAACCATAATGTTGTTGGCAAACCGCTTCCAGTAAGGATTTCAAGGCGACCGTTTTCATCTGGAAACGTAGCTTGCCGAGCTCCAGCCGTTCCAGATCGAGCAGGTCATTGATCAGCCGCGCCAGCCGATCGGAATTGTCGACCGCCATGTTCAGCAGTTTGCTGGCGTTTTCGTTCTGGTTGGCAATGCCTTCGCTGCGCAGCAGGCCGAGTGCGCCGCGAATCGATGTCAATGGTGTGCGCAGTTCATGACTGACCATCGCCACGAATTCGTTTTTCATTCGCTCCAGTTCGTAACGATGACGGATGTCATGCAAGGTCAGGCTGTAAAAGCGCTGATCATCAAGCTGCACCGTCGAGCCGGACACTTCAATCGGAATCAGTTCACCACTGCCGAGACGGAATTGGCTTTGATGGTGATAAACCCGCCCCAATTTGTTCAACAATCGTTGAATGACATGCCAGTCTTGTATCGGTTGCGCAAACGCATCCGGCAGCGTTTCCTGGCCCGCAAACCATTGCCGGGCCAACGGGTTCATCGAATGCGGTTGGCCGCTCTGGTCGAGCAGCACGACGGCATCCTGGACACCGTCCATGATGGCCTGCAATTGTTGCCGGCTTTGTTGTAGTTCGCGGGTTCGCCACTGCACTTGCGACTGCGTGCGCATTTCCCGCGAGGCAAAACTGAGCAATAAAATTTCCAGCAACGCGGCGAACAACATGCCGGCCGCCAGCACCAACCAGCTCTGCCAGTAGCTATGGCTGGACAGGTAGGCCGGCGAGGGCTCCAAACGCAAACGCCAGGCATCATTGACAGCGCTCAGTGGAAACTCAAGTTGCAGACGAAGCGGATTGCTGCTGACTTCAACGTCGTTTTGATAAATCACCTTGGCTGGTGAGGAATGGGTTTCAATCGTGACCCGTAATTGAGTGAACTCGGTTTCTGACAGGGCTTCCTCGACCAGTTCTGCCGGTGCCAGCAGTGCGGCAACAATCGAGCGTTTATAAAGATTGCCATCAGTAACCGGAAACACCCAGATGGCGTCAGTGCTTGGCATTTCCGGATTGAAGCGTTGCAGTGGGGGGGACAGCGTTAACTGGCCAGACGCGATAGCTTGCAGAATCGTTTGCCGTCGCACTGGCTCGGAAAACAAATCAATGCCAAGCAGTCCGTGGCGTGCCTCGGGCTCGATATAGGCAACCGGATACAATCGCTCAGCTTCGACCGGCGTCAGACGTCGAATCTGAAAGGGGTGGCCGTGAGTCGCCTGCATCTGCTGGACAAATTCCGCCTGTTGTTCCGGGCGGATTTCCGGCGCCCAGGCCAGGCCAATCAACACCGGGTTGTGCTTCACGACTTCGTTGGCAAAACGATTGAATTCCTGGGCGGAAACGTGGGCTGATGCTTCGAACAGTCGTTCAGTGAAGCGCAGTCCTTCGGCGATACGACGTAGCGAGGCGTTCATTTGTGCCGCCAGTTTCTGGCTGTGATCGGCGAAGCTTTCCTGCTGGCGTTCGGCCTCCCATTCGCTGATGCGCAGAAACAGCATGACTGCCAGCGCGAACGTGATCACCAATGGCAAACTAACCGGCAGCAGCAGGTGACGCCAAACCGGGCGCGGCTTGGCTAGCAACATGAAGAAAATCGGCGTGATGATCAACACGCCGATGGCGTCGCCAACCCACCAGGTCAACCAACTGTAGGCGTATTCTTCCGGCCCAATCTGCTTCAGCAGCAACAGTGAGCTGACACCGACGGTGGCCGCAATCAGCGTCGCCAATAAACCACAACCGAGGGTGAAGCGTAACAGGCCGTTGCCATCAAGCAGGCGCGATAAATCATCCCGATAGGCTTTCAGGAATCGGCTGCCGGCATAAGCTTGCAAGCTGGAGCCGGAGGCAATCAGCGCGGCCAATAGCCAGCTAATGCCATCCATCGCCAATCCGGCTTTATCAGCGCTGATATTCAGCAGCATCGAGCCGAGCCAAATAGCGGGTAGCGTGCGCCGGCCGTACAAGGTCATCAGCGCCAGGGCCAGGCCGGCCGGAGGGAAAATAGCCGTGGCATAACCCGGTGGAATGGCGAGCAGCAGACCTAGCTGGCCCAACACCCAGTACGCCACGATAATGCCGATCGTGGCCAGCACGTGTTTCAGCATTCCCCGCCCACTCTCCACCGAAAATGAAAACATAGTTGAATAGCGTCAATTATGGCAGAGCCAACGATCCATGCTTTTGACGATTGCCGGCCTGGCGACTAGCTTTAACGACAGATCAGCATTTGTTGGCGAGCAAGGCATCGCCGCAACCGTGGAGAGTCATGAGCGCCCCGTTAGCCCACGTGATGTACGTAGAGGATGAACCCGACATTCAGTCGATTGTGAAAATGTCGCTGGAAACGCTAGGCAATATCCGTGTTGATGTATTCGACACAGGCGAGGCAGCGTTGTCGGCGGCGCCGGCATTGCAACCGCAATTGATTCTGCTCGACGTCATGATGCCAGGCCTCGACGGTCCGGCAACCATCGCGGCCTTGCGCAAGTTGCCGAACTACCGCCAACTCCCGTTTGTCTTTATCACCGCCAAAACCCGGCCGGAGGAAATTGCGGCGTTAATGAAGCTGGGGGCGCTGGCGGTGTTACCGAAACCATTCGAGCCGCTGCTGCTGGCCAATGAACTGAACCGGCTGTGGCGTCAATTTTGTCAACGCCAACAACCGACGTCGAACCAGGAAGCGAAATGACCGAGGCTGATCAAGGACTGCAACGATTACTGCAATTACGCCAACAGTTCCGCGAGCAATTGCCGAGTCGTTTACAGGAGCTGGAGCGCGATCTCGAAGCGACGCTGAACCGCAGTGAGCCGGACACCGAGGCGCTACTACTGCCATTGCACAACCTGATTGGCAGCAGTGGCACGTTCGGATACCCGCAGGTTTCTGAACTGGCCCGGCAACTGCATCAGTATCTGAAAACGGGGACGCCGCTGCCGGACGAAGCCATTCGTTCAACAGTGCGCGCGATGCAACACGCTGCGGCCAGTGAACCGTTGCCGATGCCGCAATCGACCGAGCCGGATCAGGAAGCGGAAACGCTGCGTCAACCACCGATTGAAAAAGTCATTTACTACTCGGTTTCTCACGAGGAAATGGATCGCGAGTTGATGCAGCAACTGGCCCAGTTCCGGATGCGCACGGTGCGCTGCCAGGACAACGCCGAGTTGCGGCAGCAGGTGGAGCAAGGCCATCAGGAAGCGGTCATGATGTTGTTTTTTGGCAATGAGCCGATCACCGAGGCGGCGCTGCAAGCGGTAATGCCGAAACGACAACATCGCGAATCGATTCACGTCATTCTGATTTCCACCCAACGCGATTTGCGTTCCCGCTTGATTGCCGCGAAGTTCGGCGTTGATGCCTTTCTGCGGGCGCCGACTTCGTTGACCGAAGTGCTCGATACCATTGAACGCTTGCGCCCTCATGGCGGCGACGAAAACATCCGGGTGCTGATCATCGATGATCAGGAAAGTGTCGGTCAGTATCACGAAGCCATCCTGCAATCCGCCGGTATGCGGGTGCAGCGCGCGCACAATATCGACCAGCTCGACAGCGTACTGCAGCAGTTCACGCCGGAAATCATTCTGCTCGATTTGTTCCTGCCCGATTGGAGTGGTGGTGAAGTGGCGAAAGCGTTGCATCAGCAGATGGAACTGCTTGATGTACCAATAGTATTCCTGTCGTCGGAATCTGATCGGGAATTGCAATTGGCAGCACTGCGCAGTGGCGGTGATGATTTCCTGACCAAACCGATCAAGCCGGATTTTCTCGTTGATGCCGTGCGCATCCGCGCCCGTCGCTACCGCGAACTGCGCCGGATCATGCTCAATGACGGCCTGACCAGTGTTTATAATCGTCGCAGCATCCTGCAAATGCTGGGTCAGGAAATGGCGCGTTCACAACGCAACAATACTGCGCTGACCGTTGCCATCATCGATGTCGATCATTTCAAGAAAGTCAACGATACCCACGGCCATCTGACTGGTGACCTTGTGCTGAAAACCTTGACGCAATTATTGAAGCAACGCCTGCGTCGTTCCGATCTGATCGGTCGCTATGGCGGCGAGGAATTCATTGTCGTGTTACCCGATGCCAGCAAAGTGCAGGCGCTGAAGTTTCTCGACGAAATCCGCGAAACCTTTGCCGATATCGAACATCTGGCCGAGCAACCATTCAAAATCACCTTCAGTGGTGGTGTCGCCGAATACCGGATGGGCGAAAGCCAGCGTACCATCCTGGAGCGCGCCGATCAGGCGCTGTATCGGGCCAAACACGAAGGCCGTAATCGCCTGCTGGGCTGAGCGGAGATTTTTACCGAAGGCATTGAATCTGCGACAATAGCGGCTCTGTTGCACTCTATACGCTTGCTCACCCATGATCCTCGCCTCCGGCTGGCAACCCTCTGCTTCCCTCGACGCGCTGCGCCTGCGCGCGCAAGTTTTGCAGCAGATCCGTGTGTTTTTCGCGGCCCGTCAGGTCATGGAAGTGGAAACGCCGATACTGTCCGAAGCCAGCATCACCGATGTTCATCTTGGCTGGCTCGAATGCCATTGGCAGCCGGCCGGCATGAGTCAACCAAAGCGCATGTTTCTGCACACCTCGCCGGAATTTCCGATGAAGCGTCTGCTATGCGCTGGCAGCGGTGATATCTATCAACTGGGTAAAGTGTTTCGCGATGATGACGCCGGCCGTTTTCATAACCCGGAATTCACCATGCTGGAATGGTATCGGCTCGGCTTTGATCACCATGATCTGATGCGTGAAGTCGATGCGTTGCTGCGCGTGGTATTGAAATCGGAAGGTGGTGAGTTTATCCGTTACCGCGAATGTTTCGAGCGGGTGCTGAACATCAATCCGTTCACGGCCGAACTGGCTGAGCTGCAAACGCTTTGCCGACAAAAAGCCGGTTACAGCGGCGAGCCAATGGCGCGTGACGAAAGCCTGCAATTATTGTTCGCGCATCAGATTGAACCGACGCTGGGTCACACCCGCCCTTGTTTTGTTTTTGGTTTCCCGGCCAGTCAGGCAGCGCTGGCGCGTATCGATCCCGATAACTCGGATGAGGCCTGTCGCTTCGAGGTTTATGTTCGCGGCGTGGAACTCGCCAATGGTTTCCACGAATTGAGTGATGCCGACGAACAGCTGCGGCGCTTTCAGCAGGACAATGAAAAGCGCAAGCAGCTTGGTAAACCGACCGGCAGCATTGATCAGCGTTTGATCGATGCCTTGCGTGCTGGCCTGCCGGATTGCGCCGGTGTTGCGCTCGGTGTTGACCGCCTGATCATGTTGGCAATTGGCGCCGAGCATATTGAACAGATCATTAGTTTTCCGATAACTCGAGCGTAAGAAATGAAACGAACATTTGTAGCGGCTCTGCTGGTGGTCAGTGCGGTCAGCACAACGGCTCAGGCGTTTGATGCCGATGGCCAGGGCTTTGATGGCGGTGATGACAACGGTGAAGAACGGGAGCTGAAACGCGACAGCCAACGTAATGCGTTGACCCAGCAAATGAACAGTGACCGTGGTGTGTCCTGGTACAAGGATTTTTTCATCGCACCGTTTACCTACACCGAGGATTACCACGGTCGTGAATCGGAAGTGGTATTTCAAATCAGCTTCAAAGCCAAGCTGCTCAACACGCCGCTGTATTTTGGCTACACCCAACAAAGCTATTGGCAAGCGTATAACTCGGATGAGTCGGCGCCATTTCGGGAAAGCAATTACGCGCCGGAATTCTTCTGGCGTTTTGCTCCAGGTGAATGGTGGTTGGACAATATCGGATTGGATTTGGGCCTTGAACACCAATCGAACGGTCAATCTCCGGAATTTTCTCGCTCATGGAATCGCCTCTACGCCGGCCTGTTTCATCACGATGAGCGGCAATCGTTTTACGGACGGATCTGGTATCGACTGCCGGAAGATGAAAAAAAATCGCCGGATGATGTCAAAGGCGATGACAACCCGGATATCACGGACTATCTCGGCTATGGCGAATTGATTTGGCGTTACTGCCTCGACAAAGAGGCCTGCTACAACCTGATCACGACCAAGCTGCGCGGTAACCTGAATACCGGTAAAGGCTCGGTCGAAGTCAGCTGGATGTTCCCAACGCTGTCGGAAAACACCAGCTGGTATGTGTTTGTGTTCAACGGTTATGGCGAAAGCCTGATCGACTATAACGACAGCACCACACGGATTGGTTTGGGTGTCATTTTGCGTCCGCGATAGTTGGTGCGAGATTTCCGTTCACTCGTTACTTTCATGTTACATGGCCTTGCTTGATGCAGGACCATCGATACCTCAAACGAGGCGCAATGCATTGGATTGGGGGATGGCGAGTATTTGGTAATTCTCAGACTTTCATTTGCTTGCGGTTTGTATACTCGCTATCGAGTGCTACTCCGCAGTGTGGCCAATAATTGAAACGGTACTTCTTGAGGCTTTTATAAAGTCTAATCGTGTTGCCAAAAAGGAATGAGAAACTGCAGTTTGGGCAGTTCACCAGATAGGCCGAAAGTCCGTAGACGAGGGAAAATCCAAGTAGCGAAAATATGGCAATAGTATATCGATTATCGCTTTTCTGAAGCTCAAGGTTAATGAAGAATATTGCCGCAGCGCTGACAAAAATTATAAAAAGCCTAACAAGGTTCCGCTTCCATAAATAATCACGGATGGTCATCTTTAGTTCCTTTGTCTATCGGACTAAAACCCCAGGCTGAAATCAACTTAGCGCTATCGCGACCACAACACCAACAAACAACAGCAGTGTCGAATAGAAAATGGCCGCGGCGATATTGCCGTCGCGGATCTCTTCAATGAAATCGATTTTCCGATAAATGAATTTGTCGATCAGCACCAGCGCAATGACGCTGATCACCAGAGCAATGACGGCGTACGCGATGTTGATGCCGTAGTACTGCAGCATCTGGCCGAAGCTGGAAATTTCCATTTATTGATCCTCTATTGGAAACGGGGTTTCTGGCATGTCATCAAGCCAGCCGATGGCCCAAGCAGTCAGCGGCTGAATATCGGTGTCCTGCAAGCGTGGATAGGCGTAGTGCATGATATCGGTGGTCGCAAACGTGGCGGCATCACGAATGTTGTACAGATCGGCGGCACCGAACAAGTGCAGCAGTTCGTGGGTTTGCGTTACTGCCACACGAGGCCAGTTGTTGTGCTCAAGCTTGTGAGTAATGACCGCCAGTTCGTCATCGCAGCGATGTAAGCTCAGTGGTTTGGCCGGTGGTTTTTTGTCCGGGCGCTGATGATAGAAACAGCGGAACGCAAACGAGCGATCGGTTTTAGGGTAGTGCAGCATCAGCGCTACCTGATCGATGTCGTCGCGTTCCAGCAATGAGGCATACAGCCTTTTCAAGCCGTCATGTTCTTCGCCATAAATCAGCGACGAGAGAATCGCGCGGCCGCGAAAGGCTTTGTGAAAGCCGGTGAATTCGCTGCTTTGCGCCGTAAAGGTTTGGCTGATGAAATTCAGCTCGCCATCGCGATAACGGTGTTGACGGGTCAGCAACCAATCGCGCATATGTTGCTGTGCTTGCAAGGCCAACAAGCGTTCTTTGTTGCCCCAGTGTTCATCGCCAGTCAAATCGACAAACACATTGGCGATCAACACGGTTTTCGTCAGCGTTCGAGCTGGACCGGCATCGCGATTGGCGACATAGCGCTGCTGAAAGTTGCGCTCGGCTTGCATCTCGCGGAAATGCCGCTCCAGTTTGCTGCGATGCAGGCGCTGGACATCATCGTCCTGATAGCGCGCCGCTTGCGACCAGGCTTGCAACGCCAGATACCAATGCCAGCGCCGTTCGTGCTGTGCAGCCAGTTGTTGCCAGAGCCAGCTGAGTTGTTCCGCGTCCGGCGTTTCGTGCGCACTTTCGCGTTCGATGATCTGCTGGAGTTCGACAATGGTTTTGTCCGGGTCTTGACGGAAATGCGCTATCGCCTGTTGCACTTCGTTTCGCAGCGAGTCCTCGATGTCAGGGCGAACGTCATCATCGGAAAAAATAAACCAGGTGATAGCCGCAAAAAACAGCCAGGGCCAGAAGCGTCGGCGTTTCGACGCCGCCATCTGACGGCCAGCACCATCGTGATATGGGCACAAACCCTGGGCGTTCAGAAAATAACGACAGGATTTGCCATTGGCTCGCGGTTGCCCGCAACGCTTTGCCACCGGAATCGACTCGCGTTGGAATCAGTCCGCGCTCATCGCTTCGCCAAGGCGAATCGCGCGCGCATTTTGCCAATAATCCGGTAACTGCCACTGGCCTTTTGGCGCCAGCATGACGACCGTTGAACCGAGCAGAAAGCGGCCCATCTCGACGCCTTTGTCGAGCACAACATTTTGCTCATCGTAATGCCAGTCGATGATTTTTCCTGGCCGTGGCGGATTGACCACGCCATGCCAAACGGTGGCCATGCTGCCGACAATCGTGGCACCCACCAGCACCATGACGAACGGCCCGGTTTCGCCTTCGAACACGCAGACGACACGCTCATTGCGCGCAAACAAACCCGGCACTTGCCGCGCCGTTAACGGATTAACCGAGAACAACGCACCGGGCACATAGCGCATCAGCTTCAGCTTGCCTTTGGCTGGCATATGAATGCGGTGATAATCGCGCGGGCTTAAATAAAGCGTCGCGAAGCTACCGTCACGAAATTGTTCGGCCAGTTTGGCGTCATCGCCCAGTAGCGTCGTGGCCGTGTAGTGATGGCCTTTGGCTTGAAAAATGTGCTCGCCTTCAATCGGACCGCATTGGCTGATGGCGCCATCAACTGGGCAGACCCAGCGGTTATTGCTGATCGGGCGGGCGCCGTCTTTCAACGGTCGGGTGAAAAATTCGTTGAACGAACGGTAATGGGCCGGGTCTTCATGCAGCGCTTCGCTCATGTTGACCTGGTAGCGATTGATGAACCAGCGGATGGCGCGGGTGGTGGTGGCGCCGGCCTCTTTGCTGGCCAGTTTGCCGGCCAGCACCGTCAACAATTGTTTCGGCATGAGATACTGCGGCATTACCGCCAATTTTTCAGACAACACGGGCAGGCTCCGGACTCGGGTGGGCATTGGGGTCAAAAACGGGGCGCAAATATAGCATGCGGGTACGGCCACAATGGCAATCCGCGACACAAGACAGAAGGTGGATTAAGACGGATGTGGCAAGACCTATTGAACTGGGCGCAAGGGCATACCGAGTGGGCGGTGCCGGTGGTATTCCTGTTCGCGTTTCTGGAGTCGCTGATTGTCGTGTCGCTGTTTGTGCCCGGCTGGTTGCTCTTAGTCGGTATGGGGTCGCTGGTCGGGGCCGGGGTGTTGCCGTTCTATCCGATTGTCATCGCGGCCTATTGTGGCGCCGTCATAGGTGAATCGCTGGGCTTCTGGGTCGGCGCCCGTCATGCCGAGTGGGTGCGGCAGGCAAAATTTGCTGAGCAGCACCGGGCACTGCTCGATCGTTCGGTCACCGCCTTCGCCCGCTATGGTCCGCTGGCACTGGTTTTGGGGCGCTTTATCGGGCCGATCCGTGCGGTGCTGCCGTTTGTTGCCGGTGTCATGCACTACCCGTGGCGGCGCTTTCTGCCGATCAACCTGCTGTCGGGTCTGGCCTGGGCGCCGGCCTATCTGCTGCCGGGCATGGTCGTTGGTGCCTCATTCAATATACCGCTGAAAAACCTCTGGCCACTGGCGTTCCATTTCGCGCTGATCGTCGCGCTGGTTTGGGCGCTGGTGCGGCTGTTGCCGGGCTACCGGAAATCGGCTGCCGTGGTCGGCGGCCTGATTCTGGCGCTGGTCATCGTGCTGCCGTTCACCGGTTACTGGGGCGTGTTTTTGCAGGTGCTGCGCCAGTTGAATCAGGTGATTCATCCCTGACGATACAAATCGTTATAAGCCATTTCATTGACACCAGGTGGCTCAGCTCACTAGATTCGGTTTCATGAATACACGCGCTCACAGCTTCTTTTTTTATTTTGACTCTCCAAAAGGCCGGGGAGGGCGTTGACGCGTAAGTAAATCAGCGAAAAGCCTAAGAAAACCTCCCCAACCGGGGAGGTTTTTTTTTTGCGTACTCGCCGGCAGTTTTTTGAACACGACTCATCAGGAACACCCAAGGAGAAACGACATGGCAAGCAAGAACCCGGCGCTCGGCGAGCTGCGTGAGCAGATCAGCGAGCTGGATAATGAACTGATTCAGATGCTGGCCAAGCGCCAGGCGCTGGCAAAAGCGGTGGCCGAAAACAAGCAAGGCTCGGATTTGCCGCTACGCGATATCGAGCGCGAAAAACACCTGCTCGGCCAACATGTGCAAAAGGCCCAGAGCCTTGGCTTGAATCCGCGCTTTGTCACTCGGGTGTTCCATACCGTGATCGAAGAATCGCTGCGCACCCAGCGCCACACCTTGCAGCCACCATTGAAAGCCGCGCGCGTGGCCGTGCTCGGCGGCGAAGGCTCGTACAGCGCGGAAGCGGCGAAAGCCTGCTTTGCCGACAGCGAGCATCAATTGGTCGCCGGTCAGCAGTTTGCCGATGTCGTGCGCCTGCTGCGTCAGGGGGAAGTCGATTACGCCGTGTTGCCGATCGAGAACAGCATCACCGGCGCCATCAGTCCGGTCTATGACCTGCTGCGTGATGGCGATTTGTACATCGTCGGCGAACATTACCTGCCGGTGCGTCATACGCTGTTGGCCAAACCCGGCGCCACGATAGCCGGTATTCGCCGGGTGCTGGGTCACCCGCAGGCGCTGGCCCAGTGCGAGCACTTCCTGCAGGAAAATCGTTTACCGCTGCGCTACTGCGACAGCACCTCCGAGGCGCTGAAAACCGTTGCCGGCAGCGATGAGGCCTTGGCCGTTATTGCCGGTGAAGAAGCGGGCGCCAAGCTCGGGCTTACCGTGCTCGCCGACAAGATCGCCAACGCCGCCGATGTCGAAACCCGTTTCATCGTGCTGGCCCGGCAGCTGCAATCGGTGGCGAAAGCGGTGCAGGCGAAAAGTTCGTTACTGTTCTGCACTTGGCAGCGCCCCGGTGCGCTCGTTGATGTCTTGCAAGTGTTCCGCGATCGCGGCATCAACCTGACTCGCATCGAATCGCGCCCGATGCAGGGCGAGCCCTGGCAGGTGATGTTCTTCGTCGATGCCGAAGGCAATGTCGAAAGCGAAACCTTTGTTGATGCATTGCAGGCGATTGCCCGCTGCACCCGCCTGGTGAAAGTGCTCGGCTGCTACCCGAGCGAGCGGTTGCCGCCGGCGCAGGTGCCGGTGGCAGTGCTGGCACAATCAGAGCAGCAGGACACCGCCGCAGCACCGGCGCCGGTCAGCGCACCGGTTAAATCCAACAAAGCATGGAAGCTCGCCAGTCGCGCGCACAAACCGGAAGACACCGTCATTGAGGTCGGCGGTGCCAGCATCGGCGGCAACGGCTTTATTGTCATGGCCGGGCCGTGCTCGGTGGAATCGGAACAACAAATCGAGCAATGCGCCGAGTGGACGGCACGTCACGGCGCCAGTGTATTGCGCGGAGGCTGCTTCAAACCGCGCACCTCGCCGTATGCGTTTCAGGGTTTGGGGCTGCCGGGTCTGGATTTGATGAAAGCGGCAGGTAGCCGTCATGGTCTGCCGATCATCACCGAAGTGATGGCGCCGGAGCAGGTCGATGCCGTGGCGCAACAAGCCGATATTCTGCAAATCGGCGCCCGCAACATGCAGAATTTTTCGCTATTGAAAGCGGTAGGCCAATGCCATCGGCCGGTGATGTTGAAGCGCGGTTTGATGAACTCGGTTGATGAATTGCTGCAAGCAGCCGAATACATTCTGGCCGGTGGCAATCAGCAAGTGATGCTCTGTGAACGCGGTATTCGCACGTTCGAAACGGCGACCCGCAACACACTCGACTTGAGTGCGGTGCCGGTGCTGCGGGCGCTGACGCATTTGCCGATCATCGTTGATCCGTCACATGCCGCTGGCCGTCGCGATTTGGTCGAGCCGTTATCGCTGGCGGCAAAAGCCGTTGGTGCCCACGGCATCATTGTCGAATTCCATCCGGAACCGGAGAAAGCGCTGTCTGATGGTCCACAGGCGCTTTATTTCGAACAGTTCGCCAACATGATGCGCAAGTTGCACGCCTGATTGTGATGTATCGCACAAAGCCTGTGATGTACCGTTACGCTTGGTACGAAAGTCTGTGAGCTTTCTCCCACAGCAACTCAAGGCTAATCAGGACAAAGACTGCCGCTAAAACCGGCAGTCTTTTTTTCGTCCGCCGACAATACTGACAGCATGACCAAGACGGTCTTGAAACATCCAGTCTCGCAGGGTCAACCTGTTAACAGCTTCAGCGGAGGTCGCATCATGGATAAGGGCAAACACCAGTGGGTTAATTTCACTCGTGGTCGGGTACGTTTACTGGGCTGTGTCTGCTGCGGACAAATGCAGTTGCCGAGCAATATCGAGTCAGCTTGCCCGCAAACACCGTTGGCGGCCGGCGTGTTGATTCGCAATGGTTATCGCTGCGAATCATCTCCGATGCTGACCGCATCGATGTAAGGTGTTTTTCTGGGTTAAACGGTTTTCTTTCCTTTGCATCGTGACGTTTCTTTCTATCGTGGAGTGTAATCCGGGATCTGTTGCAGTTGAGTGACCGGATGGGGTTCCCCTACTTGATGGCCGAATGATTCGGCCATTTTTTTTGTTTGCGCTATTTCCAGCCGTTGGCGTGCAGGCGCGCTTGCTGCTGTGTAGACTGGTTGCCTGTTTGCACACAAGGCAGCGCGATGGAACAACGCATCCGGCAACAAATCATCTGGGCGTTCAATAGTCCACCGTTGCTGGCCGCCTCACATTTTTCCTCACTGGTTGATCAATCCTTGCTGGAGCTGCCGGAGTCGGCGGTGGAAGCGCTGGATGCGGCCGAATCACTGGAGCACTTGATTCGACAGAACGAGATCCCAACCCGACTCGGTAAATTTTTTGAGCAGCTGATCAGCGCTGGTTTGCGTTGTCACCCGCGCTGGCGCGAACGGCTCAGTAATTTGCCGATTCAGGATGATGAGCGCACCGTCGGTGAAATCGATTTGATTGTTGAGCAACTGCCCAGCGCGCGTATCGAACACTGGGAAGTTGCCGTCAAGTTTTACCTCGGGCTCGATCAGCTCGATAACCCTACCTATTGGTTTGGTCCGCGTCTGACGGATCGCCTGGCGATCAAATTGAACAAATTGTTTCATCATCAATTGCCACTGGCTCGCTGGGCGCAAAAAGAAGGCAAGTTGCCGTCGGATTTGGCCACCATCGCCGAGAGCAAGGCGCTGGTCAAAGGCCGCTTGTTCTATCCGCTCGATCAACTGCAGCGAACAGCACGCTTTGCCAACGCCGAACACGAGCGCGGCGTTTGGGCCAGCGCCTCGCAATGGCGGGCCTGGCTCTTTTCCCATCCGGATGCCCGCATCACCGCGCTGCGCAAACATGATTGGTTATTGCCGAGCCTGGCTGAGCAGGCGGGCGAGGATTTCAAAAGCTGGTTGCTTGAGCAAGGCGAAAGCATCAGCGAGCCGCAGGCGTTTTATTTGCGCTCGCCAGCGCTGACGCAGATGATTTTTGTTGTGCCGGATTCCTGGCCGGATGCAGCGCGCGACAAAGCGGCCGATAGTGACGAGTGATCCGGCTTAAGTGATTTGCTCGGCGAGCAGCCGATCCAACTCGCTAATGGTTTCAGCCAGGCGATCAAATTGCTGCTGTTTCAGCAAGCTTTCACCGTGACCGGCCAGCGTGCTTAACTCCATCATCATGAAACTGCCGGCAGAGCCTTTCATCTGATGCAGCAACCTTTGCAAGGCCGGCCAGTCCTGGTTGGCCATCAGCGTGTGCATTGCTTCCCGATCAGCCGGCAAGCGCTGCCGGTACTTTTCTTTCAGCGGCAACAAAAAAGCGGGTAGCTCCGGTGCTGAGCGCGGCGTGCGTTCGGCTGGCAGATAACGCTGCATCAGCGCGTACAGCTGTGGCCGGTCAACCGGTTTACCAAGGCACTCATCGCAGCCCTGATCGAGAAAATGCGCGCGCTCGGATACCTGCACATCGGCACTGAGCGCGATGATCGGTTGCTTGAATCCCTGCTGGCGTAATTGCCGGGTAGCCTCCATACCATCCATCTCCGGCATGTTCATATCGAGAATCAACAAATCAAAGCGTTGCTCAGCGCATTGCGCCAATACTTCACGGCCATTTTGTGCGCTGCTGACCCGAACACCGGTCGGTTCGATAATGGCTCGCAACAACAGGCGCAGATCGGCGACGTCGTCAGCAATCAAAACATGGCCACGCAAACGCGGAATTGGTGTTGGTACTCGCGCGACAGCGGCAACGGTTTCCGGCGTCGCGCTCGCCGTGCTGATTGGCAATGCCGATAACCATTCGACTTCCGATGGCAGATTCAATGGCAGCGTAACGGTAAACACTGAACCGCAATTCAAGTCACTGCTGACTTCGATACGGCCTCCCATCATCTCGCATAACTGCTGGCAGATATGCAAGCCCAAGCCGGTGCCGCCAAACTGGCGTGTGGTGCTGGAATCGGATTGTGAAAAGGCATTGAACAAGTTCGGTAGATGCGCTTCGCTGATACCGATACCGGTATCGCTGACAATCAATTGCAGGCGTTGCTCGTGACATTCAATACGCAACTCGATGATGCCTTCGTGAGTGAATTTCAGCGCATTGCCAAGCAAGTTGAACAGAATCTGGCGAATTCGCAGCGGGTCGCCGATCAGCATGGCCGGCAATGGCCATTGATACTGACTGCGTAGCGACAGCGATTTTTCCTGCGCACGCGGTTGCAGGCTGTGCACCACTTCTTCAGTCAATTGCAGCAAGGAAAATGAAATCTGCTCCAGTTTCATCTTGCCGGACTCCAGCTTGGCCGTGTCGAGTATGTCATTGACCAGTGCCAGCAGGAATTCGGCATTGCGCAGTACGGTGTCGACCAGTCGTTGTGTTTCCGGTGTCGTTTCGAGCTTTTGCAATTGCTCGCTGAAACCGATGATTGCGCTCAGCGGTGTCCGCAGCTCATGACTCATCGTCGCCAGAAAGCGCGCCTTGATTTGCGCCAGTTGTTCAGCGCGGGTTTTCTCCTGCTGCAATTCCGCCGTGCGCTCTTGCACGCGCCACTCCAGATCGCGATTCAACAGGGTTTTTTCAGCGATAGCCCAGGACAACTCCTGATGCATCGTCGTCAGTCGAGTCAGCATTCGATTGAAGTCATCGATCAACTCCTGCAGCTCCAGCGCGTTGGCGCGCAAGCTGATCGGTGACAGGGAACCGTGATGCTGAAAATCAATCTGACGTACGCGCCTGACCAGCGCATGCAGCGGCGCTGTGTAACCGTGCATAAATCGCAAGGCCGCCAGATGAATCAACCAAATCAGCAACATCGATGTGCCAGCGGCGAGCAGCGTGTAGAGGTTGAAACGGCGCTGTGTGGACGACAAGTCTTGCGCCACCAGCAACTGCCAATCCGGGGCAGCCAACGGCATCTGATCGAGCAGGGCATTGTTGTGGCGATTCAATGGCAGTTGATGATCGGGTACCAGCAAGCTGTTGATGTGCCAGGTTCGTCCGTTATGCAGATTTTCCGGTATGGATGCGGTATCACTATGTTCGCCGACAACATGCAGCAGCGTATTGCCTTCGGCGTCGAGCAGACGCGTTTGCATGTGCGCAGGCGGTGATAAACGGCTCAGTTGGTAACGCAGACGTTCACTGTCGAGTTCGGCATAAAGCGGTCCGCTGGCCGGCATCAGCGTCGTGATTGGAATGCGACTATGCCAGTTTCCATCGTGATCAATATGATGCTGGAGATTGCCGATGCGAGTACCGGAGATCGGTTGCGGAAAATCATCGAGCAGCAGTCGCGGCAGCTCGCTACCGACCTCGGCGCCGCGTTGATTATCGGGGTGGCGCCAACGAATATGGGTCAGCGCCGGTTGATGCAGTTGCAGTTGGTGCAATACTTGTTCGGCGGCTGCTGGCTGCTGCCGATAATTCGACAATTGTGCCGCGCTTAGCTCCAGTGCGTCAGTCAGATTTTTCAGCGTGTACTGCAGTTGTTGTTGCAGTTGCATACGGTAGTGACCGAGCTGTCGTTGCAAGGCATTCAGATCCAGCGATATCAACATATGCAACGCCAGCGTCAGCAGTATCGCCATCGGTGCCGCTGCAAAAACCGCTACCCGACCGGCCAGTTGTTCGCGCAGCGAAGTTTGCGCTTGCTGGGTCGGGTTTTGCGACACGGCCAGCGACATTTCGGTGCCGAATCGATTGCCGATACCCGTAATCAGCAGCACCAGCATGATCAACAGCCCATTGACGATATCCAGTTGTAAACTTGGCCAGGCATACCAAATCAACACGGGCAACAGCAGTGACCATATCGCCAGTGTCGCTTTAATCGGCGACCAGCGCCGATGCCGATCGAAATAGCCGGTTAACAACCATTCCGTTACGCAGAGCACATGCAAACCGTGATCATCAAGCAGCCAGATGGCCAGCAGGAGTGGCGGCAGGCTCCAAAACCAACCGAGCCGACGTAGTAAGACGAGATAGCCCATGTTGCCAAGCAAGTAGGGCACGGAGTGTGGAATGTGAATCGCCAGCAAATAGCTGAGCAGCGACAGCAGGCTGACGTAAGCGCAGTAAAACGATCGATGGGCATTGAATGCCGGAAGGCGAAATTTCATCGCGATGACTCCCGCTACGTCTTCCAGCGAAAATGTGAGTTCAAACTCGGCGCAATGGCCAATAGCGGCAACACCGCATCAACCGCCTGTAAAGCAATGGCTTCTTTTGGCATGCCGAACACCACCGAACTTTGTTGATTTTGCGCGATGGTCAGCGCGCCTTGCTGATGCATCGCCAACATCCCCTGAGCGCCATCCTTGCCCATGCCCGTCAACAGCACGCCAATGGCATGACTGCCACAACTCGATGCGATCGATTCGAACAGCACATCCACGGAAGGCCGGTGATGATGACGTGGTGCTTGCTCATCAAGCGCCACCTGCAAGATGCCGCCTTGTCGACGCACACGCAAATGCCATCCACCCGGCGCCAGCAAGGCCACGCCTGGAGAAAGCGGTTCACCATCAACGGCTTCACGCACGTGCAAGGCACTTAACTGGTCCAATCGGCGAGCAAAGGTTTTGGTGAATCCGGCCGGCATATGTTGAACGATCAATACTGGCGGTGTGCTGGTATTGAGTGGCGACAGCACCGAGGCCAGGGCTTCGGTGCCTCCGGTTGACGCACCGACCGCCAACACTTGCGGGGTAATGCCTCGACCACTCGGTAAAGTATGCGCTTCGTGAGCACTGATCCGTTTCAGATTGGCGCTTGCCGCCGCGCGCAGCTTTTCGGCCAGACGTTGACCATATTCGATGAGCGACTCATTCGGTAGCGCGTTCGGTTTGTGCAGGTAGTCGACGGCGCCCAGCGCCAGCGCCTGCAAGGCGTATTCGGAACGTTCGGCGGTTAGTGAGGAAATCATCAGCACCGGCATCGGATGGCCATGCATCAAATGCTTGAGAAAATTCAAGCCGTGCATCCGTGGCATTTCAATGTCCAGCGTCAGCACATCGGGATTGCGCTGTTTGATCAATTCGCGGGCAACGTAAGGGTCGGGCGCTTCGGCAATCACCTGCATATCGCCCTGGGCATTGATCAATTCGGTCAGCACCCGGCGCGTCATCGCTGAGTCATCGACAATCATGACTTTGATGGTCATTCCCTGCACCACTCAGAACAGATCCACATCGCCACTGATCCGGCTATGTTGCAAACGTTCGATATAGTCACGTTCACGTTGCAACAAGGTATCGTTATTGATTCGACGCAAACGCTTGATCAGCACGCGTCCGGTGGCGGAGAAAAAATAAACCTTGCGTGGAAAGTCGGCGAGTAAATCCTGGCCGACCACCGGAATGTTTTCAGTGGCCAGAAACGACAACACAAACTCGGCGTTGCGGGTGCCAACGCCGCCGCGCGGATCTTTTTGCAGCATATTGCCGCCACCAAATACTTTTGCCACCAGCCGATTTTTCTGCGCACCGAGTTTCATCATCTGGTTCAGCAACAACTCCATCGCATGCACACCGTAGCGCGCCGAGGCATCGCTACCCGGCAGGCTGTCCGGTGTGCCGGGCAGCAAAAAGTGGTTCATGCCGCCAATCCCTTGATGGCTGTCATGCAGACAAGCCGAAACACAGGAGCCGAGCACGGTAACGATCAGCATGTCACGCCGGGTGGCGAAATACTCGCCGGGTAAAATCTTTGCTGCTTCGCAGGCAAATGCCGGGTCATAGTATTGACCGGGCGGCAAGCGTTGATCGCGGGAGTCATTCATGCTTGCTGCGCCTCGGTGTGTCGGTACACGGTTTTGCCGTGCAAACGAAACAAATCCTGGGCGTGGGGCAAGGTCTCCGAATGCCCGACAAACAGCAGGCCATCGGGCGCCAGCAATTTCTTCACCTTTTGCAGAATCCGGTACTGGGAACCCTTGTCGAAATAAATGAACACATTGCGCAGAAAAATGGCATCGAATTTTCCGCTCAGCGGCCATTCCGCTTGCTGCAGATTCAGTAACGAAAAACGCACCAGTTGTTGTACGACAGGCTTCACTCGCATCAACTCGGCGCGCTCGGCCTTGCCGCGTTGGAAAAACTGTCGCAAGCGTTCCGCTGACAGGTTACGGGCCTGGCCAATCGGATACACGGCCTGACGAGCGGTGTTCAACACCTGACTGTCGACATCACTGGCCATAATCGTCACCGGCGGTTGCCAATCACCAAACGCCTCAATAGCGGTGATGGCAATCGAATAGGCTTCTTCGCCGGTCGAGGTGGCACCAGTCCAGATACGCACTGGGCCGCTGCGTTGTTGCAGAAATTTTGCCAGCAGTTCGAAATGATGCGCCTCGCGAAAAAACGAGGTCAGGTTGGTTGTCAAGGCGTTGACGAATTCCGTGCGCTCCTCTGGCTGCTGTTCTACCCGGTTCAGGTAATCATGCAGGCTGGCCAAACCCAGAGCTCGCACCCGGCGCACCAAGCGGCTATAGACCAATTCATTTTTACTGGCCGACAAGGCAATGCCACTGAATTGATAAATCAGCGTGCGTGCCCGCTCGAAATCCAAGGATGAGAACGGAAACTCCCGTCGCCGGTCTTCACGCTTCGAAGAGGTTTCAGAATTCGGCCCAGTCATCATCTTCACTGCTGGGCAGTGGCGGCAAGGTTTGCCGCGCGCCGGTTGATGAACTTTGACGCGGTGATTGAATATGACGCCGCGGATTCACCGGTGCGCTGCGCCATTCCTGGCTTGCTTCATTGCCCACTTTGAAAAACGCCACGGTGGTTTTCAAGGCGCTGGCTTGTTCGTTCATCGATTCGGCCGTTGCTGCCGCTTCTTCAACCAACGCCGCGTTGTGTTGGGTAGTGTCGTCGATGCGTACGACAGCGGTATTGATTTGTTCGATGCCGCGCGCTTGTTCGGTTGATGCATTCGATATTTCGCTCATCAGGGTTGCGACCTTGTGCACCGACTCGACAATTTCCTGAATCGCTTCACCGGCCTGGCTCGCCTGTTTGTCGCCATGGCCGATACGGTCGACCGAATCGGCAATCAGCTGTTTGATTTCTTTTGCAGCCGTAGCCGAACGCTGAGCAAGGTTGCGCACTTCGCCGGCAACGACGGCAAAACCGCGTCCTTGTTCTCCGGCTCGTGCCGCTTCAACGGCGGCATTCAAGGCCAGAATATTGGTTTGGAAGGCGATGGTATCGATCACCGAAATGATCTCGGCAATTTTGCGTGCCGATTCATTGATGCGACTCATGGTCATGACGACATCATGCACCATCTGGCCACCACGTTGTGCTTGCGATGAGGTGTCGCGGGCCAACGCGCTGGCCTGCTTGGCATTATCCGCATTGTGTTTGACGGTGATGCTGAGCTCCTCCATGCTCGACGCCGTTTCTTCCAGATTACTGGCCTGTTCTTCGGTGCGCGCCGACAGATCGATATTGCCGGCCGACAACTCGGCCGAAGCCGAAGCGATCGCGAATGCCGATTCGCGAATCGCAGCAACCATGTCGCGCAGTCTATCCATCGTGTTGTTGACGTCGTTTTTGAGTTGGCCAAATGTACCTTGATATTCACGTTCGATACGTGGCTGCAGATTACCCTGGCCCAGCGCGCTCATGACCCGAACAATATCGTTCAAAACCGATTGCGTCGATTCGGTCATCGAATTGATGCCATTGGCCAGTGTCAGGAAAAAGTTCTCCTTGTTGCCAATATCGATGCGACCACTGAAATCCCCGCTCGTGGTGGCCTGAATGACGGCCGCGATTTCCTGCTGAATGCGGCGCTCTCGGGTTTTGTCCTGCCATTCAATGACAAAACCGATGCGCTGATTACGTAGATCGAGCACTGGATTGATCGTGATGTCAAAATGCAACGCACCGATGCGCATTTCGCGGAACAGGCGAGTATCGAGCTGCGCCAATAGCTGCTGTGGGCTGGTACCGAGCATCAGCAGCGGGTCGATGATCCGGCCAATCAGCTTCTGCTCGTCGAGATCGCTGACCTGCTGGCGCAGTTCGTTACGGTGACGGGCCAGCATCGAAACCATTGATTCATTGGCATAAATGATCGTGCGATGGTTATCGATGATCATGACGGCGCTGTCGACCTGATCGAGCGCGGTGCGAATACGGGCATTCTCATCGGCTTTACGTCGGTTTTCCTGCAACTGGGTTTGCATCACCGCCATCGCCGCGACGACGCTTTGCTGGTCGCCGGATTTGACATGCAACGGGTAATCCAGCTCACCGCGCGCCACCGCGTTTGATGCTTCCCATAGCGTACGCGGTTCGGCCCCCAGGTCTTGTAGTAGCGAACGGGTAACGCGATAGCTGAAGCTGAGGGAAATGACAATCGCCAATGCGCCAACAATGATCAAACTCCATTCGGTAAAACGGACGTTATCGTTCGAGGTCGTGGCTTCGGAATGCGCCAACGCGGTTTGAAAGTTGATGTAGGCTTCGGTGCTGCGGATGCTATCGAGCAGTGCTGGTCGCATGATATCGACGACGTTGGCACGGGCTGCATCGAGTTGGCCAGTTTCGACTTGGGACTTCAAGCGGCCAATATGGCGATGCATCGTTTGTACGCTATCCTGTAGACGATCGTAAAGCCGCAGACCTTCGCTGCTGCGTGTCGCCGCTTTCAGCAACACCAGTTCTTCATCGATCAGGGCTTTGGCGCTGTCCATTTGCGCGAACATTTCCTGGCGAAACGATGGCGAGGTATCGACAAACAACAGGTAGGAGGCGCGGGCGATATCGTTGATTTGGTTGACCACCAGATTGGCGCGCGCCACCGTTGGCATGCGGTCGGTGGTCAAATCATCGAGCAGGCGACTGACCGCGTTCATTTGTAGCGTCGCAAAAACCAGAATGAGGATCAGCATGCTGCCCAGCACACCGAATCCAAACATCAAACGGTTGGCGACGCTCCAACGGGAAATGCCCATTATTCTTGCTCCTGATTCGATGGTTCGATGGCCTCACGATCCACATCCGTTTCGTCGATCAATGCCATGTCTTTACTGCTCAATAAGCCTTCAATATCCAGCAGCACAATCAAGCGATTCTCAATCGCCAATAATCCCTGTAGGTAGCGGGTGTCGAACGCCGCCGATAGATTTGGCGGCGGTTTGATTTGGCCAGGGCTAATCGTGATCACATCGGAAACGCTGTCGACGACCAAACCCACTGAGCGTTGTTGCCATTGCAGAATCATCACGACGGTGAATTCATTGTAGACCGGCTGACTGACGCCAAAGCGGATGCGTAGATCGAGAATCGGCACGATTTCACCGCGCAGATTGATTACGCCTTTGATAAACGCCGGGGCATCGGCCAAAGGCGTGACGGCGGTGTAACCGCGAATTTCCCGGACATTTAAAATATTGATACCGTATTCTTCGCTGCCAAGCGTAAAGCTCAGAATTTCTTGCGGCAGCACATGGTCATTTTGGGTGTTGCTCATGCCTTGCCTCCCTGCGTGCGGGTCAGCAATTGTTCGACGTGCAGGATCAACGCCACCCGGCCATCGCCCATGATCGTTGCCGAAGAAATATTGGCCACTTTCTTGTAGTGCGTTTCCAGGCTCTTGATCACGACTTGCTGTTGTCCGCAGAGTTCATCGACCTGCAAGGCAGCACGCTGACCTTCATGTTCAAGCACGACAATCAACGCGTGTTCTGGCGCAGAAAATTGCGGTGTCAGGTTCATCAACTGATGCAGTTGCAGTAGCGGCAGGTACTGGCCGCGAACATTGATCATCTGCGGTTGACCGGATACCGCACGAACATCACCCGGCTGTGGCTGCAGCGACTCAACAATGCTCTCCACGGGAATGACAAAACGCTGCTCACCGACAGCGACGACCATGCCGTCCAGGATTGCCAGCGTTAGCGGCAATCGTATCGTCGTCTGCGTGCCCTGTCCTGGTGTCGAGGAGAGTTCGACACGACCATTCAGCTCGGTGATATTGCGTTTGACGACATCCATACCGACACCACGACCGGAAACATCGGTGACCTGTTCGGCGGTGGAAAAACCTGGTGTGAACAACAACTGCCACAGATCCTTATCAGGCGTCGTGTCGCTGACATTAAGACCTAGCATGCGTGCTTTGTTCAGAATTTTCTGCCGATTCAAACCGGCGCCATCATCGCTGATGGTGATGACAATGCTGCCGCTGCTTTCGTGCGCGGCAAGCTTGATCGTGCCATGTGCGGGCTTGCCCTGTTGCAGCCGTTGCTCTGGTTTCTCAATGCCATGATCGATGCTGTTGCGCACCAGATGAGTCAACGGGTCGCTGAGTTTTTCCACCAGGTTTTTATCCAGTTCGGTATGCTCACCGACAAATTCCAGTTCCACGGCTTTGCCGAGCTGCATGGATAAATCGTGCACGACGCGTGGAAAACGATTGAACACCATGGCAATCGGCACCATGCGAATCGACATGACGGCGCTTTGCAAATGGCGGGTGTGGCGCTCCAATAAATTCAGCGCCTGTTGTTGCGGTGAATCGAATGCCAGCGTTTCGGCATGGCTCTGTTGCAACATCGATTGCGCAATGATCAGCTCACCGAGCAGGTTGATGATCTGATCAATCTTGTCGACATGGACTCGTATCGTCGCCGTTTCACTACGGCGTTTTTTCGCTTCACTTAAGGTTTCAACCTGAGTAGCTGGCGCCGCTGCTGGTTCGGGTAATGGCGCAGCGATAGTTGAGGGTTCGCTGGGTTGCTCGTTTGCCGGGGCGGGGGTGTCAAAGAATCCGTAGGCTTCGCTGGTCGGCACCGATGAGCTGGGCGCGAAAAAACCATAGCCTTCGTCACTGTCCGGAATGGCTTCGCTGTCGTGTTCGGCGATCAAGGACTCTAACTTTTCGCAGGCGTCGTTGCAGCGCGTTAAATCCGGTTGTTGTTGCGCCCGGTAACTATTGCGCAATTGCTTCAAAACGTCGGTGGCGTCAAGTAGCGGCGCGGCCAGCTCGGCGCGCCATTTGATGTCACCACGGCGCAGCCGATCGAACAGGCTTTCCATGACGTGAGTTAACGAGGTCAGTGCGTGAAAACCAAAAATGCCGGCACTGCCTTTGATCGAGTGGGCGGCGCGCAGAATGGCATCGAGCGCGCCCGGTTCCGGCCGCTGACGGTTCATCGACAACAACAGATGTTCCATGACGCTCAGGTGCTCGTCGGTCTCTTCGAAAAAGACGTCAATGAATTGCCTGAGGTCGATGCTGACTGCCATGCGTACCCGGCCTCATTCCGGCAGAACTTTCTGCATGACTTCAAGCAGCTTGTTGGGATCAAACGGTTTGACCATCCAGCCGGTGGCGCCGGCAGCGCGACCTTGCACTTTCAGCTCTTCACTGGCTTCGGTGGTCAGCACCAGAATCGGGGTGCGCTGGTATTGCGGCAATGCCCGCAAGGCACGAATAAAACTGATGCCGTCCATCACCGGCATGTTTTGATCGGTCAGCACGGCATCAACGGTTTCGGCGTTGGCCTTGTCCAGGCCTTGCTGACCGTCGTTGGCGTCGATCACTTCATAACCGGCGGTTTTCAGCGTGTAGCCGACCATTTGTCGAATCGAAGCCGAGTCGTCTACGACCAATACCTTTTTCATCTTCTATTTCCAGATTGACGTGTTGATTCCGGCGGGAAGGACCGGGCACGCTGGTACAGCGTTGCACCCTATGTTTATAGTCGAAGAATCGTGATCGCGTTAAAGCCGAAGGATGGCGATGCAGGCGTTGCCGGTCGGCAAAATCTCCACTTCATCGCTGAGTTGATGCACCAGCTTCAGACCGCGTCCGGACTTGGCCGTCAGGCTTTGCACCGGTCCTTCACGCAGCGCCGCGACGTCGTAGCCTTTGCCGCTGTCGGTGACCTGGATGCGCAGCTGCCAGCGATCGAAGCGCGGCTCAATGGCCAAATCCAGTTTCAGTTCACCATGGCGCAATTCGCTGAGCCGTTGTTGGCGCGCCGCAAAATACACTGAGAAGCCGTCTTCGCCCTCTTTCAGCGCGCTGGACAGCTCCAGTAAGCCATGATCGATGGCGTTATTGACCAGCTCGACCAGAATGGTATGGGCGGTGCCGAGCACATTGGCCGCGAGACCGATCCGATTCAGCCATTCAGTCGCGAGCGGCACCGGGTCGAGATGCTGCAATTGCAGCCCCGAGAGCCGTAGTCGCCATTCGCAGGCGGCCAGACGTTGGCGCTCGGCGCCGGCGTTGTGACTGGTCGGCATGGCCCGAGATGTTGGCAAGCGCAGCCAGAGCATCGCGACATCATCATGGGCTGGCTGCTGTTGCAGAAAGCGCTGCAGGCGCTGTTGCAGCGTGGCCATTTCGGCCGGGCCATCATGGCCGAGCAGCACATTCTCAATGCGGGTGGTGCCGAATTCCTCGCCGCTGGTATTGCGCGCTTCCGGCAAGCCATCGGAACAGGCAAACAGTATGGCGCCGTCCGGGTACTGGCATTGCTCGACCTGGTTATCGAAACCACTGGCACCCTGCAAACCAAGTGGCAGATGCAGCGAGCAAAAGCGCCGATGCAGGGCGCCTTCGCCATTGGTCAGCAAGGCATCGGGCATACCTCCATTCCAGATCATCAGGCTGTTGCGGTCGGGGTCGAGTTCGATGGCCAAGGTGCACACAAAGCGATGGGCCGGGATGTACTGGCGCAGTTGCTTGTGCATTTCGCCAATGATGGCGTTGAGCAAATAGCCTTTGCTGGTCATTGAGTAAAACACTTGCGTGACCGGGATCAGCGAAATCGCGGCTGACAGGCCATGACCGGTGGCATCGGAAAGCAGCCAGTACAAATGTCCATTCGGGCCGACATTGAACGCCAGCAAATCGCCGCTGAACTGTTCGGCTGGCAGCACGTAGTGTTGTGCATATTCCGGCGGCGGGTGCTGGCTGCGGATCAGTCGGTCGTAGAGATAGCGGGCCGCTTCGTTTTCCTGCTTGGCCCGGTTGATATGGTCGGAGAGCTGTTCGTTTTGTTCGCCGATGTGTTTCTGCAGCAGCGCAATCCGGCACATCGCAGCGATCTTGGCAGCCAGCAGCGGGTAATCGAACGGCTTGGTGATGAAGTCGTCGCCGCCGGCCAGCAGGCAATCGCGCTGCACCTCGACCGAATGAGTGGCGCTCAGGAACAGAATCGGCACCCAGCGCTCGGCTTTTGCCCGTAACGCCGCGACCAGTTGCTCGCCATTAATGTCCGGCAGGTCGTAATCGATCAGCACGATATCCGGCAGGACTTCGCTGAAGCGGGCCAGCGCATCGCTGCCATTGAACGCGGCCAGGGCCTGATGGCCGTTCGACGCAATGAACGTGCACAGCACCTCGTTCTGCAATGGGTCGTCTTCAACGACCAGAATGGTCAGTGCCGTAGCCATCAGCGGCTCTGCCTGCGGTGCAAGGGATTAGACAATGGGAAGGTGGCGGGATGGGACGGGATGGCCAATATGGAGTCTCCGGCGGCAGCCAAGGTGTTTAAAACCTAGCAGCCGGCAACCGGATTGCAACCCGACCCCGCCAGAGAAAATCGAGGCCGGAAAACGACACCGCCGATGGCTGGCATCGGCGGTGGTAGCTTAGATCGGCGCTTCAGGACTTGTCGGATTCTTCGGTGGCTTCTTCGTTCTTGTTGGCGCGTGGTTCCGGATTGAAGAAGTTGCGTTGCATGGTGCGCAGCATATTCAGGTTTTGCTCGGCCATGCTTTGCATGAATTGCAGCGGATTGGCCTGCCACATCGCTTTCATCGGGTCGGTGGCGTCACGGCGGGTGTTCTCGAACAGTTTCATGCTCTGTTCCAGGAACCGGCCAGCCATTGCCTGCATCGAGTCGCCATACATCCGTATGCAATGCAACAGAATGTCGGTGCTGAAAATCGGTGTACCTTTTTCTTCTTCTTCCGAAATGATCTGCAGCAACGTGGCGCGGGTCAAATCGTCGCTCGTTTTCGCGTCTACGACTTTGAACGGCGTGTAGCTCATCACCAATTCTTTTATGTCATGCAAGGTGATGTAACTGCTGATGGCCGTATCGTAGAGACGACGGTTTGGGTATTTTTTGATGATTCTGACGTCGTTCATCTTACTGCTCCATTTGAACGTGAAAGACGGCGTGCTCGGGATACGCCGCTGCCAAGCGATCAGGCCTGTTCCCCTGACTTACCATTTTCCTGGTCACCGTCACCACGACAGCTTCCGCGCTCGACTGACGGAATTTCGATGGTAGCCAGAGCTTTGTTTCGTTTGCAAGCGAAAAACCACGCCAGGCGCCGGTTGTACAAGTACGCGTAAACACCCAAGCGGAAAGCAGAAGCCGGAATATTCAGAGCAAACCATAGTACCAAGGTACGACGATAGAGTAGGTAAACCACAGCAATAACAGCAGCGGCAGACCGGCACGAACAAAGTCATTAAACAGATAACCGCCGGCATTCCAGATCAGAATATTGGTTTTGTAGGCCATCGGTGTCGCCATGCTGAGGTTCGCGGCCAACAGCGTCGCGACGACAAACGGCACCGGGTCGACGCCCAGCTGTTGGGCGACGATGATGGCAATTGGTGTGCCGATCACGGCTGCGGCGTTATTGTCAACGATATTGGTGAACATCGCAGTCAGCAGCATCATGATCGACAAAATCACCACGACCGGCGCCCCGAAACTCAAGGTCACGAACAATTTGGCAATGAAATCGGCGGCACCGGTATACAAAATGGTATTGCCAAGCGACAGGCTGGTGACCATGACCAGCACCACCTGCAAGCTCAGGCTCTGCACTGCTTCATGCCAGTGCATACAGCGGGTCATCACCATCAGCAGCACGCCAAACAGCGCCGCGATACTGATCGGCAACCATTCCATGGCCGCCGAGGCCACCACCAACACCATGATCAGCACGGCCAATGGCGCTTGCCGGGTACGCGGCAAATCAAGTGTACCGTCCAGCACCAGCAAGTCGCCGGCATGTTTGATTTTGCGCATCTGCTCGGTGCCACCCTGCATCAGCAAGACATCACCAACATGCAGCGGTTCATCAGACAGTGAACGCTCCGGCAAATCCAAGCGTGCGCCTTCGCGATGCAAGGCCAGGCAGGCTACGCGGTAGCGCTCAAGAAAGCGGGCATCTTTCAGCGTGGAATTGACCAGCGTTGAGTTCGGCGGAATGACCACTTCGGCCAGTTGCTGATCTTCGCTCGGTATCGCTTCGGTATCGCGGTTTTTCAGCTTGCCGGGAATTAGCGTGACATGCAGTACGCGCTCGAATTCTTTCAGGTGCTCAGCACGGGCCAGCACAAACAGACGATCGCCTTCGCAAATCATCGCCTGCGGTACCGCCTGGATCGTGATGTCTTCGCCACGCAGAATTTTTTCGATCTTCAAATTCTTGCCGACTTTTTTGCTGACCTCTTTGACGGTGCGGCCAGCGCAGAAACTTTTTGCCGACACATGCAATTGCGCGCTGTACAAACGCGGCACCGTTTGCACGACCACTTTGCGTGGTGGCAGCAGGCGCGGCGCAATCAGCCACAAATAGGTGATGCCGATACCGGCGCCGATCGCGGCCGGCACCGCGAACGAAAAAATATCGAAATGCGGCAAGCCCTGCCGGGTTGCCATGTCGACCACCAGCAGATTGGTCGAGGTGCCGATGGTCGTGATGCTGCCGCCAAGCAGTGTCGCGTGATTGACCGGCAGCAATACCGAACTCGGTGACTCACCGGCGCGCAAACTCAAGCTGACCAATACCGGAATCAGCACGATCATCACCGGTGTGTTATTGGTGAATGGGCTGATGCAGGACACGAGGATCAAGGTCACCAGCAGCGCCAGGCTCGGACTAAAACGCCAGAACTTGGCGAGAATGCGGCCCAGCGGTTCCAGCGCGCCGGTGCGCGACAAACCGGTGCTGGCCATGATCAGTGCGCATATCGTGATCACCGCTTCGTTGCCAAAATTCTGGAACACACCGATCGCGTCGAGTTTGCCGTCCGGGCCTTCGTACGGGAAAAACGTCAGGCCGGTGGCCATGATGATCAGTACGAACAGGCAACTCGATTCCAGACGGATATCTTCGCGCCGAAATAAATACAGCGCGACGCCGGCCAGTGCCAGCGCCAGAAAGCCGTGTATGCCGGGCCAGTCTGGAAATACCATTTACGCGCATGCTCCCTAGGGGTTGTTTATCTTTGCCAAATCACTGCGTTGCCGCCCAGAAAAACACCATGCGGCGTTGCTCGTCGTTTATTTAGAGTCACTAAACTTCTCTCCTCGCGCCTTGCCTGACGTTTTTCTGGGCGGCAACGCAGTGAATTGGCAAAGGTCAACAGCCCCTGGATGATTTACAGCTTGCTGCCCCAGTTCAGTTTATTGCGCAGCACATGGTAATAGTCGTGGCCTTCCGGATGCACGAGCCACAGCGTTTCCGGCTTTTTGCTGATCACAATGGAATCGCCCGGCTGCACTTTGATATGTACCTGCCCGTCGCAAGAAAGCTGTGGATTGGTGCGGTTGCTGGCGGCGACGACGATTTCGATTTTCGAATCGCCATCGAGCACAATCGGCCGTGCGGTCAGTGTGTGCGGAAACATGGGCACCAGCGCCACCGCGTTCAGGCTGGGGTGCATGATGGCGCCGCCAGCCGACAGCGCGTAGGCCGTCGACCCGGTCGGGGTCGTGACGATCAAACCGTCCGAGCGCTGGCTGTAGACGAATTGATCGTTCACATAGACCTCGAACTCGATCATCTTCGAGATTTCGCCCGGGTAGAGCACGATATCGTTCAGCGCTTCGGAACTGGCCACCGGGTCTTCATGGCGCAGCACCCGTGCCGCCAATAGAAAGCGTTTTTCGATGGTGTATTGGCCTTCCAGCACCTCGGTGACTTTTTCGCGGAAATCGAGCGGCGAGATATCGGTCAGAAAGCCCAGGTGACCACGGTTGATGCCGAGCACCGGGATATCGAAATTGGACAGCGCCCGGGCCGCGTGCAGCATCGAGCCATCACCCCCGACGACGATGACCAGCTGGCACTGGGTGCCGAGGCTCAAAATCGGCACCCGTTCGCGGGCCGGCAGGCTCAGCGCCTTGCCACAGACTTCTTCGGTCAGCACCTGATGGCCACGCGCCTGCAGGAATTCCCGCAAAGCCAGCATGGTTTCTGCAGCACCCTGATGGTGCGGTTTGCCAATGATGCCGATAACCGGAAAGCGCAAGCCAAAACTCCAGCAAAATGACGAGGGAAAGTCTGACCGGTCGGCGCCAGTTTGGTGCCTTCGTGCCAGACCCTGAGTGTTCAGCCAGTGTAGCGGAAGCACCGAAGTTCGCCTACCTTGAGCGGATGACGATTGGTCGCGATGCTTATGCGATCGCGTCCCATTGTGGGAGCTTAGCGACATGAGCGTCTTCGGATTTTGATTTTGACGATTCGTCATTTATGTGTCAGGATCTGGTCCGATATGTCCAAAGCCGTTTGATCGCCATCGAACGGCTTTTGCTTTGGCTTTCCATTAACCGGATACCGATGCCGGTATCAACGCATGCTGGGGATTCTATGCGCACGCTTTCTCTGCTGGCGTCACTGCTACTCGTGGTGGCTTGCTCACCGAACGCCGAACACACCACACCGGCCAGACCGGTCCGTACCGTTGTCGCCACGGTGGAACAACTGGCGCCAGAAGTCAGTTACTCCGGTGAAGTCGTGGCCCGCTATGTCACCCCGCTGTCGTTCCGGGTCAATGGCAAGCTGGCCGAGCGACGAGTGGATGTTGGCAGCCGGGTCAAGCCAGGGCAGACGTTGGCGCGTTTGGAGCTGGAAGATTTGAATTTGAACGCGGCCAGCCAGCAGGCGGCGCGTCATGCCGCCGAGTCGGAGCTGGCCAGAGCCAAGGCCGAATACGACCGCTATGTGCAGCTACGCGAGAAGAAGTTGGTCAGCGAGCTCGATTTCAAACGCATTGAAACCGCGTTGCGAGTCGCTGAGGCACAGTATGAGCAAGCGCTGGCGCAAAGCCGGGTGTTCGATAATCAGGCCAGCTACGGCCAGTTGACTGCCGATGCCGCTGGTGTGATCACGGCCATTCAGGCCGAAGTCGGGCAGGTGGTCGGCGCTGGCCAGCCGGTGATGACGCTGGCCAAAGCCGGTGAACGAGAAATCACCATCGATGTACCGGAGTCGCGCATCGACGAACTGAAAAAAGCCGCGGAAATCCTGATCACTCTTTGGGCCAATCCGGATGTGGCCTATAAAGGTAAAGTCAGAGAAATTGCCCCGGACGCCGATCGCGTCACCCGTACTTACACGACCCGCATCAGCATTCTCAATCCGGACGACGCCGTACAGCTTGGCATGACCGCGACGGTAAGCCTGAAAGGCGTGGCCAATGCGGGTATCAAGTTGCCCCTGACGGCGCTGTATCAAATTGGTGCCAAGCCAATGGTTTGGATCGTCGGTAATGACGAAAAAGTCAGTTTGCGGGAAGTCAGTATCGGCCAGTTCTACGACAACGACGTGGTGATCTTAAGCGGCCTGAATGGTGGCGAACGGGTGGTTACCGCCGGTGTCAATCGTTTGGTTGAAGGTCAGCACGTTGCCCTGATGGAAGCGCCGTGATGCGTGGGCCGAATCTTTCCGAATGGGCGCTGAAGCATCAAACATTGGTGCTGTACTTTCTGATTGTGATTGCCCTCAGCGGCGTGTTCAGCTACGTGAAACTCGGTCGCGCCGAAGACCCGGCGTTTACCTTTCGTGCGATGGTCGTCAACGTGGTCTGGCCCGGAGCCACCGCCAACGAGTTGTCTGAACAAGTGGTCGAGCGGCTGGAGAAAAAAATCCAGGAAACGCCAGGGCTCGATTTCGTGCAAAGCTTTACCAAGCCGGGGCAGGCGTTCATTTTTGTGTCGTTGAAAGACAGTGTCGACCCGGACACGGTCCCGGATGCCTGGTATCAGGTGCGCAAGAAAGTCAGCGATATCCGGCATACCTTGCCGGATGGTGTCATTGGCCCGTTCTTCAATGACGAATTCGGCGATACCTACGGCAATATCTATGCACTGACCTCCGATGGATTCAGCCATGCGGAGCTGCGCGATTACGCCGAGAAAATTCGCCGCGAATTACTGCGTGTCAACGATGTCGCGAAAGTTGAACTGCTCGGCGTCCAGCAGGAAAAAGTCTATATCGAATTATCCGATGCCAAGCTGGCCACGCTCGGTTTGAATCCGGCGCTGATCATCGACACACTTCAGGCGCAGAACATCATGACACCAGCCGGTGATGTCGTGACCCACGATGATCGGGTGTTCCTGCGTGTTACCGGCAGTTTCGATTCGGTCGAGAATATTCGCGAAATTGGTATTCAAGCCGCCGATCATATTTTCCGTTTGGGCGATATCGCTCGCGTTTATCGTGGTTACGAAGATCCGCCCGGCGTCCGGTTTCGTTTTCAAGGCGAGCCGGCCATTGGTGTTGCCGTGTCGATGCGTAGCGGCGGAGATATTCTTGCGCTTGGTAAGCGCTTGAACCAAACCTGGGCTCGGATGCTGACCCAGTTGCCGATCGGCATCGATGTGCACAAGGTTTCCGATCAGCCGGCCGTCGTGAAAAGCTCGGTCAACGAGTTTGTTCGGGTGTTGGCCGAAGCGGTGACGATTGTTCTGCTGGTGTCGTTTTTCAGTTTGGGTTTGCGCACCGGCATGGTGGTCGCGCTCTGCATTCCGCTGGTGCTGGCGGCCGTGTTCATGTTCATGCGCATCATCGGCATCGATCTGGAAAAAATTTCACTCGGTGCATTGATTATTGCGCTCGGTTTGCTGGTCGATGACGCGATCATTGCCGTCGAAATGATGCTGCTGAAACTCGAACAAGGCATGGATCGGATAAAAGCCGCGACCTTTGCGTACCAGAGCACGGCATTTCCGATGTTGACTGGCACGCTGATCACGGCGGCCGGCTTCCTGCCGGTCGGTTTGGCTCAATCGGCGGCCGGTGAATATACGTTCGGTATTTTCGCGGTTGTCGCCATTGCCTTGTTGGTCAGTTGGTTTGTCGCGGTGATTTTCACGCCTTACCTTGGCTACAAGCTACTTCCGGAGGGCTTGGCTCATCATCACGATGAGGAGCCAAAGTCAGCAATCGGAAAAAAATTCAAACACTACACCGATCAGTTTTATCAGCGCTTTGAAGTGGCTGTAAATTGGTCGGTGCAACATCGCTGGCTGGTGATTGGCGTTACCGTCGCGGTATTTTTTGTTTCCGTGTTCAGTTTCCGTTTTGTCGAGCAACAGTTTTTTCCGGATTCGACTCGTCCGGAAATTATTGTCGACTTATGGTTGCCGGAAGGTTCTTCACATCTGGCTACCGAAGCCCAGGCAAAAGAACTGGAGCACTACCTGAAAGACGACCCGCGCATCGATAATTTTGTTGCTTATCTCGGCGGTGGCGGTCCGCGCTTTGTCTTGGTGCTCGATCAACAGCAGATGCACACCAACTTAGCTGAGTTCGTCATCACCGCTAAATCCTTGCAAGACCGCGAAGCGCTGATTGATGATTTACGGACCTTGTTTGCGACCGATTTTGCCAATGTCCGAGCACGCGTCTCGCGTTTGCCGAACGGGCCACCGGTTGGTTATCCGGTGCAGTTTCGCGTCTCTGGCTATGACAACGACACGGTGCGCGCCATTGCCGCCGAAGTCGCTGACGTCATGCGCGCCAATCCGTTCACTCGTGATGTCAATTTCGATTGGTATCAAAAAATCGAAAGCGTGCGCCTGGACGTGGATCAGGATAAAGCTCGCGCGCTTGGCATCTCCACGCAGGCATTGGCGCTGAATCTGCAAACCAAGTTGACCGGTCTTGCCATCACCCAGTACCGCGAGAATGATCAGTTGATCGATATTGTCGCGCGCACGACCGATGCCGAGCGCGGCAATTTGAGCAAGCTGAAAGATCTGAACATCCATGTTGGCCAAGGGCGCTTTGTGCCGCTATCACAAATTGCCCGCATCGAATTGCAGGCCGAGGAAGGCTTGATCTGGCGCCGTGATCGGCTGCCGACGATTACCGTGCGCGCCGATATTCCGGACACGGTGCAGGCGCCGGATGTTGCCAACCAGATCAATCCGTTGCTGGATCCGATTCGCGCCAAGCTGCCGCTCGGCTATCGCATCGATATCGGCGGCAGCATCGAGAAAAGCGCCGAGTCTCAGGCCTCGATCAATGCTCAGATGCCACTGATGATCGTCATTATCGTGACGGTGCTGATGCTGCAATTGCAGAGTTTCTCTCGGATGTTTCTGACGCTATTGACCGCGCCGCTTGGACTCATTGGTGTGACGATGTTCCTGCTGCTGTTCCAGCAACCGTTTGGTTTCGTCGCGATGCTTGGTGTCATTGCACTGTTCGGTATGATCATTCGTAACTCAGTGATTCTCGTCGATCAAATCGAGCAGGAGCGTTCGCATGGCGTTGATCCGTGGACCGCAATTGTCACCTCGGCGGTGCGCCGCTTCCGCCCAATTATGTTGACAGCGCTGGCGGCCGTGCTGGCGATGATTCCGCTGACCCGCTCTGTGTTCTGGGGGCCGATGGCGTTCGCGATCATGGGCGGTCTGTTGGTGGCGACGGTGCTGACCTTGCTGGTGCTGCCGGCGATGTATGCGGCCTGGTTCAAGGTGCCGCCGCCTGACAGTCATTCAAGCTGAGCTATTGAAGCCTTCCGTATCTACCCCCAAGTTCGATACTCTGGGGGCGTGATACAAGCGGTAAGGTAATCATGACGAGAGCATTCAGCGATAGAGCTCAGGCCCTGATGAAAGTACTGGTCGAGCAATATTTGCGCGACGGTCAGCCGGTCGGCTCGCGGACATTGGCCGAAGCGAGCCAGCTTGGCATCAGCTCGGCGACCGTGCGCAACGTCATGGTCGAGCTGGAAGAACTCGGCTTGGTGCAAACGCCGCACACCTCCGCTGGCCGGGTGCCGACCACTCTCGGCTACCGTCTGTTCGTCGATCAATTGCTGACCGTGCAGCCGCTGCGCGAACGCGAAATTGCCCAGCTGCGCTCACAACTGAAACCGGAGCTGGAAACAGGCAGCCTTCTCGCTCACGCCTGCAGCCTGCTGTCGGAAGTGACCCATATGGCCGGTGTTGTGCGTGTGCCGAAGCGTCAGGTGCAGACACTGAAATATCTGGAATTCCTGCCGATAGGCGAGCGCCGGGTGCTGGCGGTGCTGGTGCTATCCGATCGGGAAGTGCAGAACCGCATCTTAAGCACCGATCGCGATTACTCTCGTGATGAATTGCAGCAGGCCGCCAACTATGTCAATCAGCATTTCGCTGGTCAGGATTTGCAACAGGCGCGGCGCAATCTGGTCAGCAATTTGAAAGCCGAGCGGGCCGCGCTCGATCGGATGCTTGGCAGTTTATTGAAAGTGGCCGAAGCGGCGCTGGAATCCACCGATGTCAGCGATGATCTGCATGTTTCCGGCGAACGGCACTTGCTGCAATTGGCCGAGCCGGAAGAATACAGCCGCTTGCGCGAACTGTTCGAAGCGTTCAGCCACAAGCAGCAAATCCTGACTATTCTCGATAAGTGTTTGGCGGCCGACGGTATCCAGATTTTCATCGGCGAAGAAGCCGGCGACCCGTCGCTGAAACACATGTCGGTGGTCAGCGCGCCTTACACCGTCGACGGCGAACGGGTCGGCGTGCTGGCCGTGGTCGGCCCAACCCGAATGGCCTACGAACGGGTGATTCCGGTTGTTGATATCACCGCCCGATTACTATCCTCGGCGTTGACGCCAGAATAAACAATAGGTGAAAAGGTAGTGTTTGTAATGAAAGTTGAGTTTTTGCAGATCGACTTAACGTTCCGAGGATTTGCACCTTTCATTCAGAATAAGGGAAACTCCCGCATAATCCAAAATTTCTCTACCCAAGAGATAGGGGGCCACATTATTGGCTTTCCGTTTTAAATTGAGATCTTTCAGAAGTGCCTCCAGTTCCACAATGAGTTCTTCTTTTACCTTTGTGGAATTAGTTCTCTCAAAGTCACGGGGAAAGACCCAGCGTGGTTGAGGTGAGTCCGTCGGCTCTGCCGATACAACAGTAATTCCTCGGCTTTTATTAAGTATTTCCCATTTCAGATGTTCAAGGTATTTATCTTTTACGGATTGATCTTCGAAATTGCACGTTATGCATGAAGGGAGAACGAGTAAAATTCCTGAAACCGCTTCGTTCAATCCGTTCTCCGCGGCTCGTATAAATAACTCACGGGACGTTGACTGTAGTTCTTCAACGTCAAATAAATCGATATCGTTACGCATAGGGGGGGACGTTAGTGCAAATCTTTTTCTCGAGTACTCCACAGAGTAAATATGAGCCAACTCGAACATAGCGTAAACATCACCCTGTTCGACGAGTTTTTTCAGGCTTTTTATGTTGTAGGAGCTGTACGTTTCCCGGTTGGTCTTGGGTAAACTTGGAAACGACATCATGGCTTTGCGTGAAACATCAATCTTTTCGAACTTCTCAACTATTGCTGATGATGTATAGCAATCACCAGATTCTTCCGCTTTATCGGTAAATTGATTTTCCGCTACATGAAAATTTCCATTAGTTGAATCTGGTGTCGCGCCCTCATCGGATGAAACCCAAGCAGGGTAAGCCTGATTTTTCTGATTTACGCTTGGCGCAAGCTGCGACGGAGTGAAAAATCGCCAAACGAGTGATGCAAGTATCACCACTATGATAGAAGAGACGGTTCTTCTGAACATTGCTTGGGTCTCCTGTAGCGCCAAAATAACTGAACGCGGATTTAACCATTCAATTGAGTCAGTTTGCGCCGGAAGTCTTGTGCGGTACTGGTCTATTCTTTATGACTTAAGAGGGGGGGCAGAATTAAGAATTCGTCTCCAAGTCTTTTTGTTCCAGAATTTCTGTCATCATGCTAAAGAAGAAGGGCACAGCGTTCTGTGCCCTTGCTGTAGTCAGATTAAATGGAGATTACTGCGTGGTTTTTCGGCATTGAATTTTTTCCCCGTCCCAATAGCAGTATTTTCCGACTGTACCGCCACCACCCCTGACGATCGGTATCCCGTGCATTGCCGCAGTCCACAAAAAGCGTTCTAACCGTTCACCTGATACACTTGTGTATAAGAAGTTTTGTGCTTCAAGCTGTGTAATCGGGACGTCAAACTCCCCGTCTTTTGCACTACCGATATTTACTTCTACTTCGATCTGTGTTTCGCCATTTTCAACATTAATGCCCTTGAATTTCACCTTAATAGTAGTGCCGTCAGGGAATTTAATTGTGCGGACACCAACCCAGCTTAGACCAATGACTCCTTTGACCGTTTGCCAAAAAGTATCTGAACGCGGCGAGGACAGTAAAACCGAATTCACATAGGCATTCAACTGCTGTGTAAAGTTGTTTAAACGTCCACCGGGCACAACAACTTCATGCGCCGAACCGATGGGTGTGTAGCCCACAAGTCCTGGCAACTCATTATAGTCAATTGGAGGTTCATTTTTGCCCACCACAAAATCGAGCGCTGATTTTATCTCATATGCAATGTTAACGTTAGGCGTAGCATTGGAGAGAGTAGTGGAAACCAGCGGTTCGCCGTGCTGGTAAATTTCCTGCGAAGTAACGAGAAACCGTTTTACTTCATTGTCACTGGCTCTAATTATGTATACATCCTTTACAATCACATCACCGCTGGAAACCGCCCAATCGGTGCCGGAATTGCGCGCCAATAATGCCATTTGGCTATCCGAACAGACCTCGCACGCATTGACAATAAGTTCATTTGCGTGCGCACCCATTGTTCCGAGAAAAAAGAGAAATATTGTTATAGATTGCTTCATGCTCATTTTTATGTGTCCCTTATGAGAGAAAAGAGCGGGAATCTTATTGGAAATGGTTTTCGAAAGGAAAGTAGAAAAATGTACCGCTTTGTATCGTTCTGTATCAGCTCTTCAAGCCCTCCCTTAAGCTTCGTGAGTCCGATGATAGCGCGAGGAAGCTGGGCAGCCGGTTAAGTTCACGATATTGCAGTTTGGGTTTCATAAATGGCGGCGTGCTGGCCGTGGTCGGCCCAACCCGGATGGCCTACGAACGGGTGATTCCGGTTGTTGATATCACGGCGCGTTTATTGTCTTCGGCGCTGACCACCGAAGAACGCTGAACAAACTTTCCCCGAACGGGTTGAAACCCATCCGAATAGCCCCACATACGGCAATGAGATTCGTATGCGCGCGGGTTAGCCGCGTGCTTGCCATTGATACGAGGGGAGTAAATGAGTACCGAACAGCCTACGCCGGATACCGAGGGCGTCGCACCTGCTGACAACGATAATTTCAATGAAAACAGTGATTTAAGCGAAGACGTTGCGAAACTGAAAGCCGATTTGGCGAGTGCCGAGGAAAAGGCCAAGCAGAATTGGGACCTGGTGCTGCGGACCAAGGCCGACGCCGAAAACCTGGTGCGCCGGGCCGAGCGCAATGCCGAGAACAGTGCCAAGTTCGCCGTCGAGCGGCTTTGTGGTGAGCTGCTGGAAGTGCTCGATGGTCTCGATCAGGGCCTGCAATTGAACCTGGAATCGGATGAGGCGAAAAAGGTTGCCGAAGGCATGGAGCTGACCCAGCGCAAATTGCTGTCGGTGCTGGAGAAATTCGGCGTCAAAGCCATTGAGGCGCAAGGCCAGCCATTCAACCCGGACTTACATGAAGCGATGGTCGCGCAAGAGAATGCCGATGTCGCGCCGGATACCGTGTTGATGGTGCTGCAGAAAGGCTACACGCTGCATGGCCGTTTGCTGCGTCCGGCCCGCGTCATCGTGTCGCGTGGTCCTGTACAGAAAATCGACGAGAACGCTTGATCTCGTCAATAAAAACCCCACTTACAGTGCAAGAGTTCGAATTGCCGGTGTTCCGCTCCCGATAGGGCGGGCCGGCCAGTGAAATATCGGGAGAAAACATTATGGGTAAGATCATCGGTATCGATTTGGGCACGACCAACAGCTGCGTCGCGATCATGGACGGCAAGAATGTCCGCGTGATCGAAAACAGCGAAGGCGGTCGCACCACGCCATCGATTGTCGCGTTCACCAAAGATGGCGAAACGCTGGTCGGCCAGAGCGCCAAGCGCCAGTCGGTGACCAATCCGAAAAACACGCTGTACGCGGTCAAGCGTTTGATCGGCCGTCAGTTTGAAGACAGCGTCGTGCAAAAAGACATCAAGATGGTGCCCTACCAAATCGTCAAAGCGAAAAACGGTGATGCCTGGGTCGAAGTCGATGGCAAGCCGATGGCGCCACCGCAAATCAGCGCCGAAGTGCTGAAGAAAATGAAGAAAACCGCTGAGGATTACCTCGGCGAAACCATTACCGAGGCGGTCATTACCGTGCCGGCTTACTTCAACGATTCCCAGCGTCAAGCCACGAAAGACGCCGGCAAAATTGCTGGCCTCGAAGTCAAGCGCATCATCAACGAGCCGACCGCGGCCGCGCTGGCCTACGGCATGGACAAAGCCAAAGGCGACAAGAAAATTGCCGTCTACGATTTGGGCGGCGGTACTTTTGATATTTCCATCATCGACATCGGTGAAGTCGATGGCGAAAAAACCTTTGAAGTGCTGTCGACCAATGGTGACACCTTCCTCGGTGGTGAAGACTTCGACTTGCGCGTTATTGAATACCTCTGCGCCGAATTCAAGAAAGAATCCGGCATGGATCTGCATGGTGACGCGCTGGCGATGCAGCGTCTGAAAGAAGCGGCTGAGAAAGCCAAGATTGAACTGTCTTCGTCGCAGCAAACCGAAGTCAACCTGCCATACATCACTGCTGATGCCTCCGGTCCAAAACACCTGGTGCTGAAGCTGACCCGCGCAAAACTGGAATCGCTGGTTGATGAACTGATTCAGCGCACGATTGAGCCGGTAAAAATTGCGATCAAGGATGCCGGCGTCAACGTCAAAGATATCGACGAGGTGATTCTGGTGGGCGGCCAAACCCGCATGCCGAAAGTGCAGCAAATCGTTACCGAGTTCTTTGGTAAAGAGCCGCGCAAAGACGTTAACCCGGATGAAGCGGTTGCCGTTGGTGCCGCCGTTCAGGGCGCCGTGTTGGCGGGCGATGTTAAAGATGTCTTGCTGCTCGACGTAACGCCATTGAGCCTTGGTATCGAAACCATGGGTGGCGTCATGACTACGCTGATTGAAAAGAACACGACGATTCCGACCAAGAAATCGCAAGTGTTCTCGACCGCCGATGACAACCAGGGCGCGGTAACCGTCCATGTGTTGCAGGGCGAACGCAAAATGGCTACTCAGAATAAGTCGCTGGGTAAATTCGACTTGAGCGGTATTCCGCCAGCGCCGCGTGGTGTGCCACAAATTGAAGTGACCTTTGATATCGACGCCAACGGCATCATGCATGTGACGGCGGTGGATAAAGCCACGGGCAAACAGCAGAAAATCGAAATCAAAGCCAACTCCGGTTTGTCGGAAGATGAAATCGAGCGGATGGTGCGCGATGCCGAAGCCCACGCCGAGGAAGACAAAAAATTCCAGGAGCTGGTCGAAACGCGCAACCGTGCCGACGCCTTGATTCACTCGACCAAGAAAGCCTTGAGCGATGAGTCGATCAAAGTCGAAGACAGCGAGAAAACCGCGATTGAAGCAGCGATCAAGGATTTGGAAGCGGTGTTGAAGGGCGACGATAAAGCCGCCATCGATGCCAAGACCGAAGCCCTGACCGCGGCTGCTTCGAAAATCGGTGAGAAGCTGTATCAGCAGCAACAAGCTCAGCAAGGTGCTGGCGCTGAAGGGGCACAAGGCGCCCAAGACGGTGCCAAGGATGCCGAGTTTGTTGACGCCGAGTTCGAGGAAGTCAAAGACAAGAAATAAGCTTGTCGCTTGACGGCATAACGTCCGTCAAAAACCGATCACGACGCAGCGGACTTCAGTGCCGCTGTTGTCGTTATCAAGGCCGGAGAAATGCCGGCCGGTGTTGCGCGTTACCCAAACCGGGCAACGCTTTGTACGGCTCAATGAAATCAAGAAGATATGGCAAAGCGCGATTACTACGAAGTACTGGGTGTCGAAAAAGGCGCCGACGAAGCGGAGCTGAAAAAGGCTTACCGCAAACTGGCGATGAAATATCACCCGGATCGTAATCCGGATTCGAAAGAAGCCGAATCACAGTTCAAGGAAATCACCGAGGCCTATGAAGTCTTGAGTGATAGCCAGAAGCGCGCGGCCTACGACCGCTTCGGTCATGCCGGTGTCGACCCGAGCATGGGCGGTCGTGGTGGCGGCGATCCGTTTGGCGGCAACGCCTCGTTCTCCGATATTTTCGGTGATGTCTTTGGTGACATCTTTGGTGGTGGTCGTGGTGGCGCCGGTGGTTCACGTGCGGCGCGTGGCGCCGATTTGCGCTATAACCTGGAAATTTCCCTGGAAGAAGCGGTGCGCGGCACGAAAGTGGAGTTGCGCGTACCGAGCTGGTCGAAATGCGATACCTGTAACGGTTCCGGTGCAAAAAAAGGCTCGTCACCGACGACCTGTACGACCTGTGGTGGCCATGGCCAGGTGCGCATGTCGCAAGGCTTTTTCTCGGTGCAGCAAACCTGCCCGAACTGTCATGGTCGCGGCACTGTGATCAAAGATCCTTGCGGTAGTTGTCATGGTCAAGGCCGTGTGCAAAAAGAACGCACGCTGTCGGTCAATATTCCGAAAGGCGTCGACAGTGGCGACCGGATGCGTCTGGCCGGCGAAGGTGAAGCCGGTATCGCCGGCGCACCCAGCGGCGATTTGTATGTGCACATCCATGTCCGCGAACATCCGATTTTTCAGCGCGAACAAAACAATCTTTTCTGCGAAGTGCCAATAAGTTTCGGTACCGCTGCCCTCGGTGGCGAAGTGGAAGTGCCCACTCTTGATGGCCGCGTGATCCTGAAAGTGCCGGCCGAAACGCAAACTGGCAAATTGTTCCGCTTGCGCGGCAAAGGTGTGCAACCAATGCGCGGCGGCACGCCGGGTGATTTGATGTGTCGCGTGTCAGTCGAAACGCCGGTTAACCTGAGCAGCAAACAGAAAGAGTTGCTGGAGCAATTCGAGCAGTCGGTCAAAGCCGAAAACTCGCACAATCCGCGCGCCAGCTCCTGGTTTGATGGCGTGAAAAAATTTTTTGATGATTTGCGAGGCTGATTCATTCGAGCGATCAATTCGGAGCTTTGTCAGCGGTTTCCTGACAGAGCTCCGGAAGTCTCTCACTAAGAATATTTAGATCGACATTGCGTCTTAACCAGGCAATCCGTTCTTTTCTCTCTTGCCGGTTTGAGTCCAGTTTGAACGGCAAGGCCGAATTCAGATTGGTCAAATAGCTGTTTACCGCTTTTTGCATTTTTGTATCGTGTTCCGGCTCGGGTAGGCCCAGTTTTGAGCGGGGATGAAAGAACTCTTGCATGTTCTCTGCGTCTGCGGCCTCATCAACTATAGAAAGCAGAAAGGCGCCTTCGTTGCCAAATTGCCTGGTCAGTTCATCGAAGACAAGGTAATCCCGCTTCCATGTCAAATAAGCCTCGCTTGGCACTTCCTCGACTTTTTTCCAGGCCAAGCGACTCATGATGAACAAACTTTGTCGCAACAGGTATATCGACTGAATATTGCCGTCGTGAGCCGCGGTTAATAGGTACTGCTTGGCGCGTTCATAGCGAGGCAAATCTTGTGAATTGCTCAATTCGACGATATGCAGTAAGTGAGCGCCCGCAATAAACGCTGCTTCAGTATTTCCGGCGTCGGCTGCGGAGTAAACCTCCGGGAGTGTTTTGCCTAAAAAATTTCCAGGGTCAACGACGGTGCCATTTTTTTCTACGGCATTTGGCAAGGCAACGACATAACCGAGCTGGTTGACAGCAAGTAGCAGTAGCTTTACGTCCTCCGGTAATAGGCCGCTATTCTGAAACGGTTGAAAGTGTTCGGTCTTGAAGTTCTGATTCAGCCATTCGGCGGATATGGCGCCTTTCGGACATTCAGGTAGTGAGGCAGCGGGGCGATCTGATGTCGTCGGTATATTTGACCGTTCAGCCGGTGAACTTGTCGCTTTGGTTGTAGCCGGAACCGCTTCAGCCGCGAATACTTTGGGTTCTTCTTTATCGGTAAGAGTCCAGAATAGCAATGAGAGAAAAAACGCGAGAACGACTACGGCAAGAGTAAAACGCTTCATGGTGTATCGCTTGCGGCTTGCAATCGGTGCAGTTTCTGGCATTCATTATCAATGCCGATGGCGATCTGGTAAAGATTGATATTTCGATGCAGCCAGGCAAGACGATCTTTTTCTTGCCGATCAACCATCTCATTCTCCAGTGCCATTTCCTTTCGGTATTCCTCTAGCTTTTGCTGCGCCTCTTGCCATAACAGATGGTCCGCCGGGTATTCGGTCAGCCCTAATGCGGATTGCTGTGGTGGAAGTTCCTCGATTAACAATAACGCGTATGTCGCTGCGGATTCGTGTTGTTCCAAAAGCTGTCGATAAGCCAAATAATCACCGCGGATCTCGCGATAAAACGCCGGGTCGGATTCACTGCTGCGACGCCAGATGACTCGATGGCTAAACAACGACAATAGCTGCAGTCGTTGCAGTGACTTCTCGACGCCTGCCTGCGCAGCCTGGTGCAGCAACTGTTTACCTTGTCGATAAGACTCAATATCTATGCTGTTGCCTTGTGTATAGGAGCGGTACATCAGTTCGGAGCCGGCGATGAATTGAGCCTGGGCATCGCCTTGCTTGGCAGCAGCCAAGACTCGCTGCAGTGACCAGCCCTGATTTGGGCCTTCGGCTTCGACCGTTTCATTCTTGAATTCGGTGAAGGTCAGTGCCGCTGCACGGGAAACCTCCGGCAGTAAGCGCCGAATCATCTGCATGTCTTCGAATGTTACACCGGTGTAGGCATAGGTTTGAGCAAACGACTTGGCAAATGCTTCATCGAAACTGGGCATGCCATCATCGACCAGTTGACAATTTCCTTCGGGCAATTGGGATGTCACCTGAGCGGATTTCGGTTGGACCACTTCCGTTGCCAGCGAAGGCTTTTTTGGCGCGTCGTGTTTTGGTGTGTCGACGACAGTTTCCGAGAGAGGGCGCTCTTTTAACTCAGTTGATTTGTCGTTGCTCAGCAACAGCCATACAGCGAGCGCCAGTAATGACAAAATGACAATCAGGAGAATGCGTCGTTTCATGGCGTACTGCAGCGTGAAGAAGTGGCGCCGGATTTTACCGCTTCCAGAATCAGCGAGAAGTGCTTGCGTGCACGCAAATCCAGATCTGATAGTGGCGGTAGTCGCAGTTGCCGTTTCAACTCACGATATTTTTGCTCGGTCATTGATGGCGCTTGCTCAGATTCCGGTTGCAGATCTTCGCCTTGTTCCCTGGCACGCAGGAAGGATTGCAGCGTGCCATGCTCTTCGATAATTTGCCGCAAAGCCTGAAGCTCAATCAATTGTGATTCGCTGTAGCCTTTGTCGTTGAGTTGATCAGCGGCGATCGGCAAATACTTGGTTGGCATCAACAGCAGTTCCAACAACATCGTCAGGCTTTCGCGCTGGCCTTGACGTAGTGAGCGATACAGCAATTCTTTTGCCTGCAAGAATTGCTCGGTTTTCATCTTTTCCTTCAGCTCATGTCTGACGGGTTGCAGCAGGTTTCGGGCCCGTATCAGCGAGGCCATGCCATCGCCTTGCTGACTCAGGCTTTCCAACACGGCATTGTCGTAGTCGTGGTACGGATGACGATCGACAAACTCCTGTTCTTCGATGTAGAGCGAAGCATACTGGTCGTAGCGCAATTGTCGCTCGACGAAGTTCGCCAATTGCTCCGGGTTCTCGTCCCCGGTCAGTTTGAACAAATGACTGAGTTCCTTGTAGATGGTCAACGCGCTCTGATCGCCGGATGAATTCTGCAGCGCACGCAGAATCGCACAGCTCCGATCGACTTCAGCACCTTGTTCGGAAGGCACTATTGCCGAGAGCGGTGTGTGCGTTTCGGGAGCGAGGGGCTCCGTAGTGATGTTCGCGTTATCCATATCGCGTTTGACCGGGGAAATCGATTGCTCGGTAACCGGCTTCGCAATATCGGACGAGGAATCAAATCGATTCGAGGCGTAAAACCAATATGCTGTGCCGATCAGCACGAGCAACAGCAGCGACCGCCAGTATTTCATTCCTGTTCGTTCCTTGCGCAATAGTCAGCAGCTTTGGCGTTATGCCGCTAATCCGATATGGGCTCCAGAGTAGACAGGCTACAATAACGCCGCACTTTTTGGAGAACAACAATGCTTGCAGTTTCCATTCACGGCGCCAGTGGGCGCATGGGCAAAGCGCTGGTCGGCGCCGTGCGCGAAAACGACACGTTCAAACTGGCCGCCGCGGTTGCCTCGGCTTCCGATTCGCGTATCGGTCAGGATGTGGCGGTTATTCACGGCTTTCCTTATCTTGGTGTGCCGTTGACCGCCAATGTACCGGAAACGGTGCAGAAGGCCGATGTCGTCGTGGATTTCAGCCAGCCCTATGCGTCGCTGCAATTGCTGCGTACTTGTGCCCAGCAGCGCAAGCCAGTGGTGGTTGGCACCACGGGATTTTCCGCCGAAGCGAAAGCCGAAATTGAAGAGATCGCGCAGACCATTCCGGTCGTGCTGTCGCCGAACATGAGTGTCGGCGTCAATCTGCTGTTTGCGCTAGCGCGTATCGCCGCTGAAGCGATGCCGGATGCCGATGCCGAAATCATCGAAGGCCACCATCGCCACAAAATCGATGCGCCGTCCGGTACCGCGCTGCGTCTTGGTGAAACGGTGGCAGCGGCTCGTGGCACCACGCTGGCCGAAGCAGGCGTGTTGTCGCGCGAGGGCTTCACCGGGCCACGGGCGCCAGGCAGTATCGGCTTTGCCACCATTCGTGCCGGCGAAATTGTCGGCGACCATACCTTGCTGCTGGCCACCGGTACCGAGCATTTCGAGTTGAAGCACAAAGCCTTTGATCGCAAGAACTTTGCAGAAGGGGCGCTCAGGGCAGCCCTTTGGTTGCCGGGCAAACCGGCCGGTCTGTACGACATGAATGATGTGCTCGGTATCAGTGGCCTGAATCTGAAACTGGGCTGATCGGCGAGCCGTTTGTGAGAGATCGCTTACAGTGCTGTGGGCGATCTCCGTTTGTCGCGTTGCGAAAGCAGGTAAGCGGATTGAGAAGTGGTTTTAGTATTGCCGCATAACTTTATGATTTTAAATGGAAATTCTGGTTTCAATGAGTCAGGCAAACAAGCCCTGCGTTCAGTAGCTTGGTTATGAGCAAGTGAGCCAGGCCGGAAATTTTCCGTACACTGGCGGCTCGTAAACGGAACTTACGACTGGGACCAAAGCTAAGGACAAGCTGAGCAGGGACGGTGCAGGGAGCACAAACGTTTCACAGGACGAAACATAGGCGAAGTAAAAAGGGCAGAGCGAACACTCTGCCCTTTTTCTTTTTCGGCCGAAAAGTGACTATCCCTTCAGCGAAGAAAAAATTGCTCGCCGACCATCCAAATCGAACACGCTTTAATAGCGTCCATTTGCCCGACTCAACGGAATAAGCAAAACTCTGTTCATTGCCGAATGTAGGATTTGCCCGTCGGTTTGTGAGATATCTCTTACAAGCGTGTGCGTCAACGTGGTGACTCGCTGTTTCAGATAACCCAAGAAAGCTTGTATCTCACTGATTTAAAAGGAAATACATATATTTCGATTGGATGGCAAACGGAGTTGTTCAGTTTTTGAACGGTGAAATTCGACGGATCTACCCGATAATGCTCCCCGTGCAGGACGCACACGGAATGGAAAACACCAGGATGGTGGATAGCCAGGATGGCTGCAAGGATGGAACAGGGAACGGCAGGACGCCGGCAAAGGATGAACGATTCACCAGGATGGTGACCAGGGAAGTGCACAGGACGTGCTTGCCTCAAGGGAACGGGCTTGCAAAAAAGAGCGCATCGGCGCTCTTTTTTGTTGGGCGCGTCCCTGCGCCCAACCCTTCGGGCTGACGCTAAAAAGCGCTCCAGGCGCTTTTTTGTTTCCGGCGTTTTTCGTCAACTGCATTCAACTTTTGTGCGGCGTATACAGTAAGCATTTACTTTCATTTTTCCCCGATTGCCGCAACCCTCTGTCTCAAATAAGGCAACAGCTCCGCGTCAAACCACGGGTTCTGTTTCAGCCAGCGCTGGTTGCGTGGGCTTGGGTGCGGAAGTGGCAGCAACTCAGGAAGGTATTCGCGCCAACGGCGTACGGTGTCGGTCACCGAGTCCTTACCGCCGAAATAATGTGCCTGAGCGTAGCGACCGATAACTAACGTCAATTCGATATTCGGCAGCTTTGCCATCAATGCTTGTCGCCATGCCGGTGCACATTCCGGTCGGGGTGGCAGGTCGCCCTGACGGCCTGTGCCGGGAAAACAAAAGCCCATCGGCAGGATCGCGAACTGAGTGGCGTCGTAGAAGCGTTGCTCCTCAACATCGAGCCACTGTCGCAAACGCTCACCGCTGATATCCGCGAACGGCTTGCCGGCATCGTGTGCGCGTCGGCCTGGTGCCTGGCCAACAATCAGTATCCGGGCTTGCCTGCCGGCCTGCAGAATCGGTTTCGGCGCCAGCGGCAAATGGGCGGCGCAAAGCTGGCAGGCGCGCACCTGCGCCAGCAAGGTTTTCAGTGTTGGCATCGTCTCTACTTCAGTTCTGCCTGTTCAATGGATGTCGCCGTTATCAGGCCGTTACAACCTTAGACATTTTTGTCCGGGTGTTGCGCAGCAGCGTGAACTGGCCCGTCCGTTGATCTAGTCTCATCGCAGGTCACACCAGTGGAGAGCGGTGTGGCCGCGACGTCGTAATTCGGTCGGGGTTGCCCGAATCCCGTTTCTGCCGAATCTGCTCGCCTTGCATCACTTCCGTTTCGATGCCGTTCGGCATCGTTCTCGATGTGTTTTGCCTGGAGGCCCACGCAATGAATGGAATATTCCGTCGATTTTCCCGTTTCACCCACTACCTGTTACTGCCAGTACTGGCAACGCTGACATTTGCGATGCCAGTGCGCGCCGAGTTAGGTGATTACTCGGCCTGGCAGACGTTTCTGAACCTGTTCAATCCACCGAAAGCCGACAACAAAGTCACGCCGGATCAACGACAGGGCGATTACCCGCTGCTGGCCAATCCTGGTGGCTTCAATGCCGGCTTTTCACCCGGCAATTACTACGCCTGGCAAACCGTGAAGCTGGCGCCGGAAACCGGTGCTGTGTGCGGCAACGGCTCGACCTATAAATTTTTCGTCAACCGGGTGCCGAATACCCGCAACACGATTATTTATCTGGAAGGTGGCGGTGCCTGTTGGGATTACGCTTCCTGTTCCGGTGCCGCCGGTATTCGCGGCGCGCGCAATCCGAATGGTATTCCCGATGACTACATGAGCCTGATGAATCCGGGCGCGTCTCTGGTTTCGCCATTTGTTGTGCGTTTGCATCCGTGGACCCGGACCAAAACCCAGAACTGGAATATGGTCTATGTGCCGTATTGCACCGGCGATATTTATTCCGGTGACAAGGTGGCGATTTATGAAGACGAGAACGGCCAGAATGCGCCACTGGTTTGGCATCACAACGGTTTGCGCAATATGCGTGCCGTGCTCAGTTGGTTGAAAGACAATCTGCAGCGCCCAACGCAATTGTTGACCACCGGTTGCAGTGCCGGTGGCGCCGGTTCGCTAACCAACTATGCCCATATTCGCCGCGACATGGAGCCAACCAAAGGTTTTCTGATCGACGATTCCGGGCCGGTTTTTGCCGCGCCTGTTGGCGGCAATGATAGCCAGTACCCGAGCATTCGCCTGCAAAATCATATTCGTAGTGCCTGGGGTTTAAGCAACGGTCCGCTGTCGTACATGTTGGCCGAACTCGGACCGTATGGTTTGAATCTGAACAATCTCGGTACGATTTATTCGGCGCTGTCATCGCGTTGGTCGGCAGACCGATTGGGGCATACCCATTTCTGGCAGGATCTGAATTATTCCTCGTATTCCTACGAGCGTTTCTATGAGGATATTTTCAACGATCCGGATCAGGCCAGCCGTCAGGCGAAAATCAAAGCGCGCTGGGCGGTGGATACCGACCGGCTGAAAACAACACTGAACGGGCTGAATAATTTCGGCGGCTACTTCCCGCAATTCCGCGCCGTCAATGAAAGCCATTGCACGTCAATCATCGAGTTTGCCAATGCCGATATTCAGGAGCAGGGCCTGGAGCTCGATCACTTCATCAACAATGTGTTGAACGGCAGCGGCAATGTTATGGATGCATCGGAAAGCAGTCCACAGCAGGATTACAACAAGCCGTTCAATTTGCTGTATTGGACATTGGATCAATTGCTCTGATGGATGATGAGCGAAGAAAGAAAAAAGAGCGCCAATGTGGCGCTCTTTTTATGAAGCAGTTCTAAAAGCGGTTAACCCCCGTCGTCTTCAGACCCGGCTCCCATCGCTTCAATCCGCGCCTGCTGCAAGCGCTGACGCAGATATTCATCGCGGCTCAAACCATCGGGAATCGTTGTCATTCCGCGCACTTCATTGACGATATCCATCTCCCTACGTTTGTACTCGATGAATTTGGGATCGGGGTTGGCAAGCCAAGCCTGCTCGCTGGCGTCGGATATGGCCTGGTATTGATCAATCAGCGCTTTCGCTCGGTCTTTGTAGTCTTGCTCGTCACCGGCGGTATATTTCAGCATCGCCAACTTCAGGATCAGCGCTTCCATTGGCAGCAATTTGCCTTGTTGTTCGTAGTGCTCGGTGCCCTGTTTGATGTCATTCATCTGCTTACGTCGTTGTTCGGCATCGAGCTCCTTGGCTTGTTCAAAAAACTCGCGGGTTTGCTGCTGGAACTCGTTGTAGGCGTAATATTCCTGAACCGACTTGGGGACTTCGCCCGGTGTGATATCCCTAACCAATTCGTCACCGACGCTGACCGGCGCAGGAACAACCGCAGGCTGGTCCGCTAAATCGGTTTCACTCTGTTCCAGCTTCAGCGTCAACCACCAAACCGCAAAAACCAGCACCAGTAGTAGTGCTGTGATACCGATAAAACGCTTCATTCGATGCCCTCCGTTTGCCGGTGGCGTCTTTCAGGCGCGCCACAGTGTCCAGATACCAATCACAATAAAACCGATACCCGCAGCATAGTGCAAATATTTTTCGTTGATGTATTGACTGAGCAGTGCGCCGGCCAAAACGCCAATGGCACTGGCGACCACCAGCGCTGCCGAGGCCGCGAAGAAAATCTGCCATTTGCTGGTGTGCTGATCGGTGGCGAATAGCATTGTCGCCAACTGGGTTTTATCGCCAAGTTCAGCAATCAATACCGTGCCAAAAATAGTTAAAAAGATTTTCCAATCCATTTTTCAGTTCACCACCTGAATATTGTCGATCAGTCGAGCTTTACCAAGAAAGGCGGCGGCCAGCACGACAAACCGCTGATCTTCGATGGCCGGCTCCAGCAAATCCTCATGCCGGCGAATGGCAAAATAATCCGGGCGCAAACCGGCTTTGTCGATGGTCAATCTTGCTTGTTGTTCCAGCTTGGCAAAATCACGTTCACCGTTGCGCAATTGTTCCGCGCAAGTCGTCAATGCTTGATAGATGACTGGCGCCTGCAAGCGCTCTTCCGGCGTCAGGTAACCATTGCGAGAAGACAGCGCCAGGCCATCGCTGGCACGTTTCGTTGGCGCGCCAATAATCTCAATCGGCACGAACAAATCGGCCACCATCTGGCGTATGACCATCAGTTGCTGAAAATCTTTTTCACCAAACACCGCGACATCCGGCTGCACCAGGTTAAACAGCTTGCTAACGATGGTGGCGACGCCGCGGAAATGGCCGGGACGAGAGGCGCCACAGAGAATTGATGAGAGCCGCGGCACTTCGACAAAGGTCTGTACTTCGGTGCCCTGCGGGTACATGGTTTTGTCATCCGGTAGAAACAGCCCATCGACTTTTTTATCCTGCAGGATGATGGTATCGGCATCGAGCGTGCGCGGATATTTCGACCAGTCTTCATTGAGACCGAACTGCATCGGATTCACGTAAATGCTGGCGATGACCTTGTCGGCATGTTCACGGGCTTGCTCAAACAGCGAGGCATGGCCTTCATGCAAATTGCCCATCGTCGGTACAAAAGCGATGCGTAAACCCGCCATACGCCATTCACGCACCTGGGCACGCAAATCCGCCAATTGTTCAAACCGTTTCATGCTGCAGTTCCGACAAGGAAGGGGCCGGCATTGTAGCGTGAACGCTATCGCCTGTTCAGCTGAAGCTGTGTTCGGGGCCGGGGAAGCGCTTTTCACGCACGGCCGCGACGTAGGCAGCCACCGCCGCCTGGATATCGCCTTGTGCTTCAGCCATGAAATTATGGGAAAACTTCGGCCGCTTGCCGGGTGTGATGCCGAGCATGTCCTGCAGCACCAGTACCTGACCGTCGGTATCGACACCGGCACCGATACCGATGACCGGAATGGTCAGTTCGCCGCTGATGATTCTGGCGAGCTCGCTTGGTACGCATTCGAGCACCAGCATACGCGCACCGGAGGCTTGCAAGGCTTCGGCATCGAAGCGCATTTTCGTTGCCGCTTCCGGTTCACGGCCCTGCACTTTGTAACCACCAAGGGCATCGACCGATTGCGGCGTCAAACCCAAATGGGCACAAACCGGAATGCCGCGATCGCTCAAGGCTTTGACGCTTTCGCACAGCCAGGTGCCGCCTTCGACTTTGACCATATGGGCGCCGGCCTGCATCAATGCTGCCGCGTTCTGTAGCGTTTGCTCAACGGTGGCGTAGGCCATGTAGGGCATATCAGCGATCAAAAGCGCGTGCTGATTGGTGCGCGCGACGGCTCGCATATGATGGATCATGTCCTGCATCGTCACCGGTACGGTGCTGTCTAGCCCAAGCATGACATTACCCAGCGAATCGCCGACCAGAACCACATCGACGCCGGCCTCATTGACGACGCGTGAAAAGCTGGCGTCGTAAGCGGTAATCACGACGATCTTGTCGCCATTTTTTTTCATTTCCTGCAAACGCGGCAGAGTGATTTTCGGCTGACTGGAAGTCGAATGCTGGCTCATGGTCAAGTCTCGTTTTAAAGCCCGCGATTCAGGCTTGTGGATTGAAATAATGACGGCCGCTGCGGGTCGCGTTGATGCGCTCAACCAACTGCTGGAAGTGATTGCTGTTGCCGACCAGATCCAGTTCGGCGGTGTTGACGATCAGCAGCGGTGAGGCGACATAGAAATGGAAAAACTGAGTGTAGGCATCAACGAGTTTGGTCAGGTATTCCTTACTGATCCCCGCTTCGATGCGACGGTTGCGACGACGGATACGATCCATCAGCACAGTGGTCGGTGCATGCAGGTAAACGACCAGATCCGGTTGCGGCGTTTGTATCGTCGTTTGCGCATAAACCGTTTCGTACAGCGCCAGCTCGTCGTCATCAAGATTCAGGCGCGCAAACAGCGCGTCCTTGTCCATCAGGTAATCACTGATCGTCAGCGGCGCGAACATGTCCTGCTGACGCAAGCCTTGCAGCTGCCGCATGCGTTGAAACAGGAAAAATAATTGCGTCGGCAGCGCCGATTGTTTCGGGTTTTGATAGAAACGTTCGAGAAACGGATTTTCTTCCGGCATTTCCAGCAGCGTTTGCGCGCTCAGGGTATCCGCCAAACGCATGGCAAGCGAGGTTTTGCCGACGCCAATCGGCCCTTCAACCGCAATGAAACGCAATGCCTTGGCCGTGTTCAAAATACACTCAATCCTTCACGCGACAATTGCTCGGCCAGATCACGCAGCGCAGTGCCATCTGGCAGCTTCAAATCCGGTGCAATATCCAGCAGCGGAAATACCACAAATGGGCGTTGGTGCAGGGCGTAATGCGGCACCTGCAAATCCGCCGTGTGGATGACCGCATTATCGTACAGCAATAGATCCAGATCCAGCGTACGGCTGGCCCAGCGTTGCTGACGTATCCGGCCCTGTTGATTTTCGATTTGCTGCAGTTGTTGCAGCAATTGACGGGCAGTCAATGTTGTCGCTATCGCCGCGACGGCATTGCAGTAATCGTTTTGCGCCATGCCGGCCAGCGGTGCCGAGCGATAGAACGGGGACGCATTCAGTAGCGTGCTGTCGGGCATATTGGCCAACGCTTGCAGCGCCCGTTGCAGTTGTTGGCGCGGGTCATCGAGATTACTGCCTAGCCCGATATAGGCGGTGATGGCCGTCATCAGGTAGACGGTTTCGGCGCCCGGCGTGCAGTGCGTTTGCGCGGACGGCGGGTGCGCGGGCCATTGCTGTTTTTCGTGCCCTGGGTGGCGCCTTTAATCAATTCGATGCGAGCGGATTCATCGGCATCCTGGTATTGCTGCCACCAATCCGCCAGCGGTTTCAATTCCGTTTCACTTTCTGCACGCAGACACAACAAATCGAACGCGGCGCGAAAACGTGGATGACTGGACAGCTTGTCGACACGGGCCGGCGTGCGCGATTCAAAACGATGTTGCAGCGACCACATTTCGCGAATGACCAGAGCGAAACGACGGGCAATGGCGATGTAACGGTTTTGTTCGTCGAGCACATCGGTTGCGGCTGCTTGCATCGCCGGCGCCGGATGTTGGCCACGATCCAGTCTTTTTTGCAGGTTGTGCTGCAACACTGGCCACAACAGCACGGCAAACAGGAACGCGGGATTGACGCCTTTTTCTTCGGCGATGCGTTGATCGGTATTGCGTAGTGCCGCGTCGAACATGGCCTGCCATTGCGGCGCTTTTTTCAAGGCTTTGCTGGTGGCAGGAAACAACGCGGCGAAAAGCCCGAGTTGATCAAGCTGGTGAAAACAGGCTTCGCCATAACCGGATAAAAACAGTTTTGCCGATTCATCCCAGAGCCGGGCATTCGATACGTTGTGCAAAAGCCCGGCAAGTTCCGGAATCGGTTCGCGAGTTTTTTTCTCAATATCGAAATCAAGCTTCGCGGCGAAACGAGCGGCGCGCAGCATTCGCACCGGATCTTCGCGGAAACGTTTTTCCGGGTCGCCGATCAAGCGCAGCCGGCGCTTTTTCAAATCATCCAAACCGCCGGTGAAGTCGACGACGGAAAAATCGGCAATGTTGTAATAGAGCGCATTGACGGTGAAATCGCGACGCTCGGCATCCTGTTCCAATGTGCCGTAAACATTGTCGCGCAACACCATGCCGTGTTCGGTTTGCGGCGAATCGTCATTGGCGCCGCGAAACGTGGCGACTTCAACGACGTCGGAACCAAACAGCACATGGGCGAGGCGAAAACGGCGACCGATCAAACGGCAATTACGAAAGACTTTTGCGACTTCTTCCGGCCTGGCGCTGGTGGCGACGTCAAAATCTTTCGGGTGTTCGCCGAGCAGCACATCGCGCACACCGCCACCAACCAGATAGGCCTCGAAACCGGCCTTGTTCAAGCGATACAACACCTTCAAGGCGTTTTCACTGATTTCCTTGCGGGAAACCGTGTGCTGGTCGCGTGGAATCACGCGTTTTTTCAGCGTCGGCCCGTTGCCGTTGATGAATTGCCGGATGCGGGAAAAAATCACAAAGAATCAAGATCTTAGGGGAAAGCCGAATGATAGCACCGAACGTGGTCAGGCCAATAGCGGCGAATTTTAATTAGAAGCCAGCTCAAAAACCGGCCCTTTCGGCACTTTGGCAATATCCCAGGTGGTCGTCGCGGCGGTCAGCAACGCTTCCGGGTGCTCGGCCTCCGGTACCGGTTGGCCCAATACCCGCAGCGCCCGGTGCAGCAATTCCAGGCGCTGTTCGACCGAAATGGCGGGGGCCTGGTTCTGTTTCGATAGCTTGCGGCCATCAGCCTGTAACACCAGCGGCAGATGGGTGTAGCTCGGTGGCTGGGCGCCAAGCAGCCGGAACAATTGCGCTTGCAAAGGCGAAGCGGTCAGCAAGTCGGCGCCGCGGACGATTTCGGTAATGCCCTGATCAAGATCGTCAACGACAACTGCCAGCGTGTAGCCATACAGGCCATCGCGACGCTTCAGCACGATGTCTTCATGTTCAGCGATTTCAACAAGGCCATGTATCCGATCATTGATCGCAAGCGTCTTTGCCGGCGCCCGCAGACGAATCGCTGTGCGTTGTCCGCCCAGATGTTTTTCCGCGCAGTGATTGGCGCAGCGACCGGCATTGTCCTGCAGTTCTCGACGCGTACAGGCGCAGTGAAACGCGGCGCCACTTGCCAGCAATTGCGCCAACACCTGTTCATAGCGCTCGCTACGTTGGCTTTGATAGAGCACCTCGCTATCCCAGCAGAGCGCGAAGGCTTCGAGCTGCTTTCTTATGGTATCGGCGGCGCCCACCGGTTCTCGTGGCGGATCGATATCCTCGATACGCAGCAACCATTGGCCTCGCTGCGCTTTCGCCGACAGATACGAACCAAGCGCCGCCACCAACGA